>JAZUEY010000079.1:0-7547 GCA_045640405.1 Candidatus Limivicinus sp.
ACCGTCCTCATTAACCGCATTGCCAACATTCTGGACAAGGGCCTTGCCAGACCCTGGCAAATTCTCGCCATCACCTTTACGAACAAGGCCGCCGACGAGATTAAAAACCGTCTGGCCGCCCGCCTGGGGGACTTGGCGCTCGACATTTGGGCCTGCACTTTTCACAGCGCCTGCGTGCGGATGCTCCGCCGCAATGCCGACCTGCTCGGGTACGACCGGTATTTCAACATCTACGACACTTCCGATACGGTTTCTCTTATGAAGCACATCGTCAAGGATATGGACCTGGACGAGAAATATTTCGCCCCCAAGGCGGTCCTCGGTGAGATTTCCCGCGCGAAGGATGCCAAGATTCTGCCCGACGAATACAAGCGCATGGCCGAAATGTCCGGGGACCTGCACCGCATCCATGTGGCCGACCTCTACAGGGAGTATCAGCATCGCCTCAAGGAAGCCGATTCAATGGATTTCGACGACCTGATTCTCAACACCGTCCTCATCCTCGAGGAGTATCCCGAAGTCCGCAACTACTGGCGCGACACCTTCCGCTACATTCTCATCGACGAGTATCAGGATACCAACCATCTGCAATATCTGCTGGCATCGCTCCTCTGTAACCGCGACAGGAATATCTGCGTCGTCGGCGATGACGACCAGAGCATCTACAAGTTCCGCGGCGCCACCATAGAGAACATCCTTTCTTTTGAAGATCAGTTCGACAACTGCACGGTCATCCGCCTGGAGCAGAACTACCGCTCCACCTCGCACATTCTCGACGCCGCCAACAGCGTCATCCGCAACAACTTCGAGCGCAAGGGCAAGGAGCTTTGGACGGACAGGGGAGAGGGCGACAAAATCGAGCTCTACCTGGCCGACAACGAGAACGACGAGGCCGCCTTTGTCGCCTCCTCGATCATGGGCCTGTATTCCCAGGGAATGAACTTCCGGGATTTTGCCGTGCTCTACCGCATCAACGCCCAGTCGAACAACTTTGAATATGCCTTCAAGCGCAACGCCATCCCTTATAGGATCATAGGCGGAACCCGCTTCTTCGACCGCGCCGAGGTCAAGGATGCGCTGTCTTACCTCAATGTCATTTCCTCGGCGAACGACAATCTCCGCCTGGAGCGCATCATCAACAACCCGCCCCGCGGCATCGGAAAGACCAGCGTGGAGACGCTGGCCGAAATCGCCAACCGGGAGGGCACCTCGATGTTCGAAATCTGCCGCAAGGCGGATCGGTATCCCGAGCTGGCGAGGCCCGCGGCGAGGCTTCGCGAGTTTGCCAATCTCATAGATTATCTGCGCGAGTTCGCCGCCAACAACACGCCGGACGTTCTCTATGACGAGATGCTCGCAAAGACGGGCTACCTCCGCATGTATGAGGAAAAGGACGACCCGGAGGCGACGGCCCGGGCCGAAAACGTCAAGGAAGTCAAGACCTCCGTCATCAACTACATGAAGGAGAGCGGAGACTTCTCGCTGGAAGGCTACCTGGCTAACGTGGCCCTGTATTCGGACCTGGACAATATGGATTCCGAGGCCGACTGCGTCACGCTGATGACGATGCACGCCTCCAAGGGCCTGGAATTTCCCTGTGTCTTTATTGTCGGCATGGAGGAATCCCTGTTCCCGAGCGTCCGCTGCATGGGCGACGAATCGGAACTCGAAGAGGAGCGGCGTCTCTGCTATGTCGCCCTGACGAGAGCCATGAAGAACCTCTTCCTCGTCTGTGCGCGGCAGAGGATGCTCTTCGGCCGGACGCAGGTCAACCGCGTCTCGCGCTTTATCGACGAAATTCCCCCCGAGCACATCAACCACAAGAACATACCCAAGGAATACAGCAAGCCGAGCTCTTACTCATCGCAGACATCTGCTTATCATGCCGCTCCGGCTTCAGAGAACCGCTTTACGCCGGACTTCTCGAAAAAGAAGGAGGAAACCCTTGCGCTCTCCGTGGGGGACAACGTAAAGCACAAGGCCTTCGGGGAAGGCGTCGTGCTCAAGATGACGCCTATGGGCGGCGACTATCTGGTCGAAATCAATTTTTCCGGCGTCGGTTCGAAAAAGCTCATGCTTAAGGCCGCCGGAAAGTTTCTGGAGATATTGTCATGAATGTTTATCAGGAATACAGTCAAAAGCTATGCTCCGCCCGCGAGGCGGTCAAACTCGTTAAAAGCGGGGATTGGGTGGATTACGGCAGCAACAACAGCAAGCCGGTTCTGCTCGATGCGGCTCTTGCCGAGAGAAAGGACGAACTGAAAGCCGTCAAGATTCGCGGCAACCTTACGCCCGGCCCCATTCAGGTCATCGAGTGCGACCCGGAGCAGGAGCACTTCGTCTATAACACCTGGCACTGCGGCGCCTATGAGCGAAAACTGGTGAGCCAGGGGAGAGCCTTCTTTTCTCCCATGCTTTTCCGAAACCTCCAGTGGTACTACGAAAACTTCCTGGAAGTCGATGTGGCGATGCTCGCCGTTTCCAAAATGGATGAGGACGGGTATTTCAGCTTTTCCTGCGGTCTCGGTGCCGTCAGCTTTATTGCGAAAAAGGCGAAGAAGCTGATTCTGGAGGTCAACGAATCCCTGCCGTACATTTACGGCGAGGATGCCCGCATTCACGTCAGCGAGGCGGACGTCATCGTCGAGGCCGGCGAGCAGGAGCTCATGGAAATGCTGCCGACGCCTCCGACGGATAACGACAGGCAGATTGCCGGGCACATTTTCCCGCACATTCCGGACGGCTGCACGCTGCAGCTTGGCATCGGCGGCATCCCCAACGTCATCGGCTCTCTCATCTGCGATTCCGATATAAAAAAGGTCAAGATGCATACAGAGCTCTGCTCCGACGGGTATTATGACTTGTATCGCGCCGGTAAGCTCGACGGCGGCGTGCTGGGCCTTGCCATCGGCTCCAAGGACTTTTACCGCTGGCTCGATAAAAACGTATCTCTGGAAGGCCGCAACCTCTCCTGGGTGAACAACCCGGCCGTTATGGCGAAAATCGATAATCTCATTTCCGTCAACGGCTGCATCAGCGTGGACCTTTTCGGCCAGGTCAATGCGGAAACGGCCGGTTTCCGCCAGATCAGCGGTACCGGCGGTCAGGTGGACTTTGTCACCGGGGCCTGCAACAGCCAAGGCGGCAAGTCCTTTCTCTGCCTGAATTCCACCTTTACGGACGGGAAAGGCGTGGTGCATTCCAACATTAAGCCGAGTCTCGGCGGCGAAGTGGTAACCACGCCCCGTTCGCAGGCGCATTACATCGTCACCGAATACGGCTGTGTCAATCTGGCCGGTATGAGCACCTGGCAGAGAGCCGCGGCCCTCGTCTCGATTGCGCATCCCGACTTCCGGGAAGAGCTGATTCAGGAGGCCGAGAAGCTGAAAATCTGGCTCCCGGAGAATAAACGTTAATTTGGAACCTATGAAGATGCAAGCGGAAGCTTTTCAAACGGAAGCCGGCACGGAAAAAATCCGAAAGGCCGTTTCGGAAAAGATGTCACCCCGGAAATATGAGCACAGTATCCACGTGGCGGAGTATGCCCGGGAGATTGCCGAAAAAACGTCCGTCGATCCGCAAAAAATGTATATTGCCGGCCTGCTGCACGATGTGGCCGGCAGTCTGAGCGACGAGGAAATTCTCCGCCTGTGTGAAAGAACCGGTCGCTATATTCCGTCGAATGAGGCCCGGAATGCCCATCTGCTGCACGGGATTGCGGGAGCCTGCCTTGCCTATGAGGAGTTTGGCATCCGGGACCGGGAAATTCTGATGGCCATTGCTTTCCACTCCGGCAGAGTCGGCATGGAGCCGGAGGAGAAGATTCTTTTCCTGGCAGACATGATTGATCATTCGCGTCAGAACGGATTCGATCTGGCGCGAATCTGGGCGCAGACGGATCTGGATTCGGCGATTCTGGCGGCGAGTGCCGATATGATTCAGTTTTGCATAGAAAACAACCTGCCAATGGACAAACGGACGCAGGACAGTTTTGATTTTATTCTTGACCATTACCGCCGGAATCCGGATTCCGAAGATTCTTCTCAAATAGTTCAACAAAGCGAGACGGATGCGATTGTCGATAAGGCGATGGCGGTCTATCTTTCGCATCGGCTTAAGTTGGATTCCGTAGAAAATATACGCGACGCCGGGAATTACCTTACCGTTTCCGGGAAACAAATCAAAAAGAACTGCCTTTTACGCTCCGGAGACCTTTCCCGGATGAGCTCGGAGGATGCCCGGCAGCTGAAAAAATTGGGCATCAACAGCATTATTGATCTTCGCAATGAAGAGGAGATGGCGGCCGCGAAGGATCAAAACATCGAAGGCTTCCGCTGTTTTCACTGTCCGCTTCCCAGGCCGGAAGCGCCGGATGCCTCCAAACGCATGCTCGAGTTTATCAAAAGCAGCGTATCGGAGGAGGAAATGGCCTGGTATACGGCCGAATATTTACGATATGTCAATACAGATCAGATGGTTCGGGATATCCTGCTCCCGGACGCTTCCGTCGAGCAGCTTCGCAAAGTGATGGACGTTCTTCTGGACGGTAGCACGGAGGGCGTACTGATTCACTGTTCAAACGGGAAAGACCGGACAGGCATCGTTGTCATGCTCATCCAGTTTCTTCTCGGTATGAACGCCGAAGATATCCTGAACGATTATGCTGCCTCGGCGGTGCCGTTTTATATGGCGGCGGAAAACACCGTACAGCTGCTGGAGCAAAATGGCTATTCCGGTGCATTCCTCGAAAAGGCCAGGGAACTGCTGAGCATTAACGCAAAAACGCTTTCGGATCTGAAGCGTTTGCTGCAGGACAGTCAAGACGGGTCGCCCGAAAAATATCTGCGTGAAAAATGTAAGATTTCGCCCGAACAGGCGGAATCTCTTCGCAATAAATATCTGGAAGCTTAAAATCGCAAACATGGAGAAAAACAGATTCACCATTCAATATGTTTTCCCCGCACAGCTGATTTCCATTTTGCTTGTGGTCATCGGCTCTCTCGTGGACGGTATCATGATCAATACTTTCCTGGGAGATACCGCGCAGGCTGCCTACGGTCTTACGGTGCCTATGACAATCCTCAACGCCGCCTTTTGCGGCCTGATTGCCAACGGCGTGCAGGTGCTGGTCGGCCGAAGCTCGAGCCGGAACGATGCGGATGAAATCGACAGAATCTATACGACCGCCGTGGCTTTCGGGCTGCTTCTGTCCCTGTGCCTTGTCATTCCGGTTCTGGCAATGCCTCGGAAAATTGCCGCTGTACTCGGTGCGGTCAATGACGAAATGATTCAAATGACGGCCGATTATATGCAGGCCATCGTTTTTTCGTTTCCGATTATCATGGTCGTCTCTATGTATCCGGCTCTTTTTACTCTGTCCGGAAGGAAAAGGGCCCCTGTTATAGCCGGCGTCTTTCTGTTATTACCGAATATCGGCCTGAATTATCTGAATATCCGGGTCCTACACTGGGGGATGCGCGGCATGGCGCTGGCAACGGTGCTGGCCTATGTTATCAGTTTTGCAAGTTTTATGGCGGACAAATTTGCGGCACCCGAAAGAATGTTCAAATTCAAAATCGGTGCCTTTACTCCGTCTCTTGTCAAGCCGCTGCTCCGTTACGGGAACATGTATTTTGTCTATAAAATCTGCACCGGCCTGACGTCTTTCGCCTTTTTAAAAAATCTGTCCCTGAAGGGAGAAAGTTATCTCACGGCCAATGCCATCCTGAGCAATCTTTCGTTTGTAACGGACTGCTTCATAGCGGCGTCCAACAATACAACCACGATGCTCTGCAGCTATTGGATCGGGAAAAAGGACAATGCCGGCTTAAGAAGCTTTCTGAACCGCATGATGAAGACCTCGGTTCTGATTCACGTCGGCCTGGCTGCCGTCTGCATTCTGGGAGCGCGCCTCATCGTCAGCGCTTTTCATGTGGAGTCGGAACAAAGCTTTGTACTGGCGGTAACGGCCATCAGCCTCTATGCTCTCTGCATGCCTTTCAATGCGGTCAACGGCATCTACCGGGCTTACGATTTGTGCTCGGAAAGAAGAACGGCGGCATACGTTCTGACGGTCCTGAATTTCCTCGTAATGCCGCTTGCTGCCATGTTCATTATGAACAAGTTATGTAAACCGCAGTACATTTGGGCAGCCTATGTTCTCGGGCAGGGCCTGGTAACTCTTGCCGTTACCGGAAAGATGTTTTCCGAATGGCGGGAATTAGAAGACTGATATAATTCTCCTCCCACCACCGCATTGCGGTCCCCCTCCCTCGAGAGAGGGAGGCAAGGAGTAAGGCTCCCTCCTTCGAGGGAGCTGGCAGCGAAGCTGACTGAGGGAGGGAAGAGCGTAGCTGACTGATGGAGCATACCTGCGTAGCGGAGCTGGATAAAGAAGAATTTATGTATTCATACAATCATAACAACACGATAACGGCGCGGATGCTTCGAAAGAATATGACTCCGGAGGAAAAGCATCTCTGGTATGACTACCTGAAAACTTATCCGGTTCGGTTTCAAAGACAAAAGCCGATTATGAGGTTTATCGCGGACTTTTACTGTGCAAAGGCTAAACTTGTCGTGGAACTTGACGGCTCACAGCATTACGAAGAAGAAAACATGGCAAAAGATGCTGAAAGAACAGAATATTTAAACTGCATGGATATTGAAGTGATTCGTTTCAGCAATCGTGATGTCAATACAAATTTTGAAGGTTTATGCGAGGCAATTGATAATGCGGTAAAAGAGCGTGTTGCTGTCTTGCATACTGCTTCTTCTTAAGAATTCCTCTCACCACCTCTGTGGCGGTCCTCCGACGGCGGTTAATGCCCTCCCACCACCGCTGCTGCGGTCCCCCTCTCGCAGTCGTTTAATGCCCTCCCACCACCGCTGCTGCGGTCCCCCTCCCTCGAGAGAGGGAGGCAAGGAGTAAGGCTCCCTCTGTCGAGGGGAGTGCCGGGTTTGCAATATTCTTTTGCCTTCGACTTAAAACTGTGGTATAGTACTGCTATAAATCGTTAAAGAATACAACGGAAAGGAACTATCATGAAAACAGCTGAGGAACTTAATGCCCTCCGGGCCGAAGTCGAGGCCCTGCAGAAAAAGATTGCGGATCTGACGAATGAAGAACTGGCCATGTTCAGCGTGCTGCTGCAGCCCGATAGAGAAGCGATAAAGAGCTGCCAGCTCTCGGACGAGGAACTGGTAAACGTCAGCGGCGGCCACGGTAAACGCTATGAGCCCTGCGGCTATTTCTGCAATCAATGTGGCGCTTATTATTCCAGTGCTACTGATTTACTATGCCCGGAATATAAAGCCAAAGGTATGTGTTATGATGAAAAGATGGCCGGTAGGATGCTTTAATCAGTATGGTTTAACGGGAATATTATGATTCTATAACTTTAAAACCCGGCCGTTTGCCGGAGAATAAAAAACTCCTCCCACCACCGCTGTGGCGGTCCTCCGACGGCGGTTAATGCCCTCCCACCACCGCTGCTGCGGTCCCCCTCTCGCAGTCGTTTAATGCCCTCCCACCACCGCTGCTGCGG
>JAZUEY010000080.1:0-16841 GCA_045640405.1 Candidatus Limivicinus sp.
GTTGGTTTTCCTAATTGTCTTCCTAAGACCGCTTGGCCTCCGACTTCCTTATTCTGCAGGTTATCCCCGGTACCCAGGGACTCTACGGATTTGTTATTTTCTTCCTCGCATACATGAAAATTTCCGGCGCCACCGCTGCCATCAGCGTAGCACAGGCAATGCAGATCGTCTCTGCCTGCCTTCCCATAGCCATCGGCGGTCTTCTTTCCGCTATCGCACAGAGCAAGGTCGCAGCTGCTTCCGTCAACATTCTTGCAAAGAAGCAGGACGACTGGTCCAAGGGTATGATCATGTGCATCATTGTTGAGTTCTATGCAATTCTCTGCCTGCTCGCAAGCTTCCTGATGCTCAACACCATCACTCTCTGATAAGCAGGAAATACAGAAAAGGTTATAGGAATACAATATGAAAGGCACTGAAAAAATAATCGCCCATATAAAGGCTGATGCAGAAGCCGAAGCAGAGGCTCTTCTTGCCGAGGCGAAAAAACAGTGCGCGGAAATAACAAAGGATTACGAGAGCAAAGCAAAAGCGGCTTACGATGACAAATTCAGCCGCGGAAGCAAAGCTCAGGAAGACATATCCGAAAGCCGTGTTCGCATAGCTCACATGGAGTCCAAGAAGGATCTGCTTTCACTCAAGCAGGAAATGGTCTCGAAGAGCTTTGACAAGGCACGCGAGATGATACTGAACATGCCCGAGAAGGATTACATCGGTTTCCTGACGAAACTGATTGTCAATTCCGTTTCTACGGGGGATGAGCAGATTGTCCTCGGCGGAGACGATGCGAAGAAATACGGCAAAGCGGTTATCGAGGCTGCAAACGAAAAGCTTGGAAACGGCAAGCTCACGCTCTCCGAGAAAATCGGGGATTTTAAGGGCGGTGCCATACTTTCACGCGGTGCGGTCGAGGTAAACAGCACGCTGGATCTTCTTATCGATCTGGCAAAGAATGAAATGTCATCCGAGCTTGCAAAGGTTCTGTTTGAGTAATCCCCGACGCAGGAGGTAATATTTTGCTTAAAAATGCAGAAGCGTATCTCACTCTGTCGGCAATGCTCCGCGCAAGAGAACCGAAACTGCTGAATTCCGAAAGAGCCGTCCGCATGCTCGATGCGGCCTCTTTCGAAGAGGCGGCCAAGCTGCTTACCGACTGCGGATATGAAGACATGTCCGGAATGTCCGCAAAGCAGATAGATGCAGCCCTGAACGCTCACCGCAGCGAAATCTATAAAGAGATAGATATGCTTTCTCCGGACAGTGAAGTGGCGGATGTTTTCAAGATGAAGTACGACTGCCACAATGCCAAGGTCATTATCAAATCCGAGGCCATGAACACCGACGGGTCCGATTTTCTCAGCAATGCCGGCCGCATCCCGGGTGCAAAGCTTCTGGAGCTTTACAACGATGAAAAGTACTCCGAAATGCCCGGCGCACTCGGCAAAGCCCTGCAGGAGGCGAAGAGCATCATGGCCCGCACGTCAAACCCGCAGCTCGCCGATTTCGTTCTGGATAAGGCCTATTTCGCCGAGCTTTCCGCACTGGCCGAGGAAACCGGTAACAAGTATATCAAGGCATATGTAAAGATGCTGATCGATTCTGCCAACCTGAAGAGTGCCGTGAGAACTCTGCGCATGAACAAGGACGCGGATTTCATGAAGAACGCACTCATCGACGGCGGAAATACCGAGACATACAGAATTATCGGGGCAACGGACGGGGAAGCGCTCGCCGCACTTTTTGCCCACACGAAGCTTGAAAAGGCGGCACAGCTCGGAGCCGAAGCCGCATCCGGCGGCTCGCTTACCGAATTCGAACTGGAATGCGACAATGCTGTCAACGAATGCGTAAAGGATGCAAAGCTCATTGCTTTCGGTCCGGAAGCGCTTACGGCATATCTCGCGGCTCTCGAGAGCGAAATCACGGCTATCCGCATGATTCTCACGGGACGGCTGGCAGGCGTGAAGAGCGATATCATAAAGGAAAGGCTGCGTGAACTGTATGCTTAAAATAGCTGTAATCGGCGGAGCCGAAACCGTTGTGGGATTCAAAGCTCTCGGGCTTGACACATTTTCCGTAGCAGATGCCGCAGAGGCGGCAAGTGTTCTCAAATCCATCACCGCCGAAGGTGAAGAATACGCAATAATTTACATAGAAGAAACTCTGGCGCAGAATCTTGCGCATGAAATCGACAAATTCAAGGACAGTCCGACGCCGGCAATCATTCTGATTCCGGGAAGAGACGGCTCAACCGGTATGGCACTCGATGCGCTTAAAGCAGCGGTTGAAAGAGCTGTCGGCACCAACATCCTTGGAGACTGAGAGAGGTAACATATGGGTATAGTAACTAAAGTATCAGGTCCGCTTGTCGTTGCGGAAGGACTGGCTGATGCCAACGTTTCCGACGTTGTGCGTGTCGGTTCCCAGCATCTGATAGGCGAAATCCTGAATATGACCGGTGACAGCGCATCCATACAGGTCTATGAAGAGACCTCCGGCCTCGGACCGGGCGCAGAAGTTGTTACAACAGGGTTCCCCATGAGCGTTGAGCTCGGACCCGGCATGCTGGACAACATCTATGACGGCATTCAGAGACCGCTTCCGGAGATGCGCCGCATTTCCGGTGACTCCATAGCAAGAGGAATCGAAGCACCGGCTCTCGACAGAGAGAAGAAGTGGGACTTCGTTCCCGTAGCAAAGATCGGTGACAAGGTTGTAGCCGGTGACGTGCTTGGCACGGTCCAGGAGACATCCGCAATCAACCACAAGATTATGGTTCCGTATAAAGTGGCCGGCGAAGTCGTCAGTATCGAATCCGGCGAGCACACCGTAACGGATACCATCGCGGTCGTTAAAGACGAGAAGGGCGTTGAGCACGAACTGCAGATGATGCAGAGATGGCCTGTCCGTATTGCAAGACCGTATGCCAAGAAATACGTTCCTGCCCGTCCCATGAACTCCGGACAGCGTATCATCGATACCATGTTTCCGATTGCCAAGGGCGGCACGGCTGCCGTTCCCGGCCCGTTCGGTTCCGGCAAGACCGTTGTTCAGCACCAGCTGGCAAAGTGGTCCGACGTTGACATAGTCATTTACATCGGCTGCGGCGAACGCGGCAACGAAATGACGGACGTTCTGATGGAGTTCCCCGAACTGAAAGACCCGAGAAACGGCGAGCCTCTGATGAAGAGAACCGTTCTCATAGCCAACACTTCCGATATGCCGGTTGCCGCACGTGAGGCATCTATTTACACCGGTATCACGATAGCCGAGTACTTCAGAGATCAGGGCTACGATGTAGCCGTTCTGGCAGACTCCACTTCCCGCTGGGCAGAGGCTCTGCGTGAAATGTCCGGCCGTCTTGAAGAGATGCCCGGTGAAGAAGGCTACCCCGCATATCTCGCATCCAGACTGGCACAGTTCTATGAAAGAGCCGGCGTTGTCGAATGCCTCGGCAGCGATGACAGACAGGGCTCCGTAACCGCAATCGGTGCTGTTTCACCTCCGGGCGGCGATATTTCCGAGCCTGTTTCCCAGGCAACGATGAGAATCGTCAAGGTCTTCTGGGCTCTGGATTCATCCCTGGCCTATGCAAGACACTTCCCGGCCATCAACTGGCTGACGTCCTACTCCCTGTATCTCGACACTCTGGCACCCTGGTACACCGAGCAGTTTGGCGAGAAGTATATGAAGAACCGTGAAAAAGCGATGCATATTCTGCAGGAAGAAAGCGAACTGCAGGAAATCGTCCGTCTGGTCGGTCAGGATGCTCTTTCCCCGAATGACCGTCTGACGATGGAGACCGCCAAGATGATTAGAGAAGACTTCCTCCAGCAGAACGCATTCGTGGATGAAGATGCCTACTCTTCCTATGCAAAGCAGTACAGACTGCTCGACATCGTTCTTCATTATGACGAGCTCTGCCGCGAAGCCCTCACAAAGGAAGCCGATATGAACGCACTGTTTGTTATCGGTGCCCGCGAAAAGATTGGCCGTGCGAAGATGGCGGATCCTGCTGCATTTGATAAGGCTTATGATGAAATCGAGGCTGAAATGATCAGCGAAATCGAAGCCGTTGTCGCGGGAGGAAATAACTGATGATTAAAGAGTATAAGACAATAAAAGAAATCGCCAGCCCTCTGATGATTGTTGAAGGCGTTGAAGGCGTCACATACGACGAGCTCGGCGAAATCGAACTTCCCAACGGCGAAGTCCGCCGCTGCAAGGTTCTCGAAGTGGAAGGCAGCCGTGCTGTTGTTCAGCTCTTCGAATCCGCACAGGGAATAAACCTTGCCGAAACGAAGGTTCGCTTCCTCGGCCATCCGCAGCAGCTTGCGGTTTCCGAGGACATGCTCGGCCGTGTTTTCAGCGGCCTGGGCACTCCGATAGACGGCGGCCCGGACATTATTCCGGACGCTTATATGGATATCAACGGCCTTCCGATGAACCCGGCAGCGAGAGCTTATCCTGCAGAGTTCATTCAGACAGGTGTTTCCACCATCGACGGTCTGAACACCCTCGTCCGTGGCCAGAAGCTGCCTATATTCTCCGGTTCCGGTCTGCCGCATGCAGCGCTTGCAGCACAGATTGCCCGTCAGGCAAGAGTTCTTGGCGACAACGAAACATTTGCTGTTGTCTTTGCCGCAATCGGTATCACGTTTGAAGAGTCCGAGTACTTCATAAACGAATTTAAGCGTACCGGCGCCATCGAGAGAACGGTTGTTTTCTCCAACCTGGCAAACGACCCCGCTGTTGAGCGTATCGCAACACCTCGTATGGCGCTGACGGCTGCCGAGTATCTCGCATTTGAAAAAGGGATGCAGGTCCTTGTTATTCTGACGGATATTACGAACTATGCCGAAGCTCTCCGTGAAGTTTCCGCCGCAAAGAAGGAAGTTCCCGGACGCCGCGGATATCCCGGATATCTTTACACGGACCTTGCCACCATGTATGAACGCGCAGGCCGTCGTCTCGGCAAGACAGGATCGATTACGATGATTCCTATTCTTACCATGCCTGAAGATGACAAGACCCACCCGATTCCCGACCTTACCGGATACATCACCGAAGGCCAGATTATCCTGAGCCGTGACCTGCACCGCAAGGGCATTGTTCCTCCGGTTGATGTTCTTCCGTCTCTGAGCCGTCTGAAAGACAAGGGTATAGGCGTAGGCAAGACAAGAGAAGACCATGCCGGAACGATGAACCAGCTCTTTGCCGCTTATTCCAGAGGCAAGGATGCAAAGGAACTCATGACGATTCTCGGCGAAGCGGCGCTTTCCGATGATGATAAGCTGTTTGCCAAATTTGCCGACGAATTCGAGAAGAGATACGTATCGCAGGGTAATGAAACCAACCGCTCGATAGAGGAGACTCTGAATCTCGGTTGGGAACTGCTGAGCATACTGCCTACACGTGAGCTGAAGCGTGTCAAAGTCGAGCATATAGAAAAATACATGCCGAAGGGAGAGTAAGCCGTGGCAAGCACCACAGTAACCCCGACCAGAATGGTGCTGAATCAGCTCAAGGGACGCCTGAAGACCGCACGCCGCGGCCACAAGCTCCTGAAAGACAAGCGCGATGAGCTGATGCGCCAGTTTCTGGACATCATAAAACAGAATAAGATTCTTCGCGCTAAAGTTGAGGAAGGACTTACGGAGGCATTTGCATCCCTTCAGGTTGCAAGCTCTATCATGTCTCCGGAAATGCTGGAGCAGGCACTGCTTTATCCGCGCCAGAGCGTGGAGCTTTCGATGAAGTATAAAAACATCATGAGCGTGAATGTTCCGCAGTATTCCTTTACAACGAAGAACAACGACCCGTCCGAAATCTATCCTTACGGTTTTGCACAGACATCCGGCGAACTGGATGACGCACTCGAAAAGATGGCAAAAGTCTTTGAGGACATGCTGAAGCTTGCAGAAGTTGAAAAGACGATGCAGCTCCTGGCCGAAGAGATAGAGAAGACGCGCAGACGTGTCAACGCCCTTGAATACGTCATGATTCCGGATCTTGAGACAAACATCAAGTACATCACGATGAAGCTCGCTGAAAACGAAAACAGCACAAAGGTCCGTCTGCTCAAGGTTAAAGACATGGTTTTGCAAAAAGCACACAATTATTCTTGATTTATCAAAAAAAGACCTCCCGGATTTCCGGGAGGTCTTTCAATATTTAAATTATATGATAAACTTCTTGATTTCCTCGGGAGCGGTTGAACTGTCGGCGCTGACGCTGATGACGAATTCAACATTTTCCTTTATTGAGAAAGATTCGAGCCAAGTCATAAAGCCGGCCAAATCAGCAGACTCTTTGCTGGCAACGAGCTTGAAGAAATTGTCGATAAAAACATGTGTGATGTCATAATTGCCGGCGTGCAGCCCGCAGATGAAGCCTTTTAAGAGGTCATAGGAGTTTACACCGTATTCACCGGCGTCAATCAGACGGGCCTGATAGGGAATGTCGAAAGTGAGCTTTTTTTCCTTTTCAATGACTATAACGTCACCGCTTGCGGAATTGACTGCTTCAATAACGAGATCGACCAGCTTTTTCGTTTTGCCGGAACCCTTCTCGCCCATAATTATCTTAACCAATGAAACCATCTCCCTTTGAGTTATTTTGTTCAATAGTATCAAATTCAGCCGGGTAAAGCAATTAAGAAAATATTAAATAATGAATCCGGCGCCGATGACGCGGTCATCCCGGTAAACGACGGCGGACTGACCTGCTGCAGGAGCTCTGACAGGCTCATGACATTCGATTCGGACTCCGTTTCCGTCTTTATATACGGTGCAGGGAGGATTTTCCCATTTCGTATGGCGGACGCGCACCGAGGCTTCAAAGGTATCCGGCATGTCGCAGAGCCAGTTGAAATCACGTGCACAAACTTTGGTTTTGAAGAGTTCTTCCCAGAGAGCCAGCTCAATCCGAGCACCGGCGGCATCGATTTTTGAGATATAGACTTTACGGCCGTCGATGAGACCGGGAAGCCGTTGGCCAACAGTCCACCGGTATATTCCGTCATGCTGCCCTATCACCTCGCCGTGGAATACAAAATCTCCGCAGAGCGTGGAACGAAGCTCGGGCCGTCTCGACTCCAGCCATCCAATATAATTCTTGTCCGGTATGAAGCAGATTTCCATGGAGTCCGGTTTTGTGGCAACTTTCAGCCCAAATTCGGAGGCCAGGGAACGAACCTCGGTTTTTGAAAAGGCGCCGAGCGGCAGAAGCAGTCTGTTAAGCTGCGGCCGAGTAAGGCGGCAGAGCATATAGCTCTGGTCGTTATCCGGGTGCCCTTTATAAAGAGCCCCGTTTTCACTCTTTGCATAATGGCCTGTGGCTATGAAATCATAGCCGGTATCCATCAGATTCTTAAACTTTAGCGAGGGATTGCAGAGTATGCAGGGATTCGGCGTTTCTCCGTTCAGATATGCCAGCTCAAACTTTTTGCAGACTTTTTCTTCAAGCTGCTCATGCACATCCCGCACTTCCAGCGGGATACCGACAGCCTCGGCACCGGCCAGCGCTTCATTTTTTGCATTTTCGTCAGTGTTGTCCAGATATACGCCGTGCACATCGTATCCGGCCCTCTTCAGAAGAACGGCTGAAACGGCGGAATCCACCCCACCGGAAAAACCAAGAGCAACGCTTTTCATCTTCTGCCCTCAACATAAACCATCAGCACCGTGATGTCGGCCGGTGAGACACCTGAAATCCGGCTTGCCCGCCCAAAGTTTTCCGGGCGTATTTTTTTGAGCTTTTCCCGCGCTTCCAAACGAAGACTGGTAACATCGTCATAATCGATATCTGCAGGAATGGGTTTGGACTCAAGGGCAGAGAATTCTTCAACTTCTTTTAACTGCCGTTTGATATATCCTTCGTATTTCAGGTCTATGACGACCTCGTTAATAACAGCTCTGTCAAGGTCGGGACGTTCCGGATCGAACGGAGCCAGATCGGAGTACGTAATCTGCGGTCTTCGAATGAGGTCCGCAAGCGAGGCACCGGAGATTAGGGCGGCCGTACCGCGTTCGCACAGCATGGCATTCAGCTTCTCACCGGGGGCAACATGCGTGCTTTCAAGACGATGCAGTTCCGCGCCGACAGCATTGTATTTCTCTTCCACGGTATGATACTGCTCTTTGGATACGAGCCCTATTCGGAGGCCGATTTCGGAAAGACGCTGATCAGCATTGTCCTGCCTGTGGAGGAGCCGGTATTCGCTTCGGGAGGTCATCATCCTGTAAGGCTCATTGGTGCCCTTGGTTACCAGGTCGTCAATCAGCGTGCCGATGTAACCGTCGCTCCGCTTCAGAATCATCGGCGCTTCGCCCTTGATTTTCAAAGCGGCATTGACACCGGCGACAAAACCCTGCACGGCGGCTTCCTCGTAACCGGAAGAACCGTTAAACTGCCCGGCACCGAAGAGGCCGGGAATCTTTTTGCTTTCAAGAGTGGGGTAGAGTTCAAGCGGGTTTACGCAGTCATACTCTATGGCATAGGCAGGGCGCGTCATCTCGGCAGATTCGAGCCCGGGAATCGTGTGCAGCATTTTTATCTGCACTTCTTCCGGCAGAGATGACGAAAAGCCCTGAATGTAAAGCTCCTCGGTGTTGAGCCCCATCGGCTCCACGAAAAGCTGGTGGCGCTTTTTATCTTTGAAGGTCATGACCTTGGTCTCTATGCTGGGGCAGTATCTGGGGCCTATGCCCTCAATAACGCCGGAGTAAATAGGACTGCGGTCAAGGTTCTCTTTGATAATTTTGTGGGTTTCCTCGTTTGTATACGTCAGATAGCAGACGGCCTCGTTCCTCGGAGCGACTACGGTCGAAAAAGAGAAAGGTTCCACGTCGGCATCACCGGGCTGCAGTTCCATTTTGGAAAAATCCACGGTTCTGGCGTTGACTCTCGGCGGTGTACCGGTCTTGAAGCGGCGCATTTCCAGCCCGAGCTCAGCCAGACGAGGGGCCAGAGCTTTCGCCGGGGCAAGCCCGTCCGGCCCGCTGTCCCGGAGCAGTTCACCGATAATGGTCCTCCCGGCAAGATACGTTCCTGTGGCTATCACGACTGCCTTGCAGGCATAGGTGGCGCCGGTATGCGTAACGACTGCAGAAACATGCCCGTCTTCCGTCAGTATATCAACGACTTCAGCCTGCTTGACACGCAGGTTTTCCTGCAGCTCAAGAGTATGCTTCATGACTTCCTGATAGCGGCGCCTGTCGGCCTGTGCCCGCAGCGAATGTACGGCGGGACCTTTGCCGAGATTGAGCATTCTGTACTGAATGCAGGCCTTATCGGCGGCTTTTGCCATTTCTCCGCCCAGCGCATCCAGTTCGCGGACAAGGTGCCCCTTGCCGGTACCGCCGATGGCGGGATTGCAGGGCATATTGCCCACACTGTCCAGATTGACGGTGAAGCAGACAGTGTCCAGACCCAGACGTGCCGAGGCAAGAGCTGCCTCTATTCCGGCGTGCCCGGCACCTATTACGGCTATATCACATTTTCCGGCATCATAATTTATCATATCGGCACATTATAACATAATTCTTGACCGTCGCAAATCTTAATATTAAAATAGAAAAAAACATTAGGAGAGTGCTTCATGAAAAGATTTTTATCTGCTGTTCTGGTCGTTCTGATGATTGCGGCGCTTCTTCCGGCTGCCTATGCGGCGGTTCCCATGAGCAAAATCTACATCAGAACCTATAATGACACCGGCGCCGGGAATGATGTTCCCCGCGTTGGGCAGAACGTAAACCAGTTTACGGCTCAGCCGGAGACGGCAGGCTTCATCGTGTCATCCATTGCCCTGTATGACATGGGCGGGGCCCAATGCACCGGAAGAGTCGAAAACCAGCAGTATGTTTTGAACGTCAACATTACCGTTATAGACGGCAATTATTATATCGACGGTTCGACGACGGCATTCATCAACGGCGTCCAGTGCTCCGTTACCCCGGGACCGGACGGAATGAGTGCAACCATTTCCCGAAATGTAACACCGAAGTTCATCGATCCGACCATTTGGAAGCACCCCGGCGACGAGAACCACGACAAAAGCAAGGTATTCTCCTTTGCGGCTTCCGCATCCCCGCTGTATACACAGTGGCAGTGGACGATTATGACCACATACGGCGAGAAGTTCACACCGGAGGAATTTCAGGCGGCCTACCCCGGCGTAGGCGTTACCTATCATGAAAACAGCGGCGGCGGAGTGACGCTGAACATCAGCAACCCCATAGACGACATGAGCGGCTGGCTTGTTTACTGCGGTTTCAAAGGCGAGTCCGGCGCCTGGGTATACACGAACAAAGCCCAAATGACGATAAAGGACGCAGTCCTTACGCCGACGCCCACCATAGAAATCGTTGAGGCCCCGGAAGAGAAGGAAGAGTCGAAAACAACGACCACCGTGGACGGCCTTGAAGTTCCGGAGGGCGTATATATCGTAGAGACACCGGAACCGACGGAAGAAGTGATTGCCACCCCCGAGCCGGCAACGGCACCGGCAGCCACGCCGGAACCGGAAGTGAAGAAGCCGGGAACCGGGCTGAAGATTCTTAAAGGCGTAGGCATTGCCCTTGGCAGCCTTATAGTGCTGGGCGGAATCGTAATCTTCATCCAGTATGAAATAGACAAGAAAAAGAGAAAACGCCGTGCCAAGCTGAGCGGACGCAACAGCTCAGGGAAGTTCTGATATCATGACAGATAAAGAATTCAGAGCAGCACAGAATCACACCGGAGAGCATTTGATCTCCGGTCTTGTGCATAATATGTACGGTTTCAATAATGTCGGTTACCATGCAACGGATGTTACAACGGCCGATTTTTCCGGAGAGCTGAGTTTCGAGCAGATGCTCGCGATTGAAAAGAAAGCCAACGAGGCCATCCGTGACAATCTGCCCGTAACGGTGTTCTATCCGACGGCCGAGGAGATACCGCAGCTGGACTTCCGCTCAAAACTGGAGCTTGATCAGATGCCGCAGCTCCGCCTCGTGAAAATAGGGGACATCGATCTTTGTGCCTGCAGTGCACAGCATGTCGCTTCTACCGGGCAGATAGGCCAGATAAAAATTCTCTCCGCGGAAAGACACCGCGGCGGAACACGCGTCAATATGATTTCCGGCATGGATGCGCTCGACCTTTTCAACCGGTATCAGAAAAGCGTGACCGAAATATCTCAGCTGCTTTCCGTTCCCAGAGAAGAGGTGGCGGATGCAGCCGGCAGGCTGAAGGCCGAGCGGGATGACCTGAAGTATAAACTCGGCGCGGCCGAGCTCGAGATGATAAAGCACCTGCCGCTGGATGAAAACTGCGTATTTGCCGATTTGAGCGACCTGGCGCAGAGAGAATACTGCAATCTCCTTATGGAAAAGCATGCCATTGCGGCGGTATTCTGCGGAGAGAAATATATAATCGGCAGTAAAACATTTAACCTGCGCGAAAAAGCCAAAGAGATTAATGAGGCGATAGAAGGCCGCGGCGGCGGCCGCCCGGAGATGATCTCCGGTACTGCCAAAGCGCCGAAACAGAAAGTTTACAATTACTTTGTTACATTTAAGTGACATTTTGATGAATGCGTGGTATAATAGCAAGACCTCATGAAAAGGAGGAGTTGTAAAAAATGAAAAAAACATTGTCAATCATTCTGGTTATCGTCATGCTGATGGCACTCGTTCCAGCAGCATTCGCTGAGGTTACTTCGGTTGTTCTTGATAAGACATCTGATAACATTGAAACAGTGGGCGGTACATCAACTTTGACTGCTACAGTAAATGTTACTGCTAGCGAAGCTGCAACAGTTACTTGGAGTTCATCCGATGAAAGTGTAGCTACGGTTGCTGATGGAGTGGTCACTGCTGTCGCAAAGGGAAAAGCAACAATTACCGCAACTTCTACGGAAGATCCCACAAAATCTGCAAGCTGTGAAGTAATAGTTGGCAAGAAAGTTGACAAACCTGTACCCGCTTTTGAGACGCCGGTAGTTTATACAGGCAATGATATAGCTTATATCCCTTCTTCAGCCGGATATAGTGTTGCGGATGGCACAAAGACTGCGGTAGGTACTTATAAGGCAGTAGTTACTTTAGGAAACGAATATATTTGGAGTGATGGAACGATAGCTCCTTTAGAGTTTGACTGGTCAATAGTATATAAAGTGACCTTTGATGCAAACGGACACGGAACGGCACCGGCAGCTGTAACAACAACAGGTGATGCTGTTTCCAACCCCGGAACATTGACGGCTACAGGCTATACACATGACGGCAGTTGGTATACGGAAGCCGCTTGTACAAATGTGTTTGATTTTTCAAAGCCAATTGAAAAAAATGAAACACTGTATGCAAAGTGGACGCCGAACACCTATAAAATCACTCTGGCTCCCGGAGCAAACGGACAGGGGACAGCTGTTGAAGCAACTAAATATCACGATGTGATTTTGCCTCTTCCCAATGTACTGTTTACACGTGCCGGCTATGCACAGAGCGGATGGTCCTTAACGGACGGCGGAGCAAAAGCCTATGACCTCGGTGCAAACTTTACCGAGAATAAGGATACGACGCTTTATCCGTATTGGGTGTCTAAAACAACATCTTATACCGTCACAATGGGAAAATATTCCGGTGCTAATCTTGGTAATGCATCTTATAGTTTGAGTGGAAAGGACGGAAGCTGGGTCCCTGTTACATCCACAACGGGAACACAAATTACGGTTCCTGCTGGCACTACCATGTGGTTCAAGATGGTTCCCAACAATGGTTATTACAGACATCCTTATGTCGTCAATGCCAACGGGTCCTACTATTCACCCGGTTACGGCGAGATATTCTCCGTCTATATCAACGAGAACAAGACCGTTAAGCTCAACTTCTCCCAGTATGTTCCGACCGGTGATGCCGGTGTTTGGGGTTACGTCGTAACGATGCTGGCCTCTGCCGGAACGGCCGCAGGCGTGTACTTCGGCACCAAGAAGAAAAAGTAATAGGCAAAAGCCACAAAATAATTGACGGATATTCTGTCAAACAGACGAAAAGGAGCCGAGAGGCTCCTTTTTCATTGACTCCATGTTAACAATTTGTTAATATAAACAGTACAATAGTGGCGCACTATGCGCTAAGTATCAGAATTATTATTGGGGGGTTATCTGTTGAAAGACCTAAAGCATCTGATCTATTTTGAGAAACTGCTTCGGGAAGCCAACAACGAGTTGGTTCAGCAGGCCAAAGCCGAGGGCAAACGTGCTCTGGGTTATACCTGCTACTTCATGCCTGAAGTGTTGCTCGACCTGCCCGGATGTTTCTCGGTTCGTCTGAGAGCACCGGATTGCACTTCTCCCGACATTGCAACCTACTATATGTCGGCCAGAACCTGCCACTACAGCCGTTCCCTGATGGAGCGCGCCCTTGAAGGTGGCTACAACTTCCTCGATGCCCAGATGGCAACCGAAACCTGCACGGCCACCTGCCGCTTCCAGGAGCACCTCAAGCAGAAGAATCTCGATTCCGTAGATGACATGCGCATCATTGACAATGATGACTTCTTCTGTGAGTTTACCGACGTTCCTTTCAAAAACAACGAGAACGGTTATGCCTGGTATAAGACCCAGCTCCGTGCCCATGTTCTCGAGCCTTTGAAAGAACACTTTGGCATTGACATTTCCGACAAGGCCATTCTGAAGGCTGTTAAAGAGCACAACGAAGTCTGCAAGCTGATTAATCAGATCGGTGACTACAGAAAGCTCGACAACCCGACGATAACCGGCTATGAATTTGCTGTTATTCAGCTTGTCTCTCTCGTCTGCCCGAAGTACCTCATTCTGCCTTATCTGCGCGAGACGGCCAAGGAACTGAAGACCAGAAAACCCGAAGAGAAGAACCCGTGGAGATGCAGAGTTGTCCTTTGCGGCTCCGAAAACGACGATCCTGAGTTCACAAAGCTGATTGAAAGCTGCGGTGCCTTTGTCTGCTGCGACCGTTACTGCTACGGTGCCGTCGAAAGCCGTATTCCTATTGAGATTCCCGAAGGTGCCGATCCTCTCGACGCCATCGCAAGACATTATCTCAAGACCTCCAACTGCCCGCGCTTTATGCCTCAGAACGAGATGCGCGCCAGAAAGCAGCGTCTTGCAGACCTCACCAAGGAATACAAGGGCGACGGAATCATTGTTGCTTCCAACAAGTTCTGCGAGTACTGGAGCTATGAGCGCGTCATCGATACCGTTATTATGAAGCGTGACTTCGGTATTCCCGTATGCTCCATCGAGAAGGAATACATCAACACGGCTTCCGGCCAGCTGAGAACCAGATTCCAGGCTTTCGTTGAGAGCATTGAAATCAAGAACATTCAGGAGGAGAAATAATATGACAAATCCTGTAAAAGCAGTTAAGAATTTCTGGTGCGGCAAGCCCCACTCCGCCGAAGCGGACGGCCGCCGTATCGGTGAAATCTTCGAAGATAAGACCGGCCTTTACAAACACAGAGAGTGGCGCGGCGTAAAGGACACCTGGTATTACTTCTGGCACATCTGGTGCTACAACTATGCCCACATGGTTATAGACATCATGCAGCTGGGTGGCCCGATTGTTTTCGCAAAGGGTGTCTGGCGCTACCGCTGGGTCGGCCAGACCTATCTGCCGGTTCTCCACTGGTTTGACCGCGGCCTCCAGGGCCTGCGCGGTGAAGCCCTCAAAGCCTCTGCATGGCACTACCGTGCAATGGTCCGTGCTTCCATCGACCAGTTCCAGGCAATGTTCCTGGCTGATACCCGCCTCCACGGCGGCAAGCAGAACAAGTACTACAAGAAGAGCATCGGTATCAACGAGACCGTTTGGGGCGGCATTTTCTACCCCTGGGCCGATACGCTGAAAGCGGTTCCTCTTGAGATGATTCCGTACTTTGTTACCTGCCACGTCAACAGCCACACGGTTCTCAACTACATCGACGCTGTGCAGTCCATCGGTCTTCCCGGTGACCCCTGCCCGATGTGCCAGGCCGAGTCGGGCCTCTTCGTTCTCGACGACATGCCTGATTTCTGCCCCGCTATCATTACCGCAAACGAAGCCTGCGACGCTTCCGTTTCCACATCCATTCTTCAGGACTGGTTCTACAACAAGCCCCTGTTTGCTCTGCCGATGCCCATGCAGTTTGACGACCCCCTGGTCAAGGAATACTGCGTAAACGAAATCAAGCAGTGCTGGCAGTTCATTGAAGAGCAGTACGGCATTCCGTTTGACTGGAACCAGCTCGTCAGAATGCTCGAAAAGCAGAATAAGCTGCAGGAATTCGAGTGGGAGAAGTGGGAAGTTGCTGCAAACTCCAACAATTATCCTATCAACGGTGTTGCACAGGCTCTGTACAGAATCTATCAGACACAGTACGGCGCATGGGATACCGCCATTTGGGATCAGGTCGATGCCAAGGTTCGCCCGATTCTTGAAAAGTGCGTAAAGAAGAACATCAATCCGTTCCCGCAGACGACACACCGTGTTATTGCCTGGTCCTGCGCACCTCTGTATTTCTCCAACTGGTGCACATGGGCATATAACTGTTGGGGTCTCAACGTCATCATTAATATGGACTCTCTCATGTTCGATATGCAGATTCGTACCGATTCTCTCGAGAATGCTGTGGAAGACATGGCACAGTATCATATGTGGGCTCCGATGCGCCGTATGGCCGTCGGCGGCATGCACCACATCTTTGAGCTGTGGGATTACATGAAGCGCTTCAACTGCGACATGGTCGCCATGTATGACCAGCTCCAGTGCAAGGGAATGCAGGGTGTACACGGTCTGTTTGAAGATGAATTCCGAAAGAGAAACATTCCGGCCTTCTGGCTGCCTCATGCACTGCCCGACAGCCGCACCGTTTCCCGTGCCGAAATCCGCCGCGGAATCAATGACTTTATGAGCACCGTCATGCAGGAAGAGCCGCTTGACCCGTCTCTCCTTGAGTATGACGACAGCATGACCTGGTAAAAGAGGAGGATAGAATTATGTTTAAATGCAAATGCAAATGCGGTTTATTATGCAAACTCGGCAAAGTGCTCCTCAAGATTTGCCTTATCCTGTTTGCTCTGCTGGCAGGTATTTTCGCAATCTTCTTCTTCGATCTGGACGGCAAGCTTCTGTTCTACGTTGTAGAGCCTTTCCTCAAAAAGCACTATGACGATATGGAACGCAAGGATACACTCAAGGATATCTACGAAATTGCCAAGCCCAAATACGAGTACGACGTATAATCCGGAGGTTTAAGACATGAAGTATTATGGCGGATGTGACGTAGGCTCTACGTTTACAAAGGCAGTCATCCTTGACGAGGATGGCAAGATGGTAGCGGATACCACAATCCGCAGCAAAATCAATTCCGAACTTTCAGCCATCGCAGCGATGGAAGAAGTCTGCAAGCAGGTCGGCCTGAAGGATTCCAAAGAGCTCGAGTACCTGATAGGAACCGGCTACGGCCGTAACAAGGTTCCCTTCGCAGATGAAAACATCTCCGAGATCAGCTGCCACGCAATGGGCGTACACGTAACGGACCCGACCGTCAAGGCCATCATCGACATCGGCGGCCAGGACGTTAAGGGCATCGCTATCGACAGTGACGGCACCGTCAAGAACTTTGCCATGAACGACAAGTGCTCCGCCGGAACAGGCCGCTTCTTCGAGGCAATGGCACGCTCCTTCGAGATGGAACTGCCCGAGTTCTCCAAGCTGTCCCTGGGCGCGAAGAACGTCATCCCCATCACGGCACAGTGCACAGTTTTCGCAGAGTCCGAAGTCATCACCCTGGTAGGTGAAGGCAAGCCGATGGATGAAATTGCAGCCGGCATAGAAATGGCC
>JAZUEY010000081.1:0-5919 GCA_045640405.1 Candidatus Limivicinus sp.
TTGCACATGGTGGAGCGGACCTTGCTGAGCGTGACCGAGACATTGTCCTTGAGGGAGCCGGCATAGGGCACATAGGAATCGACGCCTTCGACAAAGGCGAGCTTGCCTTCGCCGCCCATGTCGTAGCGCTGCCAGTTTCTCGCTCTGGCGGAGCCTTCGCCCCAGTACTCCTTATAGTAGGTACCGTTGATGTTGACCTTGTTGGAGGGGCTTTCGTCAAAGCGGGCAAAATAACGGCCCAGCATGACGAAGTCCGCGCCCATAGCCAGGGCCAGCGTGATGTGGTGGTCGTATACAATGCCGCCGTCGGAGCAGATGGGGATATAGATACCCGTCTCCTCAAAGTATTTGTTTCTGGCTTTGGACACCTCGATGACAGAGGTGGCCTGGCCGCGGCCGATGCCCTTGGTTTCACGGGTGATGCAGATGGAGCCGCCGCCGATACCGATTTTGATGAAGTCGGCCCCGGCTTCGGCGAGGAAACGGAAGCCTTCCTCGTCCACGACATTGCCGGCACCGATCTTCACGGAATCGCCGTAGTTCTCGCGGATCCAGAGGATGACCTGACGCTGCCACTCGGAAAAACCGTCCGACGAGTCGAGACACAAAACGTCCGCTCCCGCTTCGAGCAGGGCGGGGATGCGTTCCTTATAGTCACGAATGTTGATGCCGGCGCCGACGACATAGCGCTTGTGGGCGTCCAGCAGTTCGTTGGGGTTGCGCTTATGGGTATCATAGTCCTTGCGGAAGACCATGTAGCAGAGCTTGCCCTGATCATCCACAATGGGAAGGGAGTTGAGCTTGTTGTCCCAGATGATGTCGTTGGCTTCCTTGAGCGTGGTGTTCTCTGGAGCGGTAACGAGCTTGTCCAGAGGCGTCATGAACTCGCCGACCTTCAGATCGGGGCTCATGCGGCTGACGCGGTAGTCACGGCTGGTAACGATGCCGACGAGCCGGCCCTCGGCTGTTCCGTCATCGGTGACGGCAATTGTGGAATGGCCCGTTCTGTTGGTGACATCAATCACATCGGCCAGAGTGTTTTCGGGGGAAAGGTTGGAATCGGACTTGACGAAGCCGGCCTTGTAGGCCTTTGCGCGTCTGACCATATTTGCCTCGTCCTCAATGGACTGGGAGCCGTAAATGAAGGCGACACCGCCTTCCGTCGCCAGGGCAACGGCAAGCTTGTCATCGGAAACCGCCTGCATGATAGCGGAAACCATAGGAATGTTCATGGTGATGGAGGGTTCTTCCTCGCCTTTTCTGAACTTGACCAGAGGGGTCTTCAGAGAGACGTTTGCCGATCTGCATTCAGCGGACGAGTAGCCCGGAATGAGCAGGAATTCATTAAAAGTATAGGACGGTTCCGTGATTATGTTTGCCATAGGCTCCTCCTGATGGATAGATATGTATTTTTGACAGTTTAGCACCGGACAGGGCCTTTTTTCAAGAGAAAAAAGAGGCCTCAGTAAATTTCTTTTTCGGAGACGCACTCGTCCTTGATTTTGCCGACGAGGAAGTTGAGAGCATCCACGACATGGGGGCGGATGTCCCCGCCGATGAGGACAAACATGATGTCGTCTCCCACCTTGAGACGGCCGGAATTGAGCCAGACTTTTATATAATAAATGCCTTCCAGAAGATAGGCCTGCGCCACCGCCGCGTTCACCTTGTCCTCGTCATAGGAAAATTCCATTTCCGAAACGGGCAGGGTATCTTCGGCGCCTTCGCGCACCTTCTTTTTGGCGTCCTGCCGGACGGTGCCGTTGTGCACAAGGTACATGCCGCACTTGGGTGCGGACGGGTCCTGTTTGGCTTCGGTCAACCACCGGTCAACGGATGGGTAAGCTTCCACGATAGGTTCTCCTTTCGGCGACTGTAATTCGGTATTTTTATTATATAGATGTTTACAGCGATTGCAATTTTTTTGTATAATTCAATTATAATTTAATCAGACGGAGGCTGGTTTATGAAAGAGGAATGCCTGATTTGCAAAGCGCCGCTTGAATATCTGAACGAAGACATTGAAATGGAATGTGTCCTCTGCCACAAAAAGGAACCGAGCAAGACAAGATGCGTCAACGGGCACTATGTATGCAACGAATGCCACACCAAAGGCATCGACAGCATCTTCGGCGTGTGCCTGCAGGAAAACTCCAAAAATCCGATTGAAATTCTCAACCGGATGATGAAGCTTCCCTTTTGCCACATGCACGGACCCGAGCACCACATTATGGTGGGGGCCGCGCTGCTCACCGCCTATAAAAATGCCGGCGGGGACATTGACCTGGAAAAGGCTCTGCAGGAAGTAAAAAGCCGCGGGCAGAACGTGCCGGGCGGTGCCTGCGGATTCTGGGGTGCCTGCGGGGCCGGCATCAGCACGGGAATGTTTGTTTCGATTGCCTCCGGGTCGACGCCGCTTGCCAACGAGCCTTTCGGGCTTTCCAACCGTATGACGGCGAAAGCACTGGAAGCCATCGGGACCGTCGGCGGGCCGCGATGCTGCAAGAGAGATTCGTATCTCTCTCTTCTCGCGGCGGTCGATTTTGCGAAAGAAAACCTGGGTGTCGAAATGGAGAAGACGGACATCGTCTGCGAATTCTCGGCGCAGAACAACCAGTGCATCGGGAAACGGTGCCCGTTTTCGAGTTTAAACAGGTAACAGGTGCCGGGTGACAGGTGCCGGACAAGAAAACCGGAGCTGAAAATCAGCTCCGGTTTTCTGTATTTTATGGGCAGCGGGAGACGCCCTGGCCCCAGAGGCAGGCACCGCAGACGGGCCCGTCGCTGCTGATGCAGTCATCCGCCGTTCCTTCCCGGCGCACACAGCCGCCGCAGGTCGTGCAGGGGGCGTAGTTGAAAGCCGAAACACGGTTTCGGAAATGGCAGTACGCTTCGCTGTTCCAGACTTCCGAGAGGGTCTGTTCATAGATATTGCCGAAGGAGTGGCTCATGACCGTTCTCTCCACACCGTGAAGGCAGGTCTTCGCACTGTGCAGGAGGCCCATGCAGGGCATGATTTCACCGTCCCAGCGAACGAAGCAGTTTCCTTCCATGATAAAGCGGCAGGAATTCTCCGTGCGGAGCAGAGGCTCCCCGCGCCAGAGGAGCGTTCTGTAGCGGTCGAGCAGGCGTTCTATGCCCGGATTCTCGACAAGGTCGTCCTCCGTCATGCGCACCATGGCAACCTGCGTTCTCTCCCTGTCGTAATAATGCGGATGGATGTAGTCCTCAAATATCGTCTGATAGGCCAGCGTCTCGGCTTCCAGAGGCAGGGTGTTCGGAATCATGTTGCTGATGTTCACGTCCTCCGCCTTGATATAGTCCGCAAAATGCTCGAACTCCGTGAGCTGGAGAATGTTGCTCTTCATGACGACGAAGGTCAGACCGAGCTGCGTTGCGGAACCGGCGCGCAGGGTGTTGAAACTTTCCAGATTGCGGACGACTTCGCCGAAGTTGCTGCCGACCTGAATCTTGCCGTAGCCCTCGGGATCGAAACTGTCGATGGAAACCCAGACCTTGTCAACCTGCCGGGCGATAAGGTCTTTTATCTTCCGCTCTTTGAGCGAAGTGCCGTTTGTAATGATTTCAACACGTTTCCCCCGCTCTTTGGCGGCGGATATCATCGCCATAATGTCCGGATGGATGAGGGGCTCCCCCATGCCGCCGAAGAAAACCGTCTTCACACCGCTGCGGAAGATTTCCTCGTCCATCAGGTTCAGAACGGCATCCGTTTTAATGTTGCCGAAACTCTCCCCTATCCAGGATTTGCGGAAACACATCTCGCAGCTGAGATTGCAAAGAGACGTTGGCTCGATATAGAGCTTTTCCGGCAGGGCCGGAATGGCTCTCGGCGGGTTTTCATGCAGGTCTTTAAACGTGTTGCGGTTTATGAGCGCATACTGGTATTCATTCATAGTCGTTATAACGAAATGGTCTCAAAATCCATTTCGGAAAGATCGAAATAATGCAGGCGGCCCGTCTCCGGATTGCGGCCGCAGAGAAGCCGGACACAGAGAGAGGTCTCCAGCGCGGCGCAGAGCGCCGGTGTAAAGGCAAGCGTGCTCTTGTCGCCCGGAACCGTATCGGACGGATAGAGGATGTCCAGCAGGCCGTCTCCCGGCATGGAAATAGCCGCCTGGGCAACCCAGCCGTGAATGGCACCGAATACATAGGGAATGTTCTGTGCATCGCAGGCAGCCTTGAGGAGCTTCCTGGCAGGCACGCCGTCCAGCGCATCGATGACGACATCGCAGCCATGAATCATGGAGGCAACATTGTCTTTATGGATGAATTCGGAATAAGCCGTGAACTCCACACCGGAGTTGACCGATGCGGCATGGGCCCTCGCGGCTTCCGCCTTGGGCGTACCGAGCAGGTTTTCCCGGGAAAGGAGCTGACGGTTCAGGTTGGACGGTTCAAAACAGTCCCCGTCCGCAACAGAAAGAGCCCCCACGCCGATGCGCAGGAGCATGTCTATAATATGACCGCCCAGTCCGCCGCAGCCGGCCACAAAAACCTTGGCTTTGCGGAGAAGAGCAAATTCCTCTTCGGAAAGGGAGGCAATATTTCGGATATAGCGCTCTTCCATGAAAATCAGCCGCCGGCGCAGGGGGGAAAGATGGAAACAATATCCCCGTCTTTTATGGGATCATCCGGCTTGGAATGGAAACCGTTGATGAGAAGGATGGCAACATCACCGGCCGGGATGTCCAGAACCTGCATCACTTCGGCCGTCGTGTGGAACTCATCGGCCGAGAACTGATATGCCTTTTCGCGCCCGTCTCGGAGCGTGGCAAAAAGCTTAACATCAATCATGATAAACCTCAAAAAAGAAAAATGGGGAGGCTTACGCCTCCCCAAGATTATATTTATTTACCTACGCACTCGTCAAGAGCGAGTTTCTTGAGGGTTTCGTCTGTCGGGAATGCAGCAACCCAGCCACGTGCTTCGTAGTACTGAGGCAGCATCTCGGAGAGCTTGGAAACCATGCCCTTGGAAGGACCGTCTTTAATGGGCTCTTCAAGCAGACGCTTCGGGAGAGTATCATCCTCTGCCTTCATGCCGGCAGCCTTATTGAACATACGCTCAATGTTGAAGATTCTTTCGCCGATTTCGAGGAGCTGCTCTGCAGTCCAGGTGGTGCCGGTGGCTGCATTCAGCAGGTCTGCGTACTCCTGTGCGCCGAGAGCGAAGGAGGTGAAGAGGCAGTTGCCCATGGAGTCGATAGCCGCAGTGAGATCCTGGAAGGTCTTGACCCAGCCGGCCTTGCCTTCGGTGGTGGTGCGGTCAATCTGCTGCGGGAGGCCAAGGATTTCGGGGCTGATTGTATAGCCGCGAACGTGAGCTGCGCCGCAGTTTGCGGTTGCGTAGTTGATACCGATGCCCTGAATTCCACGTGCGTCGTATGCGGGGATTTCCTGCTTCTTAACGCTCATGGAGAATTCGGGATGACCGTAAGCTTCGCACAGACGTGCGGAACCGGAAGACATGAGCTTTGCGAGCGGGGACTTCGGGTCGCCCATGCGCTTGGTCCACTCAATGATGGCTTCGGTGCTGCCCCATACGAGAGGAACGCCGTCGCACTCTTCTTCTTTGATGTAACCGTTCTGGTAGAGTTCCATTGCGGCAGCTATAGTCGTCGGTACGCCGATAGCATCCAGGCCGTACTCGTTGCACCACATGTTGCATTCGTCAACAGCGTTCAGATCGCTTACGCCGCAGTCGGGGCCGTAAGCCCACAGAGGCTCGTATTCAGGACCGCCAACGACTTTTCCGTTGCAGTTGATGATACGGCCGCACATCAGCGGGCAGTGGTAACAGGCACCGGGCTTGACCAGGTATTTCTCGGCCAGGGTCTCGCCGGAGACCTGTTCGGCATAGTCGGCATAGGACTCCTGCCAGTTGCGGAAGTCGGGGGCC
>JAZUEY010000082.1:0-29695 GCA_045640405.1 Candidatus Limivicinus sp.
CACGTATTCCGAGGCGTACAAGCTGTACGTGGACAAGCTTATCTTCGATGCCGACAAGCAGATGATGCTGAAAGCCGGCTCGCTGGAAAATATCCGTCATGAGCTTGCCAACAAGAAGACCTTCCTGACGCAGTACCGCTCCGCTGACAACAAGTATTCCGAAATGAAGTTCGTCAAGGTCGGCGGCGATAACGACGAGCCTCTTGCCGTGGCACTTGGCTTTGCCGAGAAGGACGAAGAAATCCGCCGTGAGCAGGAAATCGAGGAGGAGCGCCGGAGAAATACCGACATCATAGAGATTCTGGCATCCGAGTACTCTTCGGTTTACTATATCGACCTCACCACGGATGAACTGAATCCGTATACGATGAACGAAGAGACCGAGACGGAGTTCGGTAAGATTTTCCGCAGCGGCATCAAATACAGCGACGCATACCGCCTGTACGTGGATACGCTGATTCACAGTGAAGATAAGCAGATGATGCTGAAAGCCGGTTCTATCGGGAACATCATGAAGGAGCTGAGGAATAAGAAAACCTTCCTTACAACGTACCGGAACACGGAAGGTCATTACTCCGAAATGAAGTTCGTCAAGGTGGGCAACGAAGAAGGCGTCCCGAAGGCAGTAGCGCTCGGCTTTGCCGATAAGGACGAAGAGCTTCGTGCCAAGGAAGAAGAAGCCAAGATTCTGCAGAGAAACATCGATATTATCGAGATTCTGGCCTCCGAGTATTCCTCCGTTTACTACATCGACCTTACAACCGATGAACTTGACCCTTATACAATGAATGAGGCGACGGAGACGGAGTTCGGTAAGATTTTCCGCAGCGGCATCAAATACAGCGACGCATACAAAATGTACGTAGATACGCTGGTCCATCCGGACTATAAGGAAAGAATGCTGAAGGCGGGCTCCATCTACAACATTCTGAAGGAACTCGGGGACAAGAAAACCTTTATTACCCAGTACATGGATAACGAAGGCGATTATTCCGAAATGAAGTTCGTCAAGGTCGGAGAAGAAGAGAATCCCGAAGCCGTTGCTCTCGGCTTTGCCAACCGGAACAAGGAAATCCGCGCAGAGCTTGAAAGAAAGGCAGCCGATGCCCGCGACCGTGCGGTTATTTCCGGCCTGTCGGACGACTTCGGTTGCGTGGTTTATGTCGGATTCGATGACAATAGCGAGGTTCACTATCGTTTCGACCCGCTGTTTGAAAAGCACATTCCTCAGTGGTCAACCATTAATAATTTCAAAGACCGGCTGAATGCCCTGATGGAAACCGTTATGCATCCGGACGACCGGCAGGAATTCTACGAGGCGACCAGAGAAGAAATCGTTCATGAGAATATCAACAAAGACGGCGTTTACTTTGTAAACTTCAGAACCCTCATCGATGGCGAGGTCACTTACTATCAGGCAAAATTCGTTAAGGATGAGAACTCGGAAGACCACGTTATCGCAGGTTTCCACAACGTTGATGAGACAACCAAGCGCGAGATGGACGCATTGGAAAAGGCGGAAATCGCCAGCCGGGCGAAGTCTTCGTTCCTGTTCAACATGTCCCACGATATCCGGACGCCTATGAATGCCATTACCGGCTTTACCACGATGGCAAAGAAGCATCTGGATGATAAGGAAAAAATAGAAGACTATCTGAACAAGATTGAAACGGCAGGTAATCAGCTGCTGGCTCTGATCAATCAGGTTCTGGAGATGTCCCGCATCGAGTCCGGCAAAATCGTTCTGTCCGAGCAGAAGGCGGACGTTCAGGAAAGAGCCACCATCGCCCGCACAATCTACAGTGAGCAGGCGGAAGCAAACGGCATTAAATTTACGGTTTCCACAAAGAATATCCGGCACAACAATGTCATTACCGATGCGGACAGAATGAAGCAGATTACCACCAACATCATCGGGAATGCGCTGAAATATACGCCTGATGGCGGAAGCGTTGACTACTGCATCGAAGAGAAAGACAGCAGTATGCCGGGATACAGCGACTATGTGTTTACCGTCCGTGATACCGGCATCGGAATGAATCCCGAATTCCTGAGCCACATATTTGATGAGTTTTCTCGTGAGAACACTTCTACCGTAAGCAAGATTCAGGGCACTGGGCTTGGAATGGCCATAGTAAAGCAGCTGACGGACCTGCTGGGCGGTACCATCGACATTCAGTCCGAAAAGGGAAAAGGAACGACCATTTCCGTCATCGTACCGATGCGTTGGGATACGGAAACCGAAACAGCAGCAGTAGAGGACGGAGCCGAGAACCATGTGAGCCTTGAGGGGATGAAGGTTCTGCTTGTGGAAGACAATGAGCTGAATCGGGAAATCGCCGAGGAAATCCTGTCGGAAAACGGAATGATTATTGATACAGCCGAAGACGGCGACATTGCTGTTGACAGGATACGGAATGCAGCTCCCGGGCAGTATGATCTGATTCTGATGGACGTTCAGATGCCGAGAATGAACGGATATGAAGCAACCAAGGCAATCAGAGCTCTTGAAGATTCCGAAAAGGCATCCATTCCCATCATTGCCATGACGGCAAATGCTTTTCAGGAAGACCGCCAGAATGCCATTGCTGCCGGCATGAACGATCATCTCGCAAAACCGATTGACATCGTAAAACTTGTAAATACCCTTATTAAATTCATGAAATAAAAACACCGGCAAATAATAAAAGAGAACGGTATCCGTGAATGCCGTTCTCTTTTGCTATATGCAAACAACTGTTTTATCCGCCAATTATGGTTATCCGTCCGTCTCCGTAGGGATTGGCGTACTCGCTTCCGATCGTCCCGCCGAGATTATTCAGGATATAATTTATCAGGTCCTGATTGTCGGGTGTTCCGTCGTTAAAAATAATCGGGCAGTCTTTAAACATGCTGTATCCGTCACCCATGTTTTTAATCAGGTTATCGTAGGAGGCCACGGTGTATATTTTGTTCGGATCGAGAGGCTCGCCGCCGACCTTTACGTCGGACACGCGCCGCTCTCCTTCAATTCCCGTGAATATTCCGCTTTCATCTCTCTGCACGGGAGAATCAATGCTCACATCGATGGTGAAGCTGATTCCGGAAACCTGGAGAAATCCTCCGTATTCCGCCGGCAGGAACGCGGCGGACATTTCAAGCACATCCAGCAGAGTGCTGCCGCTTATTTCCGTCTCGCAGAGCTCGCTGTTGAAAGGCCTTGCTTCCAGAATGCTTCTGTAGGAGATTTCTCCCGCCGGGATGTCCACACGGATACCGCCTCCGTTGACAAGCCCTATGTCGGCGCCGGTCGAAGCGCGGCAGGCATCTGCCGCAAGGTCGCCAAAGTTGGTCTCGCAGACCCGTATCATTCTGTGGCCGGTTGCCGGGTCGGTTATGCAGAGGTCGACATCACTGTTTGCGGTGGGAACATCCAGCTGTTGGGAGATTTCTTCCTCTATGCCGTCAATAACGTCGGAGACAGAACCGGGGCTAATCAGTTTCGTCGTCATGGCTCCGCTTTCGTCTATCGTCAGACATCCGATGTACATCAGTTTGGTGCCCGTGGAGGTCAGTATCACGTTTTTCCCCTCGGTGTTTTTAACGGTCTCTTTTTCCATTACCGTATGGGAATGCCCGTCCAGGACCACGTCAATGCCGCTTGTATGCTCAATCACATCGCTTGAGCGGTAGGGAATCAGTTCGGAACCGACACCGAGATGCGCCAGGAGAACCACGTAATCCACACCTTCCCCCCTCGCAAAATCCACGGCCTTCTGGACCGCTGCATAGAGCTCCTCGCCCGAATCGCCTTGACAGAAGCTGTATATGTATTCGCCTGCCTCATTCATGAAATACTTGGGAGTTGACTGTATCATCGAATAAGGCGTTGTAACGCCGACAAAGGCGATTCTGGCCCCGTCCGCTTCTATGATTCTGTAAGGATCGCACACCGTCTCTCCGTGCTCATCCAGCAGATTGCAGCATACAAACGGAAACTGTGCTTTTTCCTCCAGGGCGAAGAAACCGGGCATCGAATAATCGAACTCGTGGTTGCCGGGAATTGCCAGCGTATAACCGAGTTCGTTCATGATGTCCATAATGTACAGTCCCTTTGACAAAGAGCCTTCGATGCCGCCCTGCACCATGTCGCCGCAGTCGACAAGAAGCACCTGCTTCCCGGCATCCTCAATGGCATTCTTCGCAACGGCGAGCCCCTTGTAGGTGATGTTGTCCTGAACACCGCAATGTACGTCGTTCGTATAAAGAATGACAAGATGAGAACCCGGTGCGGAGGCAGCTGCGGGTTCGACTTCGGGTTCAATCTTCTTCTGTGTACCGCATGCGCACAGACTGAACAGCAGTATGACAGCTGCCAGAATAGACGTAAGCTTTTTCATTGTTTTCTCCATAAAAGTGAAATATTTAAAGCTCAAAAAAGAACTGTAGGCTTACAGTTCTTTTTTGTTATGTTCTTTTTCCCATTGTTTCCGGCGGACTTTGCGAATGGACTCTTCAATATTGTCCTTCAGCTTCGGCAGGCGGTCTTCGCGCAGAGTGTCAAAGAATGCCTTGAGGAATCGGATGAACAGGACAAGCAGCGTGACCAGCGGGCAAAGTGCAAAGGCGACAGCCAGAAGCACCAGCGTGGCGGATTTGTTTTCGGCATAGCGGGCGGCGTTCTCCCAGGAGGGATAGACCTGGCCGGAGGAAATGGCACGGGAGGCAAAGTTTTTGGAAATGGCGAGAAGCTTGGAAAGCGAGTAACGCCCGGAGTTCACAAGCACTTCTCCGCCTTCGGCGGGGAACTTGCTCTCAACCAGATTGACGGCAAAGTTTTTGACGGGATCCGGCAGGCATACCTCGTAGCAGGTGATGCCGGGCGCGGACGGCGCCTCCGCCACCTCTGCGGGCGCTTCGGTTGCCACGTCGCAATATGCGTCATAGTTCATAAAGAGGCCCATGCCGGCTGAATAAGCCTTTTTCGTGGCAAAATCCTTGTTTCTCTCGACGACACCGGCCACGGTGAAGGTCTGAGGCCCAATTTTCAGCGTCATGCCGGCAACATCATAGCTGCCGTAAAGGAACCAGGCAAGCTCCTCGTCCAGCACGACGCGGAGCCTGTCCCCGTCGTCTTCGGAGATGTAGCTGCCGGCCAGAAGCCGCAGCGGGTGGAAGGCAAAGAACTGACCGCCGACGGCTGTTACCGGAACGCTGGAACCGGCCTTGTCGGATGCCACCTTGGCGCTGCCTTCGCAGCTCCAGGCGTCGATGAAGGGGACGTTCGTGGTGTCGAGCGAGGCCTCGGAAAAAGCCTGCATCATGTCGGAGCGGAAGGCGTTGATGTTCTGTGTGCCTATTTTCTCGCCTTCCGGTATAAAGCAGCTGACCTGGGCATAATCCAGCTCGCTTTCACCCTTCCAGCGTTCGGCCTCGCGCTGGCTGGCGAGGGCATGCGTTTTGGAGACGGCCGCTATAATGCACACGGCGCTCAGAAGAAGCAGCGCCGCGTTCAAAATTATGAGAATTGTCTTTTTCTGTTTGCTCATCCGTTGTCGGCCATGCGGACCTGGTCACCGTTCTTGATGGGGGAGGAAGACGTGGTGATGACGAAATCGCCGTAGCCCAGGTTGGCGTTAAGGGCGGAATTGGTATCGTCGCTGGCAAGCACCTCAACGGGAACTCTCTCGGCAAAGTAGCGGTTGCCGAGCGGGGAGTTCTTGGAAGTGATCATCAGGACAAAGCTGCCGTTGGAGTCGGTCCTGACGGCGCTGTTGGGCACGATGACATCGTAGTTGGCGCTCTTGTTGCCGATGGAAACCGAAATTTCGGAACCCGGCTCCACATCGCCGTCCAGCGTGCAGGTAATGAGCTTCTTGCTCTGCGGATCCTTCGGGTCAACCTTGATGGAGGAGACCTCGGCTTCTATGGCGCTGCCCCAGAAGAAGCTGGAGACGGTTGCCGGGTCGCCGACCTTGATGCGCTTCACCTGGTCGTTGGTAACGGAGAAGCTCATCTGGTAGCCGAGGTCCGGCACTTCGATGATGCACATGACCTGGTCCTTGCTGACCTTTTCACCGGGGGAGACGGAGAGAGCGCTGATAGTGCCGCCGATGGGGGCTTTGATGGCATATTCCTCGCCGCCGCTCAGCTCGGCAACTTTCTTTTCCCAGCGGTTGATATCCGCCTGGGCTCTGGCCACGGCAATGTTGGCAGACTGCGCCGCCTTACCGTTGGAGGCATCCGCATTGGCTACGGCAGCTTCCGCTGCCCTCAAAGCTGTTTCGGCATTCTGTGCTCGCTCGTAAGCGATACTGTAATTGGCATCTAGTGTTGCAAGGCGCGATTCTAATTGCGCGGAATAGCTATTATAATCTGATTGGAGTCCTTCATATGCATTTATTACTTCAGCTCCACTTGCTTTTGCTGTTTCTAAGGCCTCCTGAGCATCGGCTACTGCTTGTACAGCAGCATCGTAGTTTGCCTTTTTCGCGGTGTTATCAGGGTCTGCGAAATAAGCCGATTCGGCCAGTGCTTCTTTGGATTCAGCATCTGCCAAAGCAGTTTCAGCGGCTGAAATTTCATTTACTGCTACTGTATACGCGCTAAATAAGTCGTCCATCTGGGTTTTCAGTTGATCCAGCTTGGTATTCAATTCTTTAACTTGCGCGTCATCCTTGGATGCCGCTGCAGCTGCAGCGAGTGCTTTGTCAGCGTCATCTTTTTCTCTCTGTGCGTATGTTAAATCCCCGGAAGCGGAATCTACTGGGTAACCGTTGTAGGCTTCCATGAGGCTGAATTTGGCGTTTTCGAGCATCTCCAGGGCGTTTTCAAGCTCTTCACCGGCTTCGCCCATGACAAAGAGCACGTCACCGGCCTTGACTTCGGCGCCTTCTCTGGCCTTGACGGTGGCAACAGACTGCGTGGCATTTGCCTTCACTTCCGTCTGCCCGACAGAGGAGACGGTACCCGTGCCGCGAATCTTGGCGGTGATGGGGCCGTCGGTCACCTCGGCGGAGGCAACCTCCGGGAGTGTGCGGTTCATGATTGTGTTGGAAAAGAACGTAAGGACGAGCAGCACGGCCAGGAAAATGATGGCCGCCGTTTTAACCCATTCTCGATTAATCTTTTTTTCTTCCATTTCTTTTTAACCTTTCACGCTGCCGGAATTGGCAATGCCTTCAATGAGATATTCCTCGCCGTGGAGGAAGAGGAGAAGCGAGGGAATCATGTAGACCGTCGCCATGGCGAAGGCCAGGCCGATTTCACCCGCATTGATGTTGCTCAGGAATACCGAAAGCGGCTGGGCGTCCGCATCCTCGAGAAGAATCAGAGGCTGCTCAACCATGTTCCAGTAATCGATGAAAACAAGAATTGCTATGGAATACAGTGCGCTCCGGCACTGGGGAAGACAGATTCTGGTAAAAATCTCCCATTCGCTTGCACCGTCCACCTTGGCCGCCTCTATCAGGGAATAGGGGATGCGGCGCATGAACTTCGTCAGCAGGAAGACGGAGAAGGGGGCGAACATGCCGGGGAGAATGATGCTCCACTTGGTGTTCAGAATACCGAGCCATTTGGCAACGAGGTAGTTCGGAACCAGGGTTACCTGGTAGGGCATGAGCATCAGAATCACGTAGAAGAAGAATATGCCGCTACGGATTTTTCCTCGCCACCTTGTGAAGCTGTAGGCCGCAACGGAGGCAATCGCCACCTGGAAGAGAACAATCGGAACCACCAGTATAACGGAGTTCCAGAACTTTAAAAGGTACTCGGGCGACTTGATGAGCCCGCTTACGTACTGCTGCATCGTGACCTTGTCCGGGATGAACTTGAGATTCACCTGCTTGGAGACGTATCCGCCGTTCGTGGTGGAGAAGATCATGCCGTAGTTGCTGTTGATTTCCGACTCCGTCATAAAGGAGTTCGTAATCGTAAGCACGGTCGGGAGCAGGAAGCCGACGGCAAAAATCAGACACAGGAGGAACATGACCGCCCGGCTGAAGGGCTTTTTCTTTTTCATCCCTCCACGTCCTTTCCGAACCAGTCTTCCACCTTGAACAGGAGCCAGATGACAACCACCATAACGAGTGCCATGATGACTGCCGCGGCCGAGAGCTTCTGGTAGTCAAGAGAGTGGAACGTGTTGTTCATGAAGTGCTGCAGCATGTACAGCGTCTGATAGGGATAGTCACCGGCCAGCAGATAGACTTCGCGGAAAACCTTGAAGGAGTTTATCAGCGAAAGAATGGTGACAAACAGAATCGTGGGGGATAGGTAGCGCAGCTTGATGTTGAAGAACTTGTAGGCCTCGCTAGCACCTTCCACATCGGCCACCTCCAGCAGGTCCTTGGGAATGTTGGCAAGCCCGGCCATAAAGAGAATCATGTTGTAGCCGAGATTCTTCCACAGGAAGAGAAGGAGGACGACAATCTGCGCATGGTCGCTCTGCAGCCAGTCGTAGTTGATATTGAAAACGGCGTTTATCGTGCCGTTGTAGTTGAAAAGCACCTGCCAGATGAGAACCACGGAGGCAACCGGCACCATCATAGGCGACAGGAAGAAGGAGCGGAACCAGCTTTTGCCGGGAATTCTCTCTTCGAGCATGACGGCCAGCGCCAGGGCCAGAATTACGGCCAGCGGCACGGCCAGAACGGAAAAATGCAAGGTGTTCTTCGTGGCCAGCTGAAACGCCGCGTTCTTAAAGAGGGCCACATAGTTGGAAAGGCCCACAAAATCCTTGGTGGCAACGTTGTCAATCAGCGAATAGTAGACGACAACGAAGAAGGGAATGATGAAAAACACAAATACCCCGATGAAACTGGGTGCGAGAAAGCAGAGACTCTGTCTCAGGTCTCTGCGTTTGTATATTTCTTTCTCGCTTTTTTGCTTTTTCATCAATCTGGTTTATCTCTGCTCGTTAACGTATATGTAGAGCTTGGACTGGATGACGTCCACGACCTTGTCCAGGGACTGCTGGCCGGAGAAGTAGGCCTGGGCCTCTTCCTGAACGACATCGATGATTTCCTGCTTGGTTGAGGAAGTCTTGTCGCAGCTCGTGATGGCATCGCGGAAAGCGTCCGCTATCTCCTGAGAGAGGCAGTCGGTCGAATAGGCCTCTTCGCCGTAGGCAAAGTACTGCGGCTCGACGATACGCTCGCCGTTTTCGTCCAGCACGTACTCGCCGTCTTCTATCTGGTATTGCACGGTGCAGGCGTCCTTAATAGACTTTTCGAAAATGTCTTTCCGGACGGACAGACCATACTGCATGGCGGCATAGTCATCCAGCATGAAGTAGCGCATGAACTCCCAGGCGGCGTCTTTGTTGCGGCAGGTCGTCGTCATGGCGTAGCCGCTGTCGGTGGTGATGGTGTTGCCGACTCCGTTTGTCGTCGGGAAGCCGATAAAGGTAATCGGAGCGCCGTGGAAGCAGGCTTCGATGTACATCAGCTCGCTTACGCTGGAAATGACGCTGCGGTAGAGCATCTGGCGGCCCTGGCTGATACGGACCTCGGAAGAGTCGTTATAATCATAATCGTCCCAGTTGAAGCTGGCGGGGAAGCTGTTCGCAAAGGCCAGCAGGGAACGGAATTCGTCATTGTCAAAGTCAACCTCGCCGGTGGACCAGTCGACAAAATCGTTCATGTCGAGCTGGAGGCAGTTGATGAGCATCTCGTCCCGCGTTGTGGAGATGTCAAAAGCGGTGGCATCGTCTTCGGCCATGCTGCGGAAGTCGTTAAAGGCCGCGTTGAACTGGTCATAGGTCCAGCCCGGCTGGTCACCCACCAGCTGCTGCAGACCGATGACGGTGCTGAGATACATGGTGGAGACGGTGCGGCAGAGCTTGCCGTCGGTTTCCATGGCGGCGAGAATGTTTTCAAAGAAGGCATCCCGGCTGAGCTCACTGTCGGCATCGATGAAGGGATAGAGGTCTTCAAAGAGGCCCTTGTCGGCCAGCTGGTCATAGTCCAGCCCGTCGAGACAGACGATGTCCGGCATGCTGCCGGAAATCATCTCGGTGTTCAGCTTCTGAATACCGGCGGAATAGTCTTCCTCGGTGTTGTATTCGGAATAATCCTTGACGACGATGCGGATGTCATCGTGCTTGCGGTTAAAGTCGATAACCGCGTTCTGCAGTTCCCAGCTGATGTACTGTGCGGCAAGCGTGAGCTCGCTCTTCTGGTTTGCAGGGTCATAGGGGACTTTGCTGAGCGTGATGAGATTGACGTCGTAGGTCCATTCGCTGTAGTCGTATTCACTGACGAGAGCGCGGACGACACCGTTCTTGTCAACGCCGATGCGCTGATACATCTGCTCGGAGTTGACATCGCAGTCCAGCCAGGAGAAGAGCTTTTCACTCTCGCCGGTTTCCGGGTCGAAACCGAAGAAGTTGACACCGCTGGTGTAGTAAATCGGATAGTCACCGCCGCCGGTGTAGGTATTGCCGGCACCGCCCGGCAGGGCAATGCCTTCGCCAAATTTCTTGTTCTCAAAATCGATTCTCTTCAGCTCGATGGAGGTATCGCCCCACATCATCGCATAAACGGAACCGTCATCGAGAGTGCAGAACTGGTCAATGTAATTGTCGCAGGGAATGCTGTAGACGATTTCACCACTGACGGGGTTAACACCCTGAATGGTGTAGTTGCTCCAGTTTTCGATATAGCAGGTGAGGACGTTGCCGTCCGCATCCAGCGAACAGTCGGAATAAAGGCTGTCGTCCTGGTCGCTCGCAGCCAGCTCGACGCGGCCGATTTCCGCACCCGTCGGGTCCAGTTCGCGGATGATGTTGGTTTCCGTGAATTTATAATGCTGGTCGGCATCGGGGCTTTCCCAGGTAATGCCTTCTTCATCGAACCAGCTGATGGAAACGGATTCGAGCGTGATGAGGTTGCCGTTGTCCTTGACATTCAGATTCTTGATGTAGACAAAGGCATCGTACTCATACTGTCCCTCTTCCGCCTCGGGAATTTCGATAGGAACAAAGTTCTCAAGCTTGCTGACGCCGCCTTCATAGTCGATGAACCAGATCATCGGCTGGGTGATGTCAAACTGACCGACCCACTGCTCAATGGCATCTTCCGGCGCACTGCGCCCGATGACCTCGTCACCGATGGCGTAGACACCGTCTTCGGTGTAGCGGCACGGAGAATAAAAGACATGTCCGCCTTCGATAAGCGTCTTGAAGTCGGATTTATATACGAATTCCGGCACGGGCGTGGCTTCTGCGGGGGCGGAGGAGAGAGCGGGAGAAGAGCCGGCCTCTTCGCTTTTGCCGCAGGCTGCCAGAGTCAGAATCATGGTTAGAGCTAATATGAATGAAAGTGCTTTTTTCAAGTTTAATTCCTCCCGGAAATAGGATGCTGTGATTATAGAAAATGCAGATGAACTAATTATGAACGAACATTGATGAAAATATAAATTTAACGCCCCAGGACAGCGCGCAGGCACCCAGGAACACCGCCAGAAGAACCTTCCAGTTCAGAATCTTTTTGAGCGGGACATCCGGCAGTACGGCCTTGGCAACGGAGGCATAGGTTATCAGCCCGGCTGCCGCAATCAGAACGGCGCGCGCAATGAATTTCATGACCGGCCCGAGCAGCGGAGCCAGCGAGGTGTAGGCGACCCAGGCAAGAACCCAGGCGACGATAGAGATGACAATCGAGAGCACAAGCCTTGTTGCAAAGGAGAGATGACGCTTTTCCTTTTTCTGCTTCTCCTCTTCGGGCAGGGCGTCCTCGTCATCATCCGGCACGTCCGGTATCACAAGCTCGATGGCGGGCGGTGGCGGAACCCTGTCCAGCACATCCTGCGGCATGTCGGCCGGGGAGTTGAAGATGCCGCCAATCAAAACTCCGGCGGAGGCTGCAACGGCAGCCGCGCTTCTTTTCAGTTTTTCGCGTTTGCTGTTCTCTGCCATAACTTTATTATTATAATATATCTTCCGCTCTTTTGCAACGGAGCCCCGCGTTGCAAAAAGAGCGACAATACGATATAATACCCCCGTTATGAAAAGTATTCTTTCTTTGCTGCTGTCGCTGCTCTTTATGATTCCGTCCGGCTTTTACGCCAAACGCGATGAACCCGAGCCGACGAGAGTGGTGACCAAAGTCAACCGCTATTACAACACCTATAAGACCGGTGAAGTGTCGGAAGATTATTTCTTGGAGTATGATGCCGATGCCCGCCTGATTAAGGCCGACACCCGCGCCTATTCCGAGTGGCAGTATCTCTTCTCGCCCAGCATCATCTATACTAACATCATCGTCGGTACCGATGAATACGAATACGAAGGTTCAAGCCGCAAGCCCTCCCGCATCACGCGCTACGATGAAAGCGGCACACAGCGCTTCACCGTGGACTACGAATACGATTCGCAGGGCCGCGAGTTGAAAGAGACCTACACATGCGGGGACGATGTTGTGGTTTCCACCTACAGCTACGACAGCGATGAGTATTATGACTATGTGCATGTAAACCGTGTGGACGGCCGGCATGACAGCGAGTTCACCTTCAAGTCTTACGATGACGGGACGCTCCACAACTGGAACATGCGCCAGAATTATACCAAGGACCTCAAGGTTCGCCGCGATGTTGCCATTGAGCGGGACGGGGAGAACCGTGTTTACTACGCTGTCAACAGCACCCCGGCGCTCACGCGCTACCCCAGCTGGTGCTACATGCTGTATTATAAAGACGACGGGGAACTGGATTACATCGAGTATTCCCACCCCTACGAAGGCATCATGTACCGCCTGACCTTTACATATGAAGACATTGAATAAAAAAAGAGCCTCAAGGCTCTTTTTTTATTGCTTATTTATGAATCAATCTGTCCTTTGAAAATCTTCTTGACGTAATCCATGAAGCGGTTCTGGGTGATTTCGGCACGAGCCTCTTCAACCGGTGCCGGTTCGTCCACCGGAGAAGCTTCCGCCTCTTCCGGAAGATTGGAACGGTTGCCGCCGGCGGCAAAGAATTCCTGGGCGCAGAAGGGCTCCTGCCCCTCGCCGGACACATAGTGATAGCGGCCGTCTTCCTGCATCATGCGCAGTTTGACGTTGTCCCGGAGGAGAGCGCGGAAATCGTCCAGAAGGTTCTTACGTACCGTACTGTCGTAAATCGGCGCGGCCACTTCCACCCTGTGCACGGTATTTCGCGTCATCATGTCGGCTGAGGAGATAAAGACCTGCTCGCTGCCGGCCGGGCCGAAGATGTAGATTCGGCTGTGTTCGAGATAGCGCCCGACGATGCTGTAGACTTCGATGTTGTCGGTATAGCCTTCGACGCCGGTTACGAGGCAGCAGATGCCGCGCACGAGAAGCTGGACCTTTACACCCGCCATCGAGGCCTCTATCAGGGCGTCGATAATGTCTCTGTCGGTCAGAGAGTTGATTTTGAAGCCTATGTAGGCCGGGCGGCCGTGCTTTGCCAGCTGCGTCTGGGCCTCTATCATCTCCAGCACCCGGCTCTTCAGATTGTCCGGCGCCACCAGCAGAGCGGCCGATTCGTGCAGGCTCTCGCCCAAAGCGAGACTGTTAAAGAAGGCGGCGCCGTCTTCGCCTATCTGCCTGTTGCAGGTGAGCAGGCTGTAGTCGGTATAAATCCTAGCGGTGATTTCGTTATAGTTTCCGGTACCCACGTGGGTGAGGTACTGGATTTCATCGCCGTGCTTCCGCGTGATAACGCAGAGCTTGGAGTGGACCTTGTAGTGCTCCAGCCCGTATATGACACGGCATCCGGCATTTTCCAGATCTTTGGAGTGGAGAACGTTGTTCTCCTCGTCAAAGCGGGCGCGCAGTTCCATAAGGACCAGGACTTCCTTGCCATTTTCGGCCGCTTGCACCAGCGCATCTACGATGCGGCTGCTCTGGGCCGTGCGGTAGAGGGTTATTTTGATGGAACTCACTTCGGGGTCCTCGGCGGCTTCGAACAGGAAGCGCAGGAAGGACCGCATGCTTTCGTAGGGGAAGGAAATCAGCACGTCCCGCTTCAGGACGATGTCCATCACGCGCTTGTCATCGGGCAGGGCGGAAGGCTTCAGAGCGGGATGCGGCGTATAGAAAAGTTCCTTCTTGTCCGCAAGCTTTTCGGTAATTTCTTTGATGAAGCCGTAGTTCAGAGGCGAAGCCGAATAAAAGGCGTGCCGGCGGGGCAGCTTCATGGTCCGGCAGAGGAGATTGACGACATCGTTGTCATTCATGCCGGTGAACTCCAGCTTGATGGGGCTGAGTTTCTTGCGGCGCTGTATCATCTTCTCCATGGACTTTCGGTAGTCGTCCTGCTTCTCGTCTTCGTTGGCGCGGATTTCGTCGATGGTGATGTCGGCATTGCGTACAATCGAGACAAGCGAACTGCTCAGGACCTGATACGGGTCAAAGACCTTCTGGGCAAAGCGCAGAATGAGCTCATCGACCAGAATGTACCGCCCCGTATCGCTGCCGAGGGAGACCAGGCGCTTCAGAACGGGAATGCTGCAGGGAATGATGCCCAGGCATTCGCCTTCGCCCTTCATTTTCAGAAGGGAAACGGCATAGATTTCTTTGTTGTTGAGAAACGGGAAGGGCTGACGGGAGGAGACAATCTGCGGCGAAAGGAAGGGAAGCACGGAGGCGAGGAAGTATTTTTCCGCAGCGCGCTTCTCCTTGTCGGTGAGACTGTCGAACTTAAGAATTTCTATGCCCTGAAGCTTGAGCTGCTTCAGGAGAGACTTATAGGTTTTGTCCCGCTGCTTAATCTGCCGCCCGGTCTCGGCCAGAACGGCATCCAGCTGTTCCTTGGGCGTCATCAGTGTTTTGGTGTCGCGAAGAGACAGCTTTCTCCTGTCGTGCAGCAGACCGACGCGCACCATATAGTATTCGTCCAGATTGGACTGGAATATGCTCAGAAAGTTCAGTCTTTCGCAAAGCGGATTGTTCAGCGTGTCGTTGGCTTCTTCCAGCACGCGCTCGTTGAATTCCAGCCAGGAGAGCTCTCTGTTTTTGTAGCACTCCGGCGGATAGCTGCCTTCAAATTCCTGCAGAACTATTTTTCCTTTTTTGTTTTTACTCATGTGAATCCCCAATTTCCGCCTGCTTTATTCGTAGGCTATGTTCCAGATGGCATCGAGTGGGATTATCCCGTGCTCCGCCATGATAAAAGGCTCTCCGGTTTCGGATGGTTCGTACCAAACGGCCTTCTTACAGCCGAGGGCAAAGGCAACCGAGGCGGCCGTCTGCTCCGGATTCTGCGATATCACCTCGTGAAGGAAGCAGGTGTCTCCTTTCTTCTGCGCGATGCAGATTCCGCTCATCGAGGCAAAAAGCCCGCCGCCGTATTCCTTGCAGAGAACATTCAAAAAGTCCATGGCAAAATAGGAGAGGCGGAGATAGGTCTTGCCGGCGAGCAGATTCTCGCGCATCAGGTTGTATTCCGTCTCGTTCAGCTGCATCGTCATTTCAACGTCGGAGGCGGCGAGCTCGTGCTTTTTCCGGTACAGGGCCGTTTCAAAGCCCAGCGTTTTTTTGTAGAATTCCCGCAGAGAATCGTCGGCCGGCAGGGTGCAGATAATCCAGGCTTCGCGCTTTACGGCCAGGTCGTATCCGGCCCGGGTTATTTCGGCTCCGAAGCCGCGGCCACGGTAGTCTTTGTCAACGGCAACGGCATAGAGGTAGCCGCATTCGGGCACTTTCGGAAAATTGGCATGCGGCAGCTCCTGGCCGGCAAGAACATTGGCCATGGCCACTATCTTGCCGTCTTCCTCACCCACGGTACAGGACCCCATGTCCGGCAGCATGCGGTAAAACGCCTCGATGAAGTTCCGCCTGTCACCGAAGGCCTCCTCCCAGAGCTCGACGAGGCGGGGTATGTCTTCTTTGGAATATTCCCGTATTGTCATTGTATGAACTCCCTGCCGCAGATGCGGTTGATTTCGTCCCGGATTCGCAGAGCCTGTGAGAGCCTTCTCTCGTGGACACTTAGGAGCTTCTGCTTTTCCTCTTCGCTCTGAAACCGGGCAAAGCGCTGCTCAATGCTCACGCGCTCGGTCTCTCGGGTTATTTTGTCCGCCGTCGAAAGCACGGCGGCTTCGTTGATTTCGTCACTGTCCGGCTCGGCATGCTGGCGGATGATATTGCCCGCATCCTCCCAGCCGATGGCGCTGATGTACTTTCCGCCGATGTCTTCGTGCGGCCTTTCCAGGCGTGCGATGTCGTGCATCAGGCAGGAGCACTCCAGCAGATTGCGGTCGAGCAAAACGCCGTTTCTGCCGAGCTCGTCGCATATCTCGAGTGCGGTACGGGCTACGGCGTCGCAGTGCTGCTGTATGTGCGGCAGCATGCCGGCGGCATCGCGAAGCTCCCGGCAGAGTGCCGGCGTCATCTCGGGCACGGCGCTTTGATGCACCTCGCCGCCGAAAATGTATCCGCAATGCGGTATTTTTTTATCATAACCCGTATAAAGGCGTATAACCCAGTCATGCGCGGCCACCGCGCTGCCCGAAGGCAGAGAATCGACAACCGAGGCAAAGCGCGCCCTGGCCTCATCCAGATTTTCGCTCCCGGGTATCGGGTAGGAACGGTCGTTTTCGCGGGCCGCGTATTCCGCCGGCCAGCGCTGCATGATTTCCTCGAAGTCCAGCCCTTCCCAGTCCCCGGTGCCGACTTCGCCGAGCTTCGGGTTTTGTATTACCTCATCGGCCACAAAGGAAGCCGTTTCGCTGGCGCGCTGCAGGCAGCTGGACCAGCACCGGTCAAAATGCAGCTCCCTGCCCAGCAGGAAGGCCTGCATCTTCCCGAGCGTGTTCAAAGGCAGGTCGGTCCCGCCCCCGAGACAGAAGCGGTGTCCGTAGGGGATGGCGGGGTGTCCGTGGCGTATTAAGTAAATGTCATTTCTTCCGGTCAGCATATAATTAATAATAACACAACTCGGCATGCAAAAGCATCTGTTTTTTCTTGCCTATTTGCCGCAAATGGCATAGAATCCTTCACAGTCAGTAATCATTCCGGAGGTTTCCCATGTTCAGCTATATTTGGCCGGTGGCCCTTGTCGTTCTGACGGGCGTTATCTATCACATTACCACCAAAAGCGTTCCCGGCGATGTCAACCCCTTTGCCTCGCTCGTTGTGACCTATCTTATCAGCGCCGTCGTGAGCGCTGCCATGTTTTTCCTCATTTCCCCGGAAAAGAACCTGGCGGCCGAGCTTTCCAAGGTGAACTGGGCTTCCTATGCTCTCGGGCTGGCCATTGTCTTTCTCGAGGTCGGCTCCATCTGCGCCTATAAGGCCGGCTGGATGATAGGTACGTTCTTCATTGTGCAGAGCGCAATCACCAGCGTGTTTCTCGTCTTCATAGGCAACCTGCTCTACGGGGAACCGATAACCTGGAAGAAGATAGCCGGCACTGTCATATGCATGATAGGGCTCGGCTTCATCAACATGTAAATAGTGTAGAGATATAAAAAAAACCTCAGATGCTTTTCAAACGGCATCTGCGGTTTTTTTGTTCAAAGCTTGCCGAGACCGACGTTGTGCATTTTCAGGAGGTTGGAATAGTCTTCCGGTGTGTCGGCGTCGTGCAGAATACCGGGATCGTCCACGGGAATGCGCTGCATGTCTTCTCCGCAGCCTGCCAGCGCACCCTTCAGCCCGCCACCTCCGGAATAAGAAAGAATTATGTCAACCAACGAAGAGGCAATCCTGATAGGATGTCCGACCTCTCCTTCACAGACGGGACAGGCCAGTTTCGTATCGGATTGGATGAGTTTTTCAACCGTAGTAGAGGAGAAAAGAGGAATGTCCACGGGAGAAAATAAAATTATGTCAACCTTATCCTTCAGATATTCCAGACCGATTTTGGCCGAATCGAACATCTGGCTGGTCTCGTAGTTTTCGTTCCGCAGGAATACGATTCCGTTGCCCGCCAGGTGCCTTTCGAGAGGCGTGGCGTTAAACCCGGTAATCATGACAATCTTGTCAACGCCTGCCTGCCTGAAATTTGCTACGATTCTCTGGGCAATGGAAATCGAGCCGATGTTCAGCATCGGCTTGAAATCACCCATTCTTGACGACATGCCTGCGGCAACAATCAGCGCGCCTGTCTGCATGGTGGAAATCCGCCTCCGTTTATTTTTTTCGCATCATGAACGGGGTTCCGAACACATAAGGCGATCCCGGTGTGTCATTGTTTATGAATTCTCTCATTTTATCGGCATCACAAATTGTCATGCCCGAGATTTTGCTTATCCCGTAATCAAATAATGCCTCGCACTGCGGAACCGAAGGCCCTGCCAGACATATATATTTCCCTTGGCATATTTCCAGCAGATGGGGGAGGGTTCCGTTCTGAATGGAGGAACCGGTTATTGAAATCACGTCGCACTCCGGCAGAATTTCCTCTTCCAGCTCCGTCGGAAGAATGTCCTTTTCGGCATCGGCCATAAAGTCAAACACATAAATCTTTTTGGCTATGCCGGAATAGCGCGCCCGAATCTGCTTCATCGCACCGACGACGCCCACCGTTTTACCCGCAAAGTCGATGTCGTCCGCCCAGTAACGGTCAAAGGGAATGTAGTGCTCCGTGCCGCGGTTCCAGTAGGAGTTGGCGGCGGCCAGCTTCAGGCTTTCCTTTTCCGTCTCCGGGGTATACATCGCAATGCCCGGCCCGTAGTTCGTCTCGGCGGCAGCCCAGCGCGTGCAGTGTGTTTCGGCCAGAACCGACAACCCCGGGATATTGAATATCGCGTCGTAAAGGCTCAAGATTTGTTTCTCTCCGCCCGGATTTCAATCATTTGCCCGGCTATCGAAATGGCGATTTCGGCCGGTGTCTCGGCCTTGATCATAAGCCCGATTGGGGTGGTGATTCTTGCAATTTCACTCTCGTCTATCCCGTAGTCGTTGACAAGCTTCATGTTGACGGCCACTTTTTTTGACCGGCTGCCAACGACGCCGATGTAATAGGCTGGGGTTCTCAGCAGCTGAGCCTGTACCACCGTGTCGAAGGAATGCCCTCTTGTCATGACGCAGCAGTAGTCTTCAGAAGTTATGTTAACCGATTCGGAGATGTTTTCAAAATCACAGAGGATTCTCTTTTCGGCATCGGGGAACAGATCCTCGCGGATAAAGTTTTCCCTGTCGTCGAGCACAACGCAGCGGAAGCCTATGTGCGTAAGCACCGGAACCAGCTCCTGGGCAACGTGCCCGCCGCCGAATACATAGACGATTCCGGAGGAGTTGATCTGCTCCACATACATGTCACGGCCGTCCAGCAGCTGTCGCAGAGGATGCCTTGTGAGTTTCTCGTCAAGCCAGGCCGGCGCATCAATGCCGATATATCCCGTCGCTTTGGTGTATAGACCGAGCCGGCAGTCGTCGGCCACATCGTAAATCAGCCACAGATCATCGCCCTTGGCAAAGAGCTCCTCCGCCTTTTCACAGATGGACAGCGTCTCGCTGTCGCTTGCCGGAACATATTTGAAGAATACTTTCACGGCCCCGCCGCAGATCATCCCGAGATTCTCCACGTCAGCTTTCGTCAGTCTGAAGTCATGTTCGCAGGAGTTTCTGTCCTGCAGGAGTGCCTGTGCCATTTCGCGGCTCTTGTGTTCGACGGCCCCGCCGCCGATAGTTCCGTAGATGCGTCCTTCCTCGGCCACCAGCATTTTGGAGCCGATGCCTCTCGGCGTGGAGCCGGAAGAGGCTATGATAGTAACCAGAACGGTATCTTTTCCTTCTTTAATTCGCGATGCAAGCGTTTTCAGTAAGTTTCTCATAATCGACCTCGCGTAAAATGTATCCGTTTTCCGTCAGCGGATTCCGTAGAATTCTATGAATTTTTTTGTCCGCACGTCTTCGGGGTCTGCCAGCAGACTTTCGCAGTCTCCGCTTTCCGCAAGCTGCCCTTTGTCAAAATAGAGGATGCAGTCGGCAATGCGTCTTGCCTGCTGAATGCTGTGCGTAATCAGAATAACGGCGCAGCCGGTTTCGTCCCGATACCGGCAAAGCATCTCTTCGGCTTTGAGAGTGGATTCCATGTCCATTGAAGCGGTCGGTTCGTCAAAAACAGCCAGCTCGTAGTCGGCCATCATCAGGCGGCAGAGCGCCATGCGGGCCGTCTCTCCGCCGGAGAGCTTCGCCGCGTTGGCCTCTTTCAGCGCCTCAATGCCTATTTCCTCGAGCAGCTTATCGGCCCGCAATGCATCCTTCCCGTTGAGCAGCAGGTTTTTCCGTACGCTCATGCGGAATCCGTAGCTCTTCTGCGGCAGATAGCCGACTTCGGCTTTGCAGGGCCTTTGCCCGGAATCGGCCTTTTCAATGCCGGAAAGCACTCTGGCAAAGGTAGATTTTCCGCTTCCGTTCGCCCCGATGACGGCATATATTTTTCCGCTTTCGAATTCGAACCCGGGGAAATCCAGAACGGTCCTGCCGTTATAGGATTTTTTAAAGGCGTTTATCTTCATCGGCTCAGCCTCTCCTGCATCAGCGTGATGGCTATATTGATAATCAGCGAAATCGTCATCAGAATCAGCCCCAGAGCAATGCCGAGCGAGAAATTGCCCATGTTCGTATATTGCATGATGGCCGTGGTCATCACGTTGGTCTTCCAGGCTATGGCCCCGCCGACCATCGAGATGCAGCCTACCTCCGCAATCGCACGCGCAAAGGCCAGCAGGTAGGTGGAGATAATCTGGTATACGCTCTCGTTAATAATCAACAGGAAAGCCCTGCCGCGGCTTAAGCCGAGCCCTTTCGCTGTTTCCTTTATCTGCGGCGCAATGCCCGCAATAAAGGTTTCCATGTTGCCGATGACCAGAGGAGTAATCAGCACGACCTGCGCAATAATCATGAGCTTTACGGTGAAGAGGAGCTTCATATGCCGGAAAGGCCCCACACCGGAAAAGAGCAGGTAGAAAAGCAGGCCGCAAACAACCGGCGGCATTCCCATCAGCGTCCGATTGATGACAATGAGCGGCTTCCGGCCGCGGAAACGATAGGCTCCGTAGAGAATCCCTATGGGCACGCCGATAAGCAGGGCAAGAAGCGAGCTTGATAGGCTCATTCTGGCCGTAGTGCCGAGAATGTTCAGCAAGCTCCTGTCCCCGCTGAGTATCAGTTCTATAGCTTTCAGAAAAGATGACTTCATAATTTAAAAAATTGCCTTGGGCATATGGCCCAAGGCAATTTTAATGGTTTTGCGCCAATTAATCAAGCGGCAGCTTCCAGCTCACCGTTGTTGGCAGCAAAGGTAAGGAATGTCGCCTTGTCGGTGAGAATGTAGGCACCGTCATTTTCAGCCATGACGAGGCAGGCGCCCATCCCGGCGTTGGCGGAAACATACCAGTCGGTATAATCGGCAAAGGTCTCGGGCTCGGCTGCGATTCCGAGGTCTTCAGGCCAGAGAGCGAGTTCCTTGGTGTGCGTACCGGAACCGTCACCGCGGGATACAAATTCAAACTTGCCGTCGGCAATGGCCTTGAATGCATCCTTAACGGAAGCGGCGGCTTCAACGCCTGCGGGGTCTGCGGAAGGACCGCAGAGTACGAAGTAGTTGTACATGAAGGTGTTGCGCTCTTTTTCAAGACCGTCAACGATGCGTGCAAATCCGTCTTCAATGAACTTCTCTTCCTGTGCCTTTGCATGAACGAGAATCAGGTCGGCATTGCCCATTTTGGCAGCTGCGATTGCCTTGCCGGTGCCGGCGGAGGCCACTTCAACGGTGTATCCGTATGCTTCTTCAAACATGGGGAGCAGGTAACCGAGCAGACCGGAGTCATTCACGGAAGTGGTCGTGGAGAGGCGGATTGTCTTGGTTTCATCGGTTGCTGCGGGGATTTCGGCCGTGGCTACCGGACGCTCATCTTTGAGATAGAAGAGGTATTCGCCGTACTCGGCAAAACCGTATTCGGAAGCGGCTTTTTCACCTTCCTCGGAGAGGAGCCAGTTGATGAGAGCATCAGCACCGACGGTGTTGATGGCAACATCGGCTACGGGATTGCCGTCGGCGTCAACCCAGGGAGCCTCGGGATTTACGGCAATGACGGAATAGTTGTTAATCATGTCGTCGTCGGCTTCCTTGAGAATCTTGAGATCGACGGAAGCGGCGGGTTCTTCCGCTGCCGGTTCTTCAACGGCTGCGGGTGCCTCTTCGGCGGGTTCTTCAACAGCTGCCGGCGCCGGAGCTTCGGCAGGAGCGGCTGCCTGCTGGCCGCATGCGCAAAGAGCAAAGATCATGACAAGAGCCAGAGCGAGTGCTAAGATTTTTTTCATTGTAGATATCCTCCAAAAATAAAAAAGCCCCTTATCCACAGCCGAAACAGCCATAGTGTCTATGGCTTATTGGCATGGAAAAGAGGCTCGTCCACCGCTTTCCGGTGCAATATATCCGCTTGGGATACGGAACTTTTATTGTCTTTATACTAACACAACCTGCAGGTATATTCAACCATGTGTTTTAGGCAAGGTAAAATAATCTTATTTCAAATTCGGGTTCTCCGCACAATTGGCACTGCCTTCCCCGCAGAGCATCTCAAGTCCGTGCCCGAGTGCCGGGAGTATCCCTTCGAGATTTTCCTTTGCTGCCTTCATGCTGCCGGGCAGGTTGACAATCAGGCTTCTGCCTCGGATGCCGGCCACCGAGCGGGAGAGGCATCCCCTCGGCGTAATCTGCAGACTGTAGTAGCGCATGGCCTCGGGTATGCCCGGGGTTTCACGCTCGATAACGCCGAGCGTCGCCTCGGGAGTGATGTCCCTGGGGGAGAAGCCCGTGCCGCCTGTGGTGAGAATCAGGTTGATTTTGTATTTGTCCGCGCAGAGCGTGAGCTTGTCCATAATCATCTGCTTGTCATCCGGCACAATGGAGGTGTGCGTTACACTGTAGCCGGCCTCTTCAAGCATGGCCTTAATCATCGGGCCGGAGGTGTCCTCTCTTTCGCCCGCAAATCCCTTGTCACTGACTGTTATAACGGCTGCTGTATAGTTCATCTTTCATAATCTCCGTGTACTCCGCCTGATTTTGACTTCAGGCAAATATCTGTTATTACCATGTCCTTCTGGACAGCTTTGCACATGTCGTATACCGTGAGTGCCGCCGTGGAAACCGCGGTGAGCACTTCCATTTCAATGCCGGTCTTCCCGTCGCAACGGGCCTCGGCCTCTATCTCAACGGCCAGATTCTTCTCGTTCAGATTGAGCTTCAAATCTATGCCTTCAATGGCAATCGGGTGTGTCATCGGGATGATGTCCGGCGTTCTTTTGGCTCCCATGATTCCGGCTACCTGTGCCACGGTCAGCACGTCGCCCTTTTTCATGCCACCGGTCTGGATGAGCCGGAAAGTCTCCTCGTTCACGAGTACCCGGCCGGTGGCGACCGCGGTGCGCCTGGTAACCGGTTTTTCACCCACGTCCACCATTCGGGAACGGCCCTGGTCGTTAAAATGTGTGAAATCTGCCATGTCAGCCTCCTATTTCGTTCATGTTTCTCGCCGCGTGGCTGCGCACACCGGGAGAAAGAATACCGTGCCAGCCGGGCTTGGCGTTGATGGCGGCCCTAAACTGCTCCACCATCTCGTCGTAGTTCATTCCCTTGATGGAGAACTCCTCGCTTCCGTGCAGGCAGGGCTTCAGCTTTCCGTCGGATGTCAGCCGGATGCGGTTGCATTCGCTGCAGAAATGTGCCGAAACCGGGCTTATCAGGCCGATGTTACCCTGAGCACCGGGAAGCCTGTAAAGCTTGGCTACAGAGCCGTCCTGCGGCAGCTTTTCAAGTTCCGGCAGAGCGTCAATTACAGTTGTATATGGGATGAAGCACTCCGGCGAAAAATCTCCGCTGTCATACATCGGCATCATTTCAATGAAGCGCATGTCAACCGGCCACTTCAGCGTGAGTTCCGCCAGGTCGCGGATTTCGCAGTCGTTGAAGCCGCCGATGAGAACGGCATTGAGTTTGATTTTATCGAACCCGGCTTTCAGAGCCGCTTCGATGCCGGCCAGCGTGGTTTCAAGCTTGCCGATGCGGGTAATGTAGGCGAATTTTTCGGCATCCAGCGTGTCAAGGCTGATGTTCAGCCTCCTTACGCCGGCTTCCTTCAAAGGAGCGGCCAGTTCGGGCAGAAGCACGCCGTTTGTGGTGATGCAGACTTCATCAATCCCGTCCACGGCGGCAACGTCCCGGCATATTTCGACAATGCCTTTCTTTACGAGAGGTTCTCCGCCCGTGATGCGCACCTTTTTTATGCCGAGTGACGCGGCCGCCTGAACGGCCGTGACAATCTCTTCGTAATCGAGCATTTCCTCGTGCGGCTTCTTGCAGACGCCATCCTCCGGCATGCAGTACCGGCAGCGCATGTTGCAAAGATCCGTTACCGAGATGCGCAGATACGTTATGTCCCTTCCGTGAGAATCAATCAAAGCAAATCTCCTCTCCCGGCCTGTCAACGGTATAGCCGCCCAGTTCGAGCATCCTGTTTTTAAAACGGTCGCTCTTCAGCGTTTCGAGAAGCTGCCGTATGACGGGGCTGTCCCAGACCGATTCGGGAATAATCAGGTCATATTCTTCGATGCAGATGGGGAGAAAGTCGAGGCCGTACAGCTTGGCGGCCGAATAAATGCCGAGCCCCGCGTCTGCGCTTCCGCTGGCAATCTGGGCCGCAACGGAGGTGTGTGTCATCTCCTCGCGCTCGTATCCGTAGACGGAGGAATTCGCAATCCCTTCGCATCCGCAGAGATAATCCATCAGAATGCGTGTTCCGGAACCCTTTTGCCGGTTAACATAACGCAATTTTCCGTCGGCAATGTCGGAGAATCTGGTAATGCCGAGAGGATTGCCCTTGGCAACCATCAGCCCCTGCTGCCTGCCGACACAGCGTATCAGCCTTGCTTCGTGGTTCGGGAAGTATTTTTTCATGAAGGCAATGTTGTATTTGCCGCTTTCGGTGTCAAGCAGATGGCATCCGGCGGCGTGAGACTCGCCGCGGCGGATGGACATGATTCCGCCCATGGAACCGACGTGACTGGAGGACATCCAGATGTCCGGGTTGTCCCGGTGCATCATGTCGGCCAGCTCGTCCAGCAGGGGGTCGTGCGAGCCGATGACAACGAGAGTATTCTTGAGGCGCTCCTCGTCCGTCAGCAGTCTGACTTTGACATCCTGGCCGGCTTCGTAGCCCTCGGTGTCCTGTGGAATCTCTATGATGCCGTCCGCCTTCATGAAGGAGGAGACGACGCCGGCTCCCCGGTTAAGCGGGGAAGCAATCAGTTTCTGGTTTACATAACCTAAACGACAACGGACGAACTCCTTGTATTTCAGCCCCGACACGATGGGCCTCGAAAGCTTTGCTATCCGTTCGGTTCCGTGTGCCGCTGCGTCACGGCCGGACCTGTGATACCAGGCATCTATGAGCGGCTTGAGCAGCTGCTCGATAACAATGATGCCGCTTACGGGATAGCCCGGTACGCCGAGAACCGCCTTCGGCCCTCTGGCTCCGAGTATTGCCGGCTTGCCCGGTTTGATGGCGATGCCGTGATACAGCACTTCGCCGATTTCCGCGATGGCCCTTGTCGAATAGTCGTCGCGCCCGGCGGAGGACCCTGCATTCAGCAGCACAAAGTCGCACTCGTCGCAGGCCTTTTCCAGTGTGCTTTTAATCTGCTCGTATTTATCGGGTACAATCGTGTAGGTTTTCGGTTCGCACTGCCAGCCCTTCAGCATGCCGGAAAAGATGGAGGAGTTGAATTCCAGAATGTCTCCGGGCTTCGGATCCGCGCAGGGCGGCACAATTTCGTCACCCGTCGGGATGATACCGACGACGGGTTTTTTAATCACTTTCGCTTCCAGCACGCCTCCGGCTATCATGGCGCCGATGGCTGCCGGCGTGATTTTCACGTAGGAAGGAAGAATCATTTCCCCGGCGCAGACGTCTTCGCCAATCTGCCGAATGTGCTGCCAGGGAGCCGCCGGTGCGTGAATCGTAACCGTTCCGTCGTCGTTGCGGACGATGTCTTCCACCATGATGACGCAATCGCAGCCCTCCGGCATCGCATCCCCGGTGTCCACAACGGTGAACCGGTCCTCTGTGAGGGTAACGGGTGTTGTCTCCGTGGCGCCGAAGCTGTCCTTGGCGCTCAGAGCAATGCCGTCCATTGCGGAAGCTGCATAGTGAGGAGCGCAGATATTGGCGTAGACAGCCTCCGCCGTAACTCTGTCACAGGCATCCGCAACAGGTATTATTTCCGATGCGGCACGGAATCCGTTTTTCTTTAGGAGGTTAACATAATCCTCACAAGCCTGTTCCAGCCTTATGTTGGTAAGATATTCAAAAGACATCGATTTCCACCTCCGCATTTTTTTCGAGACCTTCGCAGTCTCTGGCTATTTCATACAGCCCGTCGGCTCCGGCCAGATTGGTGATGAGACCGGATTTCGTGCGTATGGGTATGGCTGTCAGTCTGTCTCCGTCGCGCTCAAGTTTCACGCTGCCGACCTGGGCTCTGCCGTGGTTTGCTCCCACGCTTTCGCTCATGACGGCCGGTACGGTGTATCGGTTGACCCTGGCTCCGCAGAGTATGTGCAGCGCCGGCATGGCAAACAGCTTTGCAACCGTAAAGGCGGCAACCGGATGCCCCGGCAGCCCGAATATCGGTTTGTTTCCGGCTTTTCCCAGAATGGTCGGCTTCCCGGGCTTAATGGCGATGCCGTGCATCAGCAGCGTCCCGAGAGACTCGATGGTCCGGCAGCTGGCATCCTTTACGCCCACGCTGCTGCCTCCGGAAACCAGAACCATGTCGCATTCCGCCACGGCCTTTGTCATCTTCTCGCAGAGCAGTTCCTCGTTGTCGACGACGATGCCGTAATTGTGCACTTCCGTGCAGGGGCTTTGGAACAGCGCCTCGAGCAGGGGAGAGTTCACGTCCCGCACCTGGCCTGCCTCCGGCTTTTCCTCCGGCGGAACGAGCTCGTCACCCGTTGAAAGAATGCCGATTTTTATCTTTGCCGTCACCGGCACGCAGCAGCAGCCGATGGCGGCCAGAGCGCCGATGTCGCTTGCATTGAGCACGCGGCCCTTTTCCAGAATCTTTTTGCCGGGGAATACGTCATCCCCGCGGAATATCATGTTCAGCCCGGGCGCCCCAGCCTTGGAGATGCCTATCGTCCCGTCACCGAAGTCTTCCGAATATTCTATCATGACAACGCAGTCCGCCCCCTCGGGAACGGCACCGCCTGTCGGAACATAGCAGCATTCTCCGGCAGGGAGAGTAAAATCGGCCGCCTGTCCCATAAAGACTTCACCGTGCAGCGGCAGAATGGCCGGGATGGCATCGCTGCAGCCGAAGGTGTCGGAGGCTTTCAGCGCGTATCCGTCTACGGTTGACCGGTTAAAGTCCGGAACATATTCGTCGGCAAGAATGTCTTCGCTCAGAACTCTTCCGGGAGCCTCCCGCAGAGAAACCTTTTCCGTCATACCGGAAGGGGAGAACTCCTTTTTCAGCAGATTCAGGACCTCTTCCGGAGTCAGAACATCAAGCATGTCACACCTCCGCTACAATTTTTCCGAGATCGGAGTAGTCATTGCCGGAAATGCCGGAGATTTCCTTCCGGAACGTTTCGCTCGAAAGAATGTTCATCAGGGTTTCCACCTCCGGCGTGTTCATAATCTCTTTCCGGACCACAAGGTCGAAGCGCTCACGCATCAGCGGGACGAATTCCAGCCCCTCCAGCTTTTTGGAGACTCTTTCCGTCCCGATGCCGACGTCCGCCTCTCCGGAGGCAATCGCTTCGGCAAGCGTCAGATGAGAAGCCATAATGTTGCTGTAGCCGTTGATTTTAAGCGGATCGATGCCGAGCTCCTTCAGCTTGACATCCAGCAGAATTCTGGATGCGGACCCCGGGCGCCGGTTGATAATCTTAACATCCCGACGGGTGAGATCCCGCCAGGAACGTATTTTCAGAGGGTTGCCGGCCTTCACATAAAAGCCCTGCATTCTGTAGGAGAGGTTGATGACGCAGGCGTTGATCCCCGGCATCAGAGAGGATACATACGGCACGTTATAGTCCGTACCGGCCCCACTGTAGAGATGACAGGCTGCCGCATTCACTTTCTCCTGATAAAGAGAAAGGAGCCCCTCGAACCCGGAAAGATAGCAGCGCGAAGCATTGGCACCCTTCTGGCGCATGTAGCTGGCAAGAATGTCCAGCAGAACGTCCTGCCCGGAAATGATGAGACCTGTTTTGTCGGCATCTTCCGGGTTTAAAAGGGTACTGGTAACTTCGACACGCTGAACGGGCCTGGTGCTCTGTTCGTGTCTTGATCTCGCAATGTAGGCGTCCACATCGTCCTGTGTAAAGCGTACCTTGCGTCCGATTTTATAAGAATTGATTTCCTCACGCCGGATGAGGTCGTAGATGGTGGACTTGCTGACGTGCAGTATGTCCGCAACCTCCTGCGTGGAAAGAGATTTGTTCTGTGCCATAACATAAACCTTCCGTCAAAGAAATATGCCAGGAATAACAAATATTCATTATATAATATTGTACGGCATTATAGCTGTATTATACTATCATAACCCGCTTTGAACAATACCTGCGGCAGGCGCCCTTACAGCCTGTTCCGTACTGTTTCGTATCATTTCGCACGAAACAGCAAAATACGAAAAACAATTTTTTCGTACTTGTTCGCACAACTCCGTGCCGTTTCGTGCGGAAAATGTCCGGAGGCATTGGAATAATAATGAAAAGATGCTAAAACTAAAATCAGTTTAAAATGTCCGTTTATTGTAAAAAAATATATTTTGGAGGTATTTCTATGAGCGGTGCATACTATGAGAAAATAGCTCGCATCAATCTTACCACCGGCGAAATCAAAGTCGAGAAGCTCGACCTGGATCTTGCCCACAAGTTCATCGGCGGCCGTGGCCTCGGTACCAAGATCCTCTATGATGAGGGTGTCGCTACCTGTGATCCCCTGTCTCCGGACAACAAGCTCGTTTACGTTACCGGTCCTATGACGGGTTCCAACTCTCCTTCTTCCGGCCGTTACATGGTCGTTACCAAGTCTCCTCTGACCGGCATGATCGCCTGCGCCAACTCCGGTGGTATCTGGGGTGCCAAGCTGAAGTTCGCCGGCTGGGATGCCATCATTGTTGAAGGCAAAGCAGCAGACTGGACCTACATCACCATCGAGGATGACAAAATCGAGCTCCACTGCGCAAAAGAGTACGTCGGTCTCATGAGCGAAGAGCTGGATGACAAGCTCAAAGAAGTCTACGGTGCAGACGCATCCGTTCTCAGCATCGGCGTTGCCGGTGAGAACCAGACGCTTCTTGCTGCCATCATGAACGATAAAGACAGAGCCGCCGGTCGTTCCGGTGTCGGTGCCGTTCAGGGCTCCAAGCTCCTCAAGGCTATCGTTGTTAAGACTTCCCGCAAGCAGCTCGACAACATCTATGACATCGACCAGCTCAAGGAAGCCAACAAGCGTGCTCTCCAGGTTCTCAAAGCGAACCCGACGACAGACAGCGGCCTCCGTGCTCTCGGTACTGCCGTTCTCGTCAACATCATCAACGGTGTCGGCTCTCTGCCTACCAGAAACTGGCAGGAATCCTATGCTGACTATGCAGACCAGGTTTCCGGTGAAACTCTTGCCGAGAAGTATCTGGTAAAGCCGGGCGCATGCTACCACTGCCCGATTATGTGCGGCCGTATCATCAACTGCAACGGAAAAGTCGTTGGCGGTCCTGAATACGAGCCT
>JAZUEY010000083.1:0-22918 GCA_045640405.1 Candidatus Limivicinus sp.
TCCAAGAGTGCCGTATTGCAGGAGAAGAGAGAAGTCTTCTACTACTCTGCGCTTGTCAGCGAAGAGGAGTACAATGCCTGGGCCACCGCGAGACTCATCAACAGGCTTTATAAAGGAAAGGCAAGCAATCTTGTAGCGGCACTTCTGAATGCCGACGGCATCTCTCAGGATGATATTGATGAACTGCGGCAGATGTTTTCGGAGAATAACAGATGACGGCTTTTCTGAAAACACTTTTGGTGCTGACGGTTGCCGGAACTCTATGCGGGCTGTTCCTTGTGGCACTGCGAAAGCTGGCCAAGGGAAAGGTTCCGAGCACTTTTCTGTATTTTGCATGGCTTGTCGTATTGCTGCGATTTGCCGTTCCCGTCAACGGTCTGGTTCCGATCGGAAAAGAAGCCCCTCGTGCCGAAGCGCCGAGGCCTGCCTATACGGAGCCGCAGCCGATTGACGCGGAGTCGGAAATAACGGTTGTTCCGTCTACGTATTCTCACACGGAGGTCCCTGCTTCGCCTGTGCAGAATCATCCGGTGACTTATCAGGCCGTCGTCGAACCGTCTGTGGTTAAAAAGACCGTATCGGTCCCGACAATCCTGTTTGCCGTCTGGTGCTGCGGAACCGCTGTTTTTCTCCTGTGGAATGTGATTCCGTACATCCGTTTTTCAAAAGCACTGTGGAGCACTTTGTCTATGCCCTCCGAGGACGATATCCGCATTTATGACGATTTATGCGGGACCCGCAAGCCCTCTCTGGCTCGGAGCGACCTGATAAACACACCGCTGACCTTTGGGCTGTTCCGGCACATAATCGTCATCCCGGACATAGAGTATGATGCCGATGCGTTAAAGATTATTCTTTCGCATGAAATCGTCCACTACAAACGGCATGACATATTCATCAAATGGATTGCCATGCTCGTATTCTCAATGCACTGGTTCAATCCGTTCACCTGGTATTTCAGAAAAGAGCTTGAATCCGTCTGTGAGCTGAGCTGTGACGAAAAGCTGCTCAAAAACATGAACCGAAACGAAAAACGCAGCTACGGTGAAACGCTCATAAGTATTGCCGAAAATGCCTGCAAAACAAAATGCGAAATGACCACCGGGTTCTCTGGCGGCAAAAGGGATTTAAAGGAAAGACTTTTGCAAATCATGTCCTTTAAGAAAAAAAGCAAATTGGCTGTTGCCGTTGCGCTCGTTCCGGTTGTTATTCTCTGCGGATGCGCCGCGGTTCTCGGCCCGAAAACCGAAAAGAGTTCGGGAACCGGTGTCGTCAGCGTCTCCGATGTGGATGAACTTCTTGCGGCAATCGCACCGGATACCGAAATACACCTGGCCGCCGGGACGTACAATCTGACGGAAGCGGCGAACTACGGCAAAGACGAAGCAAGCAAATATTATCATTGGAACAGCTACGGCTTTGAGAACCAGTATGAGCTGTACATTGAAGATGTGGACGGGCTGAGCATCGTCGGAGACAATGCGGAAATACTCACAGTTCCGCGTTCTTCCAATGTCCTCGCATTCAAAGATTGCAACAAGCTTTCCCTGCGGGGCTTGACGGTCGGTCATACCGAAGCGGCCCAGGCCTGTGAAGGCGGTGTCATCCGGCTTGACACCAGCGATGATGTCTCCATAGAACAATGTCGGCTGTACGGCTGCGGAACCGTCGGTGTCTGGGCGGATGGATGCGGAAACCTGAAGGTATCCGACACGGAGATTTATCACTGCTCTTCGGCCGGTATAAGCTATCAGTATGCCACCGGGCTTGTAGTGGACGGTTGCAGCATCTATGACTGCGGAAAGCCGGAGAAATATCAGGACGCGGCTTCAGCATTCTGCTTTTTCAATGCCAAGGATGTTTCAGTTCGGAACTGCGATATTCACGACAACTATCTGCAGTCGCTAATAGGGGGAAGCGCGAACGGCGCGGTATTTGACACGCTGAACGTCTGTGGGAATCATATCGGAACGCTGTTTTCCTTCGATGGAGAAGTGCATTTCAGCAGTATGACCTTTGACGGGAATACAGTTGATAAATGGATGAATCAGAACATAAACGCTTCTGTCACTATTGACGGAAAGGCCGTTTCTGAAGCGGACCTTACCAAAATGTGGGGCGAGCAGATGTCGTCCGCCGGTGTTGGGGCGGCCGAAGCGGATTTCCAACCGATTGATCGTTTCGGTGCAAAAGACGTGCACGTAAAGACGGCCGATGAATTCCTGTCCGCTATCGCATCGGATACAACGGTTTATATCGATGTTCCGCAGATTGACCTGACATCCGCCTCCGATTACGGAGAGGGAGCAACCGAAGAATATATGTTGCCCGAATTCGGAGATAAAGCATACGCTTGGGTTTACTGCTTTGACGGTTATGAGCTTACCATCGGCAATATCCGCAACTTCCACATTGTCGGCGGAGAAATCGTTACGCAGCCGCGCTATGCCAATGTACTGAATTACCTGAACTGCGGTAATGTCACGCTGGACGGGGTTCATCTCGGCCACACTCCCGAGCAGGGAACCTGTGCAGGCGGTGTCCTCTTCTTTGAAAACACCGATGTTATTATTCTGGAAGGTTGCGATCTTTACGGCTGCGGCATTCTCGGAATCACGACCCGGAATGTAAACAATATTCACGTGCAGAATACCTTGATTCACGACTGCAGCTACGGCGCTGCCGTGCTTGAAGATACAAACGAGGCTGTGTTCCTCGGCTGCGATGTCGTCAACTGCCCGGATCCGCACTTTTCTCTTCGCGGATGCACGGATTTCAGTTGGGACAACAAGCTTATGGATCCGCACAGCACATTCAATGTGAACGACGACGCTAGGAATCCATATGAGGAAGCGTTGAATTCTGTTACACCCACATCTGATATACTAATGCAGCCAGACTCTAGTAAGTCAGCTGCCTTAAATGTTGCCTGTATTGTGGTCGATGCCTATGTGAAGGGCTATGATGGATTTGAGAGAATTATTCAGGGGCATTTATCCCGTACATCTGCCATCGGAGTCTCCAGTGAAATCACAGCATGCGATTTCCCAGTATACTATGAGATCACGGAAAAGAGGAACTGTCCCGAAGATACTTCCCTAAATCTTGATAGAGTGCGTAGCCTTGCCTCTGGCGGGCTGATTTCCGCAGAAGATATTGTCCCTGTTGAAATGGTGCAGATTTGCAAAATGGATGGAATAGATGAGATCACAGGAGATGAGCCGGAAGGAGCAACAAGAACAATCGATATTTACTGCAGGACATCTACGGAGCACCCGGAACGGGAGAGTTCCTATTTCAAAGTGGACCTGATTGTGGAGGATGGATGCTGGAGAGTCGTAAGATTCTGAAGCCTTTATAACAAAATGACCGGATACCTTCATCGGCATCCGGTTTATTTTGTTTTCCCTTATACAACCGTCAGGGCGGTCAGCGTCAGGGCACCGAACAGCATCCACTTACGGAATACCGCTTTGCCCGTATAGAGCGTGACCATCCAGAAGACACAGCCGGAAAAAAGCACGCAGACGAGCCAGGTGCTCTGCAGCCGGAGCGGTGTGAAGCCGAAGCAGGAAATATAGAGTGCCAGTTTGGAAAAGGCTATGACGGCAAACAGCATGCTTTCGGCAAGAAGCACCGTGCAGGCGGCGAGAAAGGCCTTATTGTTCCTTGCCGAATCATCGGCCATCCTGGTAACCAGCCACAGCACCGAGAAGTTAACCGCCATCACCTTGCAGAGCTCGAAAAAGCCCTGCCTTGCATACTGGGAAACGATGAAGCCTTCCGGCAGCGTGCGCGTGAAGGCACCGAAGAGATAGCTCCCCTGCAGAATGAAAAACGCGATATATAGGGCCGAGAACAGCAAAACCGCCGCAATCCAGAAAACGGCCGGGACTCTGCGAATCTTTTCCAGGAATGCATAAACTCCGTCCCGCTGCCGGTCCGCCTCCGTCCGGCTCAACCGGACAGAGCCGCCCATCAGCCCGAAGAGCCATGCCCCCACAGGGAGGCTGAGAATGAAAATCAGAACATCGAATTCATCAAAATCGATTTTGAAGATTTCAATAAAGCCGTCCAGCAGAGAGGCAAAGCCGTCATCGGCCCGCATGAGGAGGGACGTTGCCAGAACGAAAAGCGCCAGGCAGAATACCGCGGCAAGAATCATCCAGCGCTTCTGCGGCTTTCCGTTTTCTTTTTTTCTACCTTTGAACAGGCAGGCTAGCATGCGGATCCGCAGGAAGAAGTTGCCGAAAGGAATCCGGACAAAGCCGTTGAAGGCGTCGACCGGCAGCAGATGGCCGGACTGATTTTCCAGAAGCGCACCACTGCGGCACAGGACCCACCATACGAAGAAAATATGGACGAAAAGCATCTTCTGGTCGCTGTCCCAGACCCGACCCAGGGCGAAAAAGGCGCTGACGGCGCACAGCAGATAGCATCCGAGCCAGACATAGGATTCCTTCGGAGCTCTTTTGCCCCGGTTCATCACCTCCGTGATGCCGGCCAGAATCAGCACCACGGCGCAGAATTCCCAGTCATGAAAAGGGTCAAAGCCGATGAAATCGCAATACCAGTAGGCCGCAAAGAAGCTGATGATTACGCATAGAATTTCTGCCGTCGAGGCAGAAAAGGATTTCGTTTCCTGAATGATTTCCTCATTCGTTGTATTCATTTGTGTCATCCTCCGTCTCATCATCCCGGAACTCAAGGAGGTCTCCGGGCTGACAGTCAAGTTCATGACAGAGGGCCATCAGAGTGGAAAAGCGGATAGCTTTTGCTTTGCTGTTCTTCAGGATTGACAGGTTCGCCTGGGTTATTCCGATGCGTTCCGCCAGTTCCCCGGAAGAAATCTTCCGCTTTGCCATCATTACGTCTATGTTTACTATGATTCTCATCGTGCATTCCTCAAATGGTGAGGTCCAGTTCGGATTTCATTTCAATCGCCTGCATAAAGGCATTCCTGACAACTCTTACAATCAGCATCATGAATGCCGCGGCAACCGCAACCAGCAGAAAAGGTGCATAATAAGCGCCGCTCAGCAGAAAGATGACGGCGGCTATCCCGCAGCACCACGCAATAATCCGCATCAGCCTGACGTTGCTTTCACTGAAGACAATCGCTTTGCCTATGTTGCTCAGCAGATTGAAAAGAGACCACAGACATACCCAGCCGAACACACTGGCCGCGTAAAAAGTAATCAGCATCTTTTTCACAACGGCAGGACTCATAAGCCGCCAGTCGACATACCAGCGGACCCACTTGAAGGCAAAAATGTCTGCCAGCAGAAGAATCGCCGCGAAAACGTAAACACATATAATGGTGAGCCGGATGCTCGGGTCCTTTGTCGTTTTCATAGAATAAGAAGCTCCTTTTTTATCGTACGATGAGCACAATATAGCATCGCCAAAATCATAAGTCAATAAATTTTTATCGATAAACGATAAATTCATAACTCAGACATATTTTTAAGCTGCAAAAAACCTCCGGAGAAAAATCTCCGGAGGTTATCATATAATCTCTGATTATCAGAGCTGCTTGTTGGCGTTGACTTTGACGCCGGGGCCCATAGTCGAGGCTACGGTGCAGGACTTGATGTACTGGCCCTTTGCACTGGCCGGCTTTGCCTTGATGATGGCAGTGATGAGAGCTGCATAGTTCTCCTGCAGTTTCTCGGTGCCGAAGGAAACCTTGCCGATGGGGCAGTGAATGATGTTGGACTTGTCGAGACGGTACTCAATCTTACCGGCTTTGGCTTCGTTAACAGCCTGGATAACATTGGGGGTAACCGTGCCGGCCTTCGGGGAAGGCATGAGACCCTTAGGTCCGAGGATTTTACCGAGACGGCCAACAACGCCCATCATGTCGGGGGAAGCGATAACGGTGTCGAATTCGAACCAGTTCTCGCCCTGAATTTTCTCTACGAGATCCTGACCGCCTGCGTAATCGGCGCCTGCGGCGAGAACTTCGTCAACCTTCTCCGGCTTGCAGAAAACAAGAACGCGGGAGGTCTTGCCGGTGCCGTTCGGGAGAACCAGAGCACCACGGACCTGCTGGTCTGCGTGACGGCCGTCAACACCGAGCTTAACGTGCAGCTCGACGGTCTCGTCGAACTTTGCCTTGGAGCAGTCGCAAACGAGCTTCAGAGCATCTGCCGGCTCATAAACGGTTGCTTTATCAACGAGCTTTGCGCTCTCTTTGTAATTCTTACCTCTGAACATTTCAGTGTGCCTCCTTATTCGCCTACTATGACGCCCATGGAGCGGCAGGTTCCGGCGATCATGCTCATAGCGGATTCAATGTCGGTGCAGTTGAGGTCGGGCATCTTCTGCTCGGCGATCTTGCGGACATCTTCCTTGGAGATGGTGGCAACCTTGTCTCTCTGGGGTACGCCGGATGCGTGCTCAATGCCGCATGCCTTCTTGATAAGAAGAGCTGCGGGAGGCGTCTTTGTTACGAAGCTGAAAGAACGGTCTGCATAAACGGTGATGACAACCGGGATCATAAGGCCCATGTCGCCCTTTGTTCTTTCGTTGAAATCTTTTGTGAACTGGCCGATGTTAAGGCCGTACTGGCCGAGTGCCGGACCTACAGGGGGAGCCGGAGTAGCTTTTCCGGCGGGAACCTGGAATCTAACGTATCCTATAACTTTCTGTGCCATTGAAAGCACCTCTTTCTTTAATAAATAATTGTGTTTTATTCGTCGTCTGCGGGTTCAACCTGATCAAGTTCCAGGTCGACCGGGGTTTCTCTGCCGAACATGGAGACGACAACATTGACTTCGTTCGCATCAACATCGAGTGATTCGACTTTTCCGTAGAATCCGGAGAGCGGCCCTTCGATAACCTTAACGGTATCGCCTACATTGTAGCCTACATTGACCTCTCTGTGCTCGACGCCGAGATCGAGAATTTCCTGCTCGGTCAGCGGAATGGCCTTGCCTTCCGAACCGACGAAACCGGTAGCTCCGCGAACATTGTGGATAAGGTGCCAGGTGTCATCCGTGAGCACCATTTTAATGAGAACATAACCGGGGAAGATTTTGCGTTCGACCGTTTTTTCACCGTTGTCCGTGTACTCGGTAACGGTTTCCATCGGGATTTTGACTTCCTCGATAAGGTCCGTCATTCCGCGATTCTGCGCTGCCTTCATAACAGCGGCGGAAACGGCGTTTTCATAGCCGGAGTACGTGTGTACTACGTACCATTTTGACTGTTCGGCCATATTAACCCGCCAAAGACAAAAGTGCTTTTACCAGCATCTGGGCCAGTTCATCAAAGCCCCAGACAACAATGGCGGAAAGAATCATCATAACGAGAGCGATTCCGACGTTCTTCATCAAGGTCTGCGGCGTGGGCCAGATAACCTTTTTGAGCTCGGATTTCATCTCGCGAAACCACTTGCCTATTCTCTTGAAAAGACCCGGCTTGGAATCATCTTTCTTAACGGCGGTTGTCGTGGTGGTAACAGCCTGAGATTTTTTGTCAGCCATAATTTCTTCCTTTCAAGATTTACTTTGTTTCTGTGTGAACAGTATGCTTTCTGCAGAAGGGGCAATACTTGTTAAGAGAAAGACGATCGCTGGTGTTCTTCTTGTTCTTAATGGTATTGTAATTCCTCTGCTTGCACTCTTCGCATCTGAGTGTAATCTTAATGCGTGCATCTGCAGCCATTTATCGGCACCTCCTATTGAAATTGAGTCCTCATGAGGCAGGGCAAAAAAATCGCCGCGCACAGGCGCGGCACAAAACCTACGTGGTATCAGCACGTTTAGAATTGCGGCCGCCTCATGCTTGCCTCCCTGCTATGCAGGTAAGTGATAATATAGCAAAAAAAGCCTTGTGAGTCAAGGCTTTTTTGCTTCTATTTCCTTAATTTATCCCAGTTTTCTGTCTTTTTCCACGATGGCTTTGATTCCCTGCTGAACGGCGGATTCGAAGCCCAGTTCCTTCAGCTTGCAGACGCCTTCTATCGTCGTTCCCCCGGGGGAGCAGATGCTGTTCATCAGGGCAATCGGGTGCTCCTCGCTCTTCTCCGCGAGAATGGCCGCACCGGAAACCGCGTGTTCCGCCAGCTCCTCTGCCATGGCTCTCGGGAAGCCTTCCCGCACGGCAGCCTCGGCCAGCGCGTCTATGTACATCATAACGAAGGCCCCGCTGGCCCCTCCGATTGCGGAAAAGGCGGGAAACATCTTTTCGTCCAGGCGGTAGGTCTTGCCGATGGTGGAGAAGATGTTGTCGGCTATCGCGATGTCCTCTTCTTTGGCATATTTCCCGCCGCAGATGCCGCTTATGGCCGCCAGAACCTTGGCGTTAATGTTCGGCATGACGCGGACAACCGGAATCTCTCCTTCGAAGGCACCTTCATATCTTGCGCAGGGAAGCCCTGCCGCAATGCTGATGACGGTCTTTTCGGGCGTTATGCAGTCCTTAATCTCACAAAGAACGCCGTCCATCATCTGCGGCTTGACCGAAAGAATGACGACATCGCTCTTCTTTGCCACATCCGCAGCGCTTTCGGCGGGAACAAGGCCGCACTTCTCGTGCAGCGCTTCCGTTTTCTGCGCGCTTCTGTTGTATCCGTAAACCGTGTCTTCGCTGAATTTGCCCGAAACGGCCATGCCGGCAATGATGGCTCCGGCCATGTTGCCAAGTCCTATGAATCCGTATTTCATGTTTGTTCTCCTCTATGCTGAAATAATTATTGTTCCTATGTCTGTCAGCCCGTAGCTTTCAAAGCATCGGCACGCCAACCCCCGGCTCTCCGTAAAGCTTCGGATGGCTTCATAATCCGGGTGTTCTTTCAGATTCCCGTTGAAGACGATTTCGTCCTTCAGTCTTCCCGAGCATCCGCCGATAAACCCCGTGTCATAGCCCGGCAGCGAAACGAAGCCCGGTCGGATTTTCAAAACGTTCATGCCGGCTCTCCGGCAGGCAGCGGCAATGCCCTCGTCGTAGGTAATGACGGAATCTTCGTCCACCGCAACGATGCTGCACTTTGCATACCCCTGCGCAACGTCAACCTTTTTCAGCCCGAGTTCCTCGGCCTTCTTCAGCAGAGCGGCATCCGTATACCGCAGATTGTGAATGAAAAACTTCCCCGTTGAGCAGGCGTTATAGCGTATGTCATCCGGGTAGCTCCTGCCGACGAGCTTCTCGTCCCCGCGGAACAGCGCATCTTCCTTCAGACTGCACATGAACATGTCCGGGTGGCAGGATACCGGCTCCGCCGCGCTTTCCACCGGGCCGAAGAGCTCTATGGCGCAGCCTTTCTCTTCCAGATAGGCAATGAGTTCTCTTCCGGCGTTTTTCGAAAGCGTCGCCTTCATATGTTTTTGATAGCGACCTCGGAGCCTCTGCCGTCAATCGTCAGCACAGCATAGCTGGCCTTCGGGTCGTTCTTCACCGTTCCCGGGTTGATGACCTCCAGCCCGTCCTCGCCGAGATGCAGGGCGTTGTGCGTATGCCCGTAGAGCACCAGATCGGCCTCTGCCTCATGGGCGGCAGCGGCAAGCTCCGGCGAAAGCTCGTATCGTTTTACCCGGTGCAGATTCCCGTGTACGCAGTAGATTCTTCTGCCGCCGAGCGTCAGCACCAGTTCCGTCGGCGTTGCGCTCCAGCCGTCGCAGTTGCCGCGGACATTGTAAACCGTCAGATTCGGGTACACCCAGCCGACGGTCTCCAGGTCTCTTTCCCCGTCTCCGAGATGTATAGCACAGTCCGGTTTCTCTTTTTCGATGGCATCGATCATGTTGGATGCATATCCGTGTGAATCGGAAAATATCAAGATTTTCATATTAAAACTATACCACTTATGATATAATAATTCTATGTCTGTAATCAATATTTTAAATCCGCATCTGGCGGATATGATAGCGGCCGGTGAGGTTGTGGAGCGTCCCTCGTCCGTCATCAAGGAGCTCATAGAGAACTCTCTGGATGCCGGTGCGAAGAACATCCGCATCGAAATCCGCAACGGCGGCACCACCTATATCAAAGTCAGCGATGACGGCTGTGGGATGAGTCCCGACGATGCCGGCATTGCTTTTCTGCGCCACGCAACCAGCAAGATAAAATCCGAGTATGACCTGGCAGGCATCAAAACCATGGGCTTCCGCGGTGAAGCGCTTGCCGCCATCTCGGCCGTCTCCCATATGGAAGTCCTCACCCGCGAAAAGGGTGCCACCGAGGGAACACGCGTTACTCTCGATGCCGGCGACATCTGCGAAATGTATTCCTTCGGCTGCCCCGAAGGGACGACGGTCATTGTCCGTGACCTGTTTTTCAACACGCCCGCCCGCCTCAAGTTCCTGAAGTCCGACAGGGCGGAGGCTTCCGCCTGCGAACAGGCGGCGATGCGGGTCGCCCTCGGCCGTCCGGATGTCTCCTTTCGCTTCATAAAGGACCGCGAGGAATCCTTCTTTTCTCCGGGTGACGGTGACGTTCGCAGCACTGTCTATGCCCTGCTCGGCAGAGAGGAAGCCAAGGGGCTTCTGGAGCTCAATTCCTCTATCGGCGGTCTTTCCGTCCGCGGTTTCATCTCCTCCCCTTCCGAAGGCCGCGGCAACCGGGCCCACCAGTTCTTTTTTGTCAATTCCCGCTGCATCAAATCGCAGCTTCTTCAGTCCGCTCTGGAGCAGGCTTATCGCAACACGCTTCTGACGGGCCGCTATCCCGCCTGCGTCCTGTATCTCGAACTCAATTACGCCGATGTGGACGTGAATGTTCACCCGGCCAAAACGGAGATTAAGTTCGCCCGCGAACGGGAAGTTTTCGATTTTCTCTATTCTTCCTGCAAGATGGCCCTCGATGGCGAAAATCGCGTTCCGGCTCCCGCCGTTCCGCGTCCCGAAGTCCCAATCCAAACGTTCGAACCGGCCGTTTCGCAGCCTTCGGCCGTGAAGCCTGCGTACTCTTACGCGCCGCCTTCCGAACAGCTGCACATGCCCGAGCTTAACCAGGGCACCCTGTTTCAGCATCTTGCACAAAAGCCTTCCGAAGCCGCAGAAATCGTGGCATTTTCGCCTTCTGTAGATAAAAATGTTGAAAACTCTGTTCAAAATGTTGAAAAACCGTTTCTCCCCGACCACAAGATATTGGGTCAAGCTTTTTCTACATACATATTAGTTGAGCATAACGGAGAAATTGTCCTCATAGACAAACATGCGGCGCATGAGCGCATCCTTTTCGACAGACTGCGTGAAAACCCTTCCGAAATCACATCCCAGCTCCTGCTTTCCCCCGTAACGCTTCGTCTTTCCGGCGAAGATGCGGAGGCTTTGAGCGACAACGGCGAGCTTCTTACGGCTCTCGGTTTCGAGATAGAGCCCTACGGCGAAAGCGAATTCATTGTCCGCGGTCTTCCGGCCGACATGAATCCTTCGGATGTGGCACCGGCCATAGAGGAGATCTGCGAAAAGCTCCGCAGCGGCAAGGCGGTTGACGTCAACGAAAAGCGGGATGAAGTCCTTCACACCGTTGCCTGCAAGGCCGCCATCAAGGCCGGCTGGGATACGCATCCTCTGGAGCTTCAGAAGCTCGTGGATGCCGTTCTCTCGGGGCAGGTGAAGTACTGTCCGCACGGGCGCCCCGTCTCGGTCACCGTTACCCGCCGCGACCTGGACAAGCTCTTCAAGCGTATCGTATGAGCCGCGTCATCGTTGTGGCCGGGCCCACGGCCAGCGGCAAGACGGCCCTCGCCATTGAACTGGCCCGGAAGCTCGGCGGAGAGATTGTCTCGGCCGACTCCATGCAGATTTATCGCGGCATGAACATCGGCACGGCCAAAGCCACGCCGCAGGAACAGGCCGCAGCCCGCCATCACATGATTGACGTGGCCGATCCGGCGGAGAATTATTCGGTTTCCAGATATGTCGACGAAGCCGTCCTCTGCTGCGAGGATATTCTCTCCCGCGGCAAAGTTCCCATCATCTGCGGCGGGACTGGGCTTTATATAGACTCTCTGCTTTCCGGCCGTGATTTCGGCAGCCGGGAGGATGACGGTGCTCTCCGCGAAGAGCTCTCTGCCCGATACGACGCCATCGGCGGCGAGGCGATGCTTGCCGAGCTTGCCGCCTTTGATGCCGAAAGAGCTTCCAAGCTTGCCCCGAACGACAAAAAGCGCATCGTCCGTGCTTTCGAAGTCTATCGTCTCACCGGCGAAACGATAAGCGAGCACGATGCCCGAACCCGTCTGATTCCGCCCCGCTACGATGCGGAATATCACATTCTCGGCATGACGGATCGTGAATCCCTGTATCGGCGCATCGATGCCCGGGTTGACAAAATGTTATCTCTCGGTCTCGTCGGCGAGGTTGAGAATCTTTTAAAAACGGTTCCGCCTTCCGCCACATCTATGCAGGCAATCGGCTACAAGGAAATTGCCTCCTATCTCCGGGGCGAGTGCCGTCTGGAGGATGCGGTGAATCTGATAAAACAGTCCTCCCGCCGCTACGCCAAACGCCAGATAACCTGGTTCAAAAAATATCTGTAAAACAAAAGCACCCTTTGAAAGGGTGCTTTTCTTGCGTATTATCTTGCTTACTTTCTTGCGTATTCTATGTAGCAGGAAACCGCACCGGAGGCAGATTTTCCCTCCGGTGCGGTCTTTAATTATCTTATGAATTCAGTTCTTGCGGTTTGGCATCTCTATATAGAGATCGCTGGTTGCAAAGCTTGCGCACGGGTGGATGAATCCGAGCTCCTTGTCCTTTGCACGGCGTCCGTCGGTATCCTCGGGAATGAAGACCGTGCCGGAAAGCAGTCTCGACCGGCACCAGCCACATATGCCGCCTCGGCAGCGGTTCGGCCCGGCAATGCCGGCGCGTTCCAGCGCTATCATGATGTTCTCGTTTGCCGCACAGGGAATGTCGAACTCCTTGTCGCACATCTTGATCTTCAGGTTGAAGGTCTTATCCTTTGCCTCTTCCGGATATCCCTTGTACTCCCATGGTTTGCAGACGTTGTCATACAGTTCCTTGCGGTAGAACTTCTTGATGAGCCCCAGTTTTTCGGCCTCGCCGTCCAGGAAGTCATACATGCCTTTGGAGCCGGCAGCAAATATGCTGTACTGTCCTTCTCCGGCATATTTCTGAATCAGCTCTGCGGTGATGAAACCGTGTTCGCAGCCTTCTGCTTCCTCGTCGCTGAGAACGTTCACGAGTCTGACCTTGTCGGTCTTCTTCATGATTTCTTCGAACTCCTCTGCAAACAGGATGTCGGCCTTGGTGCGGCTACCGTAGAGAACCGTCAGGTCAAAATCCTCGTCCCCGTCGGCAATGGCGCAGGCCATCGAATAGATCGGGGTAATGCCGCTGCCGCCGGCTATGGCAATAACCTTTGCCGCGTCGCGGAGTCCCTCATAGTAGAACGTGCCCTGAGGTCCCGATGTTTCGACCGTATCGCCGACTTTCCAGTTGTCATGAATGTATCCGCTGAGGAATCCGTCCGGCTCCACGCGTTTTACCGTCACCATGCATTTCCCGTCGAGCGTCAGGGCAGGACCGCAGGAAAGCGTAACCGGTCTGCATATGAGTTTTCCGTCAATCAGCTGACGAAGAACAACAAACTGGCCCGCCCGGAAGAAAGCCGGATTCGTTCCGTCTTTCTTTTTCAGCACATAGGATTTGACGTCGCCCTTGCCGCGGGTGATGATTTCATCAATCACAAATTCCTGATTGGCAGGATGGCGCTCTGCGGCCTTGATATTGGAATTGTAGTTTTCTACAAGGGGCTTTACTTCCGTGCTCTCAATAATCTTGTCACGTGTTACCTTCTTGCCCTTAAAATAGAGCATGTCCAGAAGGCCTATCGGCTTGATATGTACATTCTTAGCCATTGTTATTTGCCCTCCTTTGCGTCTTCAGCCATATCCATCAGGAGAAGCTGTGCCATGTCGTTTCCGTTCAGGTAAGTCTGGTTGTATCCGTCGCCGCGGGCGCCGGAGGCTCCGCAGGTCTTGAAGCCGTGAATCGGCTGGTCCTTCCGGAGAGAAAGCAACCTGGATACCATGGTATCCCATTCGGAGCATTCATAGCCGTAAACCGTTCCCTGCGGTGTGCCGAGGAAGTTGCAGAATGTCCAGGGAGAAGCCAGCTCGATTTCCTCGATACTGTCGTGGATGATGATTCCCGTATCCTTCTCGAAGTTGTCCATCACTTTTTTGAACAGTTCCTGCTTCTTGGATACGTATTCGCGCTGTGTAAAGTCACCCCACATGTCTTCGGTGTAGGCGATTGTGAAGGTCATCAGGGTCGTACCCTCCGGGGAAGCCTCCGGGTCGACCACGTTGTATATGACAACAACACTGTGGGTATTGAGCTCGTAGTCCTTCGAGTAGGCATAGTTCTGCTTCGTGTCGAAAGAGCCGGGCATGAATATCGTATAGTCTTTTATCCCCAGTTCTTCAACGCTTTTGTTGAGGGCAACATAGGCATTGAAGAAACGAAGCCCATGCCTCTCGACGTTAGCCCTTTTGTACTCGCGCTCGGGAACCTTGATGTTCTTGCTGAGCAGCTTGTTGTAGGCATCCTGCGGATTCATGTTGGCAATTACATAATTGGTCTCCACGAAGCCGGCCGTCGTCTCCACGCCCTGGATTTTACCGTTCTCATCGGCTACAACTTCCAGCGCCTTTGTGTTGAGCCAAAGTTCTCCCCCGAGCTCGCGGAATCTCTCGATGCCGGACATCGTGAATGCATGCGCCGTCTTCTTGCTGATGGCCGGATGATAGTTGATATAGCTCAGAATCATCCACGCCTGGTGAACGAAGCTAAGACGCTCGTAGTCGGTACCGATGTAGGTCCAGTAGATGTTCAGAAGGTCGATGGCGTCTTCCGGCATGCCGATTTTTCTCAGCACCGTATTGAACGGATACTCCGCAACCTTCAGGAAGTTCGGATACTTCTTCATAAAGAGGCTCTCGTCAACGTAGGTGAATCCCTTCTTGTCCAGCCCGTCGAACAGATGCTCGTTGAAATAAGTATAGGCTCTGTCGCATTCCTCGGCCAGTTCGAAGAAAGTTTCCATGGGTGCTCTGCTGCCCGGAACGATTTCTTCCATCTTGTCGATGAAGTTCTGTTTCCCACAGGGAAGCTTTACATCGATGTGCTTTCCGCTTCTCGTTGTTCCGATACAGCGGAATAGTTCGGGAATCAGCACCCACTCCGGATTCATCTTATACTGTTCCATAATGAGTTTTCCCGTCATACCCCAGTTGCCCGGATAGCCCGCGGAGCAGAATTCATGCAGGGAGGCATCGAACTCGAATCTCCCTCTTATGAAGCTGGATGCGCATCCGCCGGGTAAATTGTGCTGTTCCACCAGCAGCACCTTTTTGCCTGCGTTTGCGAGGCTGATTGCCGCCGAGAGGCCACCGGTTCCGGAACCGATGACCACAGCATCGAACTTGCTCATAGCTTTTGTTTCCTTTCGTTTGTTTTATTTTTTATTGTTTTGTTTCCTGTTAAAGACAAACGCCGTTCAGCCAGCGCTTTACAATGTTCCTGTCGTCTCCGCAATAGCAGAAACGTTCCAGCCTGTCCTCGGGCTCCGTCGGGAACGCCTCGTCCTCCAACCCGTCCAGGGCCAGGGCATCGAGGCGCCGGCCGCTTTCAAACAGACCGACTCTGTCGAATGCGCGGCCGCCTTCCGTCACGGCCATGTAAAAAGCCTCCGGGAAGCTGAGCGTCCCGCTCTCTTCCGGGAAGTAGAAGCTGCGCTGTTTGGAGAGCTGCACGGTCCAGGCAATCTGCCTGAACACGGCCGGTCTCCCCGCGGAACCCACGTCCGTACCGAGGGCAACGCGAACGCCGTCTGCGTGCATCAGTTTTTCGGCCGGCATGATGCCTGCGATGACGTTGGTGGTCGCCTCCGGGCAGTGCACCGCTATGCCGTTGTATTTTTTCATCAGCTCGATGTCTTTTCCGCTCGGGAATATGAAGTGGGCAAACAGGGCGGGGCCGTTTCCGAGCAGACCGCAGTCCTCGTAAATCTGTGCATCGCATGCACAGCCCGGGAAGCATCTTTTGGCTTCCTCCGCCTCCCACAGCGACTCGACGAGATGCGTCTGCACACCCACGCCGTACCGGTGGCCTATCCTGCCCAGCCCTTCCATCAGCTTGCGGGAAACCGTCGGCGCAAAGCGCGGCGTCAGAATCGGTTTTACATCTTTCTCGCCGATGTGGTCGGCAACAAAGCGCTCCGTCTCTTTCAGCGCCTCTTCCGTGCTCTCGCGCAGATAGTCCGGGCAGTTGGCATCCATGTTGACTTTTCCTATCCATGCCTGCATTCCGCTTTTCTCTACCATGTCAAAAAGCGTGTCGCAGCTCTCTCTGTGAATGGTGGTGAACATCGCTGCGTGGAACGTCCCCTGTGCGAGCATGTCGTCCAGGGCTTTTTTATACATTGCCTCCGCATAGGCCGTGCTCTCGAAGCGCGCCTCCTGCGGGAAGGTGTAATCACTCAGCCAATCCGCAAGCAGTTTATCCATCCCTATGCCCCGCTGGGCATACTGGCTCATATGAACGTGCAGGTCGCTGAATGCCGGGATCAGTAAGCCGTTTCCCAGTTCCGTCACCTCGCAGCCGGAATAGGTCTCCGGCAGGGTGTCCGTTATCTCCCGGATGGTGTCTCCCTGTGCAATCAGATAAGCGTCCTTGCGCACTCTGAGTTTCTCCGGCACCGGTGCATCGACGAGGTCTCCGTGTATGACAGTAATTTTGTTTTCCTTCATGGCAAACCTTAAAACTTTCCTATAATGCTCTTTATCTGCGGCTCTCCGGCATCCGGATAGAGCTCTATCATATGTTTCAGAATGCGCCGGTAGGATTCTTCCGGTGCTTCGCCGTAGGCCGACGAAACGAGCTCGCTTCCCCAGATGCTCTCCGGGGCAGAGAGCACCGCAATGCTCCAGCCGTATTCTTCGCCCATCTTGTTCCGGCGGCAGCGGAAATCCTTGATTACCAGATAGGTCATCATTTCCAGCTCCGTCACAACGCCGTCGAAGTTCTTTTCTCCGCCCTTGCCGAATCCGGCCTTCTGTTTTGCCTGATACGAGAAGTATTCCTCGCCGTCCGAAAACAGGTCCATTATTTTCTTCTGCCGGAACGGCGCCTTTCCGTCGTCGTATCTGGCATCGAAGTCATAGCCGTCCCGGCGCCAGTTGGCAAAGACCGGCAGCCACTGCAGGGATAGGAATCCCGCCTTCTTCCCGAAGAACTTTCCGTAGGCCACTTTCCCGCTCCTCGCCGCAACGGTTCTCCACTCCCAGGGATCTCTTTCGGCATCCCCGGTCCACCAGAAATACGGCACCGTTCTCTCCTCCACCGAGAATCCGGGCACGGAATTCTTGAAAAGCGGCAGAAAGCCGACCCGGTCGACGGTTTCCATCAGCTCCTCGGCGGATTTAATGCGGCGTGGGTCGTCGTCACCCACGCCGTACATGATCCACTCGCCGTGTTCGTTCGGCATCGTCAGAACAGCGGCAGTGCCTTTACGGCTGCCTCGGCAAACTGGCCGTCGGCTCCCGATGCCAGATTCGCAACATCGGGAAACAGGACCAGCAGCACCATGATGCCGACATATATAATCACAAACACCCAGAACCAGAAGCTCTTCAGGGCTTCCCGGACGGTCCCCTTTTCGGAGCGGTTCGCCGGGTCTTTGAACCAGGCTTTGATTTCGTCCTTTCTCTTAATCAGCAGAACAATGCCGATGACGGCAAACACGCCCATAATGCCGTATTCCACGGTATCGATGGTCTCCATCGGAACGTTCTGAAAGATGGTCGAGGGCAGGACCGAGAGCACAAAGTTGTTGATTACGTGGAAAAGAATCGTCCACCAGATGGAATACTCGATAAAAATGTAGCCGAACACCAGCCCCGTCAGCGTCCCGACGATGAACTGGCACACGTTGAAGTGCATCAGCCCGAAAGCCAGGGCCGAGAGCGTAACGGCAAGCATCTTTCCGTTTTTCCGGAGCTTGCCGCAGGCGAATCCGCGGTATACCATTTCTTCGCAGAAAGGCCCGGTAAAGGATGCATAAATAAACATGGAAACCGTGTTCGTATTGATGTCAATGCTTGTTCCGCGCAGTCCGATGGCATCCAGAATCATCAGAATGCCGAATACAATCAGCTGGTTTAAGGCTATCAGACAGAAGAAGAGCAGAAAGTCCTTCCCCGTCATCTTCTTTTCGCCTTTTTCAAAGGGGTTTACGGGCCACTTTCTGCGGGTAAGCAGATATATAATGGCGACGCCGCACAGCGTGGCGAAGATGCTCTCCGCCCCGGTTTCGAGCTTGAAGACCGTAAATACTCCCGACAGAATCAAAATCAATAAGTTGTAAAAAAGCAGCCATTTAAAGACATGGTCTACTCTCTTTCGCACTTTTTCCTTCGGGGCTTCCGTTATGATACCGGTTTCATCCATTTGCTGTTTCCTCTTTTCTTTTTCATATATTTATATTATGCATTATCATCTTCACATTTTCAATTGCTAACTATATAATAATCTTTATGGAAAAAATCGAACTCAAAAAACGTCTGGCCGACCTCCGCTCGGTCTGCGAACGGTCCGGCCGCGTCACATCCGGTTCTTTTCTCACACCCGCAGAGTTATACGAAAATGCCAGCTGCGGCGCTGTTTTTTACGGCGGCTATGAAGATGCCGAGCGCAAAATAGCCGTCTTCCTTCCCGAATGGATGGATGCACAGGACTTTGATGTTTCCTCCTGCATGTCCTGTCTCGAAGTGCAGAGTTATTTCGGCGTTCCGACGCACAGAGACTATCTCGGTGCGATTCTCGGTCTCGGCATCAGCCGTGACCGCATCGGCGATATTCTCGTCAGCGGTGACCGCGCCTATGTCATCTGTCTTCACAGCGTCGGCACGGCCATTGTCTCCGACCTTGACAAAGTCGGCCGTGTATCCGTACGCGTGCGGGAAATTCCTTTTGCCGAGCTTCCCGCGCCGGAGCGCAAAACAAAAACCATAAGCTTCACGGTCAAAAGTCCCCGCCTGGATGCCGTTGCGTCCGACATTTTCGGAATCTCCCGTTCCGATGCCGCCCAGGCCATAAAGCAGGGGCTCGTAACGCTCAATTACTACGTCACCCTCAAATCCGATGCGTCCGTCAAAGAAAACGACATCATTTCCCTTCGCGGGAAAGGCAAGGCGGTCGTGTCCGAAATCGGCGGCAGAAGCCGCCGGGACCGTATTTTTATCACGGCCGAAATCTATGTCTGAAAAAGTGTTTCATGGATAAAAAGAAACTGACAATCGGAATACTGGCCCACGTCGACGCCGGAAAGACGACGCTCTCCGAAGCTCTGCTCTTTGCCTCCGGCGCCATCCGGAAGCAGGGACGCGTGGACAGCCGCGATACTTTTCTGGACACCGATTCCATCGAGAAGGAACGCGGTATAACCATCTTCTCCAAGCAGGCGCGCATCCGCACGGATTCTCTCGACATCACGCTGCTGGACACTCCCGGCCACGTCGATTTTTCATCGGAGATGGAACGTACCCTGCAGGTTCTGGACTATGCCGTTCTCGTAATCAGCGGCACGGCGGGCGTGCAGCCGCATACCGTTACCCTTTGGGAGCTGCTTGCAAAATACAGAATCCCCGTTTTTATTTTCATAACGAAGATGGACGTCTCCGTAAAAAGTCCGGAAGCGCTGCTGGCGGAGATAAAATCCTCCCTCAGCGAAAACGCGGCCGATTTCGAAGCGCTCTCTCCTGCCGAACTGCAGGAGCTTGCCGCGATGTCTTCCGAAAAGGCCCTGGAAAAGTATCTTTCCCTCGGCAGCCTGTCGGACGGGGACGTTGCCGAAAGCATCCGAAGCCGCTGTCTGTTCCCCTGTGTATTCGGTTCCGGGCTCAAACTGGCCGGAATCGATTCGCTGTTCTCGGTTTTTGAAAAATATACTCTGCAGCCGAAATACCCCGATGCTTTCGGCGCCAAGATTTACAAGATTGAAAGAGATGCCCAGGGCAACCGCCTCTCCTTCCTGAAGATTACCGGCGGCTCCCTCCGGGTCCGGGACTCGCTGCGTTATGCCGACGAAAACGGCGAAGCTCTCGAAGAGAAGATTTCCCAGCTCCGGCTCTACTCGGGCCGCCGGTTTGAAACCGTCGACACAGTCTCGAAAGGGGACATCTGTGCCGTGCTCGGTCTCAGCCGCTCGCATCCCGGTCAGGGGCTCGGAATCGAGTCCGATTCCGAACTGCCGGTTCTGGAACCCGTCCTTTCCTACCGTGTCCTCCCCTGCGGAGGGACCGACGAGAGGAAGGTTCTGCTCTCCCTCAGAGCCCTGGAAGAGGAGGACCCGCAGCTTCACGTGCTCTTCGATGAAGACAAGAAGGAAATTCAGCTCCGGCTGATGGGCAAGGTCCAGACGGAAGTCATCCGGCAGATCCTGTCCGAACGCTTCGGCTGCGAAATAGAATTCGATACCGGCTTTATTCTCTACAAGGAAACCCTGGAAGACGCCGTCGAGGGCATCGGCCATTACGAGCCACTCAAGCATTACGCCGAGGTGCATCTTATTCTGGAACCGCTGCCGGCCGGAAGCGGCCTTGTTTTTGACTCCGTGGTTCCTCCCGATACGCTCGATGTCAACTGGCAGCGCCTCGTCCTGACCCATCTCGGAGAGAAGGTCCACCGCGGCGTGCTGACGGGTTCCCCGATAACGGATATGAAGATTTCTCTCGTCGCCGGCAAGGCGCATCTCAAGCATACCGAAGGCGGCGATTTCCGCCAGGCAACCTATCGTGCCGTCCGGCAGGGGCTCATGAAGGGGCACAGCGTGCTTCTGGAGCCGGTCTATGACTTCCGCCTTGAAGTCCCCTCCGAATGCATAGGCCGCGCCATCAGCGACATCCGTCTGATGGGCGGTGAACATTCCTCGCCCGAAACGTCGGGTGACTTCTCCGTGATAACCGGTTCCGCTCCGGTTGCCAAAATGGCAGACTATTTTACGGAGGTGCTTGCCTATACACACGGTCTCGGAAAGCTTTCCTGCCGTACCGGCCGCTACGTCCGGTGCAAGGATTCGGATTCCGTCATCCGGGAATATGCCTATGACCCCTGCGCGGATCTCGATAACACGCCGGACAGCGTCTTCTGCGCCCACGGTGCCGGTTTCAATGTGAAGTGGAGCGACGTGGATTCCTGCGCGCACATCTCTCCCTGCCTCCTCTCCGGCGGAGAGCCCTCCGCTTTGGACGCTCCCCGTGTGAACGTACGTAATCTCGACCTTGACGAGAAGGAACTTGAGGCCATCATGCTCCGCGAGTTCGGCCCGATAAAGCGGCCGAACTATACGGTCAAAAATGTGGTCACCGCCTCCCCGGGCGCTTCTTCCCGGGTACGGCCGGAGAGAATCCTGGTGGACGGTTACAACCTCATCTTTGCCTGGGATGAACTGAAAGCTCTCGCTGCGGATTCTCTCGATGCGGCCCGTGACAGGCTGGAGGACATCCTCGCGAGCTATCGCAGCTATTCCGGCAAGGAGATTTATCTGATATACGATGCCTATAAGGTCCCCGGCGGTCTGGGTTCCACCCGTGGGGATGACGGATTCTGGATTGCCTTCACCAAGGAAGGCGAAAGCGCCGATATCTATATTGAAAGGCTTGTCGGCGAAATAGGCAAAAACGAATCCGTCCGAGTCGTAACATCCGATGCTCTCATTCGTCTTTCCGCCCTCAAGGCCGGAGTTCTCAGAACCTCCTCCCGGGAGTTCTGCCGTGAAGTGGAAGACGTACTCGAATCCATAAGAAAGAAAATCAAAACTTGATAGATATCAGCGTAAACAATCTCATAAAGTCTTTTGAAATCGGCAGCAATGTGCTGGACGGCCTGTCCTTTTCCGTCAGTGCCGGTGAGCATGTTGCCATTCTCGGCAAAAACGGCTGCGGGAAGACGACCCTTTTCCGCATACTCAACGGCGACCTGGATTATGACGAAGGCGAAGTCAGCCTTGCAAAGGGCCGCCGCATCGGGCTCATCTCCCAGATTCCCGTCTACCCGGACGGATGGACGGCAAACGATGTTCTGAAGTCCTCTATGCGGCGCCTCGATAACATTCAATCCCGCATGCGTGAGCTTGAAAAGCAGATGGAGTCCTCTTCCGATGCGTCCGTGCTCGCCGAGTACGATGCGCTTCTCAACGAATATGAACAGTCCGGCGGCTATGAGGCCGATTCCGAAATCGACCGCGTCGCAAACGGCCTGGATATCGATGCTTCCATGCGCGAGCGGGCATTCGATCTCCTCTCGGGCGGTGAAAAGACCCGTGTCAACCTTGCCCGTCTTATTCTCGAGGACACGGACATTCTGCTTCTTGATGAACCCACAAACCATCTCGACCTGCATGCCACCGAGTGGCTGGAAGACTATGTCTCTCACTTCAAGGGGACGGTCCTCGCCATCTCGCATGACCGATTCTTCCTTGACCGTGTTGCTCAGCGCTGCATAGAAATCACCGACGGGAAGGCGGAATTCTATTCCGGCAACTACAGCTTCTTTGTGCAGGAACGGCAGCGCTGGTTTGAAGAAAAGCTGAAACAGTATGAAAAAGACAGCGCAAAAGCCGAGCAGCTGCAGCGTGCCGCCGACCAGCTGCATCTCTGGGCCTTCATGGGGAACGACAAGCTGCACAAGCGTGCTTTCTCCCTTGAAAAGCGCATTGAAAAGCTTAAAACCACGCAGCGTCCCACAGAGGCGAAAAAGCTCTCCGTCAAGTTCAAGGAGGCCTCCTTCACCGGCGATGAGGCCGTTGTCATGGCGGGCATCACCAAATCCTTCGGTGACAGAGTACTCTTCGAAGATTTCGACATTGAAATCCGGGGCGGAGAAGCTCTTGCCATTTCCGGCGACAACGGCAGCGGCAAAACCACGCTCCTGCGCATCAT
>JAZUEY010000084.1:0-28090 GCA_045640405.1 Candidatus Limivicinus sp.
GAGGGTCAGGACCCCGAAAAGGATATCAGCCTTTATATCAACAGCCCCGGCGGCTCTGTAAGCGCAGGCTTCGCAATTTATGATACAATGCAGTACATCAAGTGCGATGGTTCCACAATCTGCATGGGCATGGCTGCATCAATGGGCGCTTTTCTGCTTTCATCAGGCACAAAGGGTAAGAGAATTGCTCTTCCCAACAGCGAAATCATGATTCACCAGCCTCTCGGCGGCGCTCAGGGCCAGGCAACGGAGATCAAAATCATGGCTGACCATATTCACAGAACAAGAGAAAAGCTCAATAAAATTCTTGCTGAAAACACAGGCAAGTCAGTTGAGCAGATTGCTCTTGACACAGAGCGCGACAACTTCCTTTCAGCACAGGAGGCCATGGAATACGGTCTTGTTGACAAGGTTCTTTACAAAAGATAATTCAGAGGTGTAATATGCCAAGAGATGACGAAAAACACGAGAAGAATGTTCGCTGCTCGTTCTGCATGAAAACTCAGAGCGAAGTTGACAAAATGATTGCGGGAACGGGTGTTTACATCTGCAACGAATGCGTTGAACTTTGCCAGTCAATCATTGAAGAGGAAATGACTCCGCGCAAAAAGAACATGCCGAAGGAATTCGACCTGCCTTCGCCCATGGAAATCAAGCGCGGACTGGACGAGTATGTAATCGGGCAGGAGGACGCAAAGGTTGCGCTGAGCGTTGCAGTGTATAACCATTACAAAAGAGTTTTCCGCGGCGACGAAAGCAATGTTGAAATTCAGAAGAGCAATATTCTTATGCTCGGTCCCACAGGTGTCGGCAAAACCATGCTTGCGCAGACCCTTGCAAAGATAATTGACGTTCCGTTTGCCATTGCCGATGCCACAACCCTGACGGAAGCTGGCTACGTCGGAGAAGATGTGGAGAATATCATCTTAAAGCTTTTGCAGGCGGCCAATTTTGACGTGGAGAAAGCCGAAAGAGGCATCATCTATGTGGATGAAATCGACAAGATTTCCCGTAAGAGCGAAAACGTATCCATTACCCGCGATGTATCGGGAGAAGGTGTGCAGCAGGCCCTCCTCAAGCTCGTTGAAGGAACGGTTGCCAATGTACCGCCTAACGGAGGCAGAAAGCATCCAAATCAGGAATTCATTCATGTCAATACAAAGAACATTCTCTTCATATGCGGCGGTGCTTTTGACGGCTTGGATAAGATTATCGAGAAGAGAACCAGCAAGTCTTCCATCGGTTTTGATTCCGACTTGAGCGGAAACGGAAAGAAAGACGTCGGCGAGCTGATGTCCATGGTTCAGCAGGATGACCTTTTGAAGTTCGGCATCATTCCGGAACTTGTCGGGCGTCTTCCGGTCATTGCGTCGCTGGATTCCCTTACCAGAGAGGATATGATTCGGATTCTTACGGAACCGAAGAATTCCATGGTAAAACAATATACCGAACTGATGAAGTTCGATGATGTTGAGCTTTCATTCGAAAGTGAAGCGCTTGCGCTTATTGCGCAGGAGGCGATAGAAAAGAAAATTGGCGCAAGAGGGCTGCGAAGCGTAATGGAAAAGATTATGACCGATATCATGTATGCGGTCCCGTCCGACCCCGATGCAGCCAAGGTAATCATTACAGCCGATTGCGTCAGAAACGGAACTACACCGGAGATAATCAGAAATTAAGAATGGAAAATACTGTTTTAAACAATAATATACCGATTCCGATGCTAGCACTCAGGGGAGTCAATGTATTCCCCGGAATGCTGATGAGCTTTGATGTGGAAAGAATGGTTTCCATCGAAGCTTTGAACATGGCAAATCGTTTCGACAGATTGATTTTCCTGGTAGCCCAGAAAGATCCTTCTATCGACATTCCGGAAGAGGGGGACCTTTATACCATAGGAACGGTTTGCCGTATCCGTCAGTTTTTGCAGCTTCCCGGCAGCAGCGTCAGCCGTGTCATGGTGGAAGGGCAGTACAGAGCAAGAGTCTTGGAGTTTCATCTCGGAAATAAGCTGTACAGCGCCGTTGTTGAAGCGGTTCCGGACAAGCCGGACAGAACTTCTCCTGTAAAGAAAGAGGCTCTTGTAAGGAACTGCACTTCATTATACGAAGAATACATCCATAGCAACCCTGATTTCGTTCCGGAGCAGATTCTTACCCTGCTTTCCAAAAACGAGCCGGGCTATGTTTCGGATTTCATAGCGCAGAATGTCCCTTTTAATCCGGATATAAAACAGTCTCTGCTGGAGGAACTGAATCCGAGCAGGAGACTGGAGATGATTTCCAGACAGCTCAACCGTGAGTTGGATATCATGACCATCGAAAAGGAACTCAACGACGCAACCAATGAAATCATGCAGCAGAATCAGAGAGATTATTACCTGCATGAAGAGCTGAAGCTCATTCAGGAAGAACTCGGTAACGGTTCTACGGTTGACGATATAACGGAGTTTCGGGATAGGATTAATGCCCTTCCTGTATCCGATGAAGTCAAGGAAAAACTCCTCAAGGAAGTGAATCACCTCTCCAAGGAGCCTTACGGTTCATCCGAGGCCTCCGTTGTGCGTTCCTATCTCGAAACGGTTCTTGATATTCCCTGGGGAAAAAGGACGGTCGAAACGGTTGATATAGATAAAGCCCGCAGAATCCTTGACAAGGAGCATTACGGCCTGGAAAAGGTGAAAGAGCGTATTCTTGAGTATCTTGCCGTTAAACAATTGGCACCGGATGTAAAGGGCGGACTGCTCTGCCTTGTAGGTCCTCCGGGAACCGGAAAGACTTCTGTTGCCATGTCTATTGCAAAGGCGACCAATCGAAAGCTGGTCAGGATTTCTTTGGGCGGCGTACACGATGAGGCGGAAATAAGAGGCCATCGCAAAACATACATCGGTTCTATGCCCGGGCGTATTATGACGGGTATTACACAGTCCGGTTCCAGCAATCCGCTGATGGTTCTGGATGAAATAGACAAGCTCGGTTCGGACTACCGGGGAGACCCGGCAGCTGCTTTGCTCGAAGTGTTCGATGCTGAGCAGAATGCTACGTTCCGGGATAATTATCTTGAAATACCGTTTGATCTCAGCGATGTTTTCTTTATTACGACAGCTAATACACTGGATACGGTTCCGAGAGCCCTGCTTGACCGTATGGAAGTAATAGAGCTTTCCAGCTATACGGATGAAGAAAAACGAATGATTGCCAAAAGGCATCTCATTCCCAAGCAGCGTTTGAAGCACGGCTTGTCTGCATCGCAGCTAAAGATTTCCGACAAGGCAATCAGCGAAATCATCGTTTCATATACCAAGGAATCCGGAGTTCGCGTTCTGGAAAGAAACATTTCCAGGCTATGCAGAAAAGCAGCCGCCGGTATTGCCGAGAAGAAATTCGAAAGTCTGAGTGTTACGCCTCAGAATCTTGAGGAACTTCTTGGCCCGGTTAAATTCAAGCCCGAAGAATTGCGCACGAAAGATCAGATTGGTCTCGTAAGAGGGCTGGCGTGGACGGAGGCCGGCGGAGAAGTTCTGGATGCCGAAGTAGCCGTTGTCGAAGGAACCGGCAAGTTGGAGCTTACCGGTAATCTCGGGGATGTGATGAAAGAGTCCGCAAAAGCGGCTGTTACTTATATCAGAAGCCGCGCCGAACTGTTCGGAATAGACAGCGAATTCTACAAGAACAAGGATATTCACATTCATTTCCCGGAAGGTGCGGTTCCAAAGGATGGGCCTTCAGCCGGTGTTACCGTTACCACGGCTATTCTTTCCGCATTGTCAGGCATTCCGGTAAGGCACGATGTGGCTATGACGGGAGAAATCACACTTCGCGGCAGGGTTCTTGCCATAGGCGGATTAAAGGAAAAAACAATGGCTGCCCTGCGTAATGGTGTGAAGACCGTCATTATTCCTGCCGAGAATGAAAGCGATCTTGCGGAAATAGATCCGTTGGTAAGAGATAAACTTGAATTCGTTTTTGCAAAAACTATGGATGATGTGGTTCCTGCAGCATTCAGAGTCATCCCTTCAAAGGAGAATTTATGCCGCAACTTAACTTCAACAAAGTCGAATTTGTCAAATCAGCAGCCGATAAAAAGCAGTTCATCTCATCCAGCAACAAGACTGTAGTTTTTGCCGGAAAATCCAATGTCGGGAAGAGTTCCGTAATCAATTGCCTTCTGAACCGGAAGAATTTTGCCAGAGTAGGGAATACTCCGGGAAAGACGGTTCATGTGAACTATTTCCTCCTTGACGGCAGAATCTATATCGTGGATCTGCCCGGGTACGGATTTGCCAATGTTGCCAAATCCGAAAGAGACCGGTGGTCTGATCTGATGGAGGCCTTTTTCGCCGACCCCGAACATATTTCACTCGGAATCCTTATCGTGGATGCCAGGCATAAGCCGACGGCGGATGATGTTACCATGTGCAACTGGTTCATGGAAAGCGGATGCCAATTTGTCGTTTTGGCCAATAAAACCGACAAGCTGAAAAAAAGCGAGTTGGAACCCAATATGATGTTGATTCGGGATTCGCTCGGTATTGATGAATCCGTCAGGTTGATTCCGTTTTCCGCCGAAAAGGGCTACGGCAGGGAGCTTCTTATTGCAGAATTGAACAATATTTGCTAAAATTATTAACATGGAAATCAATCCGAGCTTTCATCTGGAAAGCGTCGTCAGAGAAAAAAATGAACTTGTTGATTTTGAAGGTCCTCTGAGCCTTATTCTTCTGCTTCTTCAGAAGAATAAAATCGAAATACGGGATATCCGGGTTTCCGAGATTTTGGAGCAATATCTTGCCTTTCTGGATGGAATGGAGCGGCTGGACCTTGAAGTTACCAGTGATTTTGTTCAGATGGCATCCTATCTTCTCCTGATTAAAACAAAGATGATTCTTTCTCAGGATGAAGAGGTATCCGAACTGGAACTGCTGATCGAATCCCTCGAACAGCTGAAGGCGAAAGATGCCTTTACCGCGGTGAAAGAGGTTTCTCCTGCCTTGCTGGAAGCCTATAAAGTCGGCGCTTTGATTTTTTCAAAACAGCCGGAACCCCTTCCAAAGTCCGGCAGGGAATACCAGAATCATCATGAGCCGGTTGAACTTCTTGTCGCTTTGAAGTCGGCTTTTATGAATTCGGAAGAAAAGCCTGTGGATTCCAAGACGCTTGCCGGTGCTGTGCCGAAACAGATAATTTATTCCGTAAAGAATAAATCCAGGCACATATTGAACCGGCTGAAACTCAGAGATATTTCTTTGAACGAACTTTATGCCGAATGCTCTACAAAGTCCGAAATCGTTGCCACATTTGTTTCGGTTCTGGAGCTCTGCGCACACGGAAACATTGTTGTTTCCGCTTCCCGTGACGGTTCCGGTTACGAACTTAGTTTCGTTGGCGGTGACATCGAAGATATCATAGAAGAAATAGAGAAGGTTTATGAATAAAAAAACAGCTGCTCTTGAGAGTATTCTGTTTGCTTCCGGAGATCCCGTTCCGGTTTCAAGGTTGTCTCTCGTTTTGAGTATAAGTGAAGAGGATGTCCTGGATTCGGCAGACGAGCTGCGCAGGGAGTATCTTGATAACGGGCACAGCCTTCAGGTTGTTCTGCTCGGCAATAAGCTTCAGATGTGCTCAAATCCGGAATATGCTTCGTATATAAACAGAATTCTTGAAACCAGAAAACCTCCGGTCCTTTCAGGTCCTGCCCTTGAAACCCTTGCAATAGTAGCCTATTATCAGCCGGCCACTATTGCCTATATCAATAAACTGCGCGGTGTCGATTCATCGTATTCGGTAAGTTCTCTTTGTGATAAAGGGCTTATCGAAGCAAAAGACAGGTTGGAAGCACCGGGCCGCCCTCTTCTTTACAGTACAACGGATCTGTTTCTCCGAACAATGGGAATCAGTAATCTGGCCGAGCTTCCTCCGCTGCCGGACATGGCACAGAATGATGCCATTGACAAGCTGATGCAGGAAATCGAGCGGCTTTCTTCCAAGAGCACGGACGCCGGCGTTACGCAGGAAAAAATAGGCGAGGTGATTTGATTGGTCTTTCTGAAAATACTTGCCATTATTGTTCTTGTTTTTGTTCTGATTGGTTTTATTAAACTTGGCGTGAGTTTTGACTGCATCGATGACAGAATCCGACTCGGTGCGATCATCCTGGAGCTGAAAATCCAGCTGCTGCCGAAGAAGAACAAGAATAAGGAAAAAAAGCCGAAGCAGGAAAAACCGCCCGAAGAGAAGAAACCGAAGCCGGTAAAAGAGAAGAAACCGAAAAAGGGTAAGAAAAAATCTGACGGCCTCTGGATTACGTTTGATGATGTTATCAATATCTTGAAAAAAGTGTTCAAGGGTCTGGGTAAGGTCACAGGCGGATTTAATGTTGAAAGATTTCTGATGCACCTGGTTGTTGCAACTAATGACCCGTATAAAACGGCAGTCACGCTTGGCAAAATCAACGCAGGGCTCAACATCCTGGCTCCCATCTGCGATGAGCGGTTCAACTGTAAAGACGTTGACGTCTGGACGGATTGCGATTTCAATTCCTCGCTTCCGAGGCTTGACATCGGGTTTGACATTACCATCCGCATTCATTGCTTTTTCAGAATGATTAACACCATTCTGTTCGGTGTTCTGGGTACTGCCATTTCCATTAAAGCAAGGATGGTTTGGCTGAAGATTACTGATAAAAAAGAGTACCTTTATGAAAAAGAACTGCGTGATGAAAAAAGTGCAAAACTGCACGGCTTTATAGATAAATTAAAAGAATCAAAGGCGGGGAAAGACGCCACTTCAGATGATAAAGAATTAAAGGAGATTTCAAATGGCTAACGAAGAGAAAAAGGTTAATCCCATCGGAGAATTGATGGAAAACACTATGCAGAATGTAAAGGATATGCTGCATGTTGACACAGTAGTTGGTGATCCTATCTACACGCCTGATGGAATCACTCTGGTTCCTATCAGCAAGATTTCCGTCGGCTTCGGCGGTGGCGGTGTCGAATTCGGAAAGGCAAAGACCAGAAACGGCGAGCGCCCCTATGGCGGCGGAAATACAACCGGCGTTAAGGTTGAGCCTACAGGCTTTTTAATGGTGAAAGACGGTGTCTGTCGCATGATTAATACCACGCCTCCCGCCAGCAACACCATTGACAGACTGATTGACATGGTTCCTCAGGTAATGGACCGTATCGACGAGTTTGTTTCCAAACAGAAGCAGGAGTAAAAATAATACACTCATATTTGTAGGAGATGTAGGAGCTGAAAATTGCCCCTACATCTCCTGTTTTGTTGTTAGAAATCATATACTAATTCATTTTGTGTGACGCCGTATTCACTTGTATTTTGCCTTACAAACCAATATAATATTTATCGTAAAAATTTTTATTAGGTATTTATTTATGGCTGAAGAACGTTTGCAAAAACTAATATCCGCGGCGGGGCTCATGTCCAGAAGAGCGGCAGAGGAACTGATAGAACAGGGAAAAGTTAAGGTTAACGGGTACACGGCAAGGCTCGGTGATAAAGCAGACCTTGCCTATGACGAAGTTTCGGTTGACGGCAAAAAGCTTGAAAATCAGAGCAGCAAAAGAATTTATGTGATGCTGAATAAACCGAGAGGATACGTCACTACGCTTTCGGATGACAAGTCAAGACCTCTTGTTACGGATTTGCTCAAAGATCTGGACGCGCGGGTGTATCCTGTCGGCAGGCTGGACATGAATTCCGAAGGGCTGCTGATTTTCACTAATGACGGAGAATTTGCCAATAAAGTCATGCATCCTTCGCATGAACTGACGAAGACATACCGGGTTTATGTGGGCGGAGAGGAAATCCGCCGGAAGCTGGAACTGCTGAAGCAGCCTATCTGGATTGACGGCAAAATGACGACACCTGCCAAGGTGGAAATGCTAGAGGATAACGGAAACAATGCCGTTATTCAGGTAATCATAAAAGAAGGAAGAAATCGCCAGGTGAGACGACTTTGCGAGAATGCAGGGCTCAAGGTTAAAAACTTAACCAGAACGGCCGAAGGTCCTGTTCAGCTCGGAAGTCTTAAAAGAGGAGCGTGGAGGCACCTTACGGCGGATGAAGTGAGGAAGCTCAGCCAATGAGTCGGGTTGCTGTTATCGGCGCCGGCCCATCCGGTATGATGGCGGCTTACAGGGCCGCTTTGAACGGGAATGAAGTCTCCGTATACGATCCGAACGAAAAGCACGGGAGAAAGCTTAGAATTACCGGAAAAGGCAGATGCAACGTTTGCAACAACTGTGACATAAATACCGTAATGGCCAACATCCCGGGTGACGGCAGATTCCTTTATTCTGCGCTTAACCGTTTCAGCCCTGCCGACGTTATTGATTTTTTCGAGTCTAACGGCGTTAAGCTTAAAACGGAAAGGGGAAACCGCGTGTTTCCCGAAAGCGACAATGCCAATGACATTGCCGACTGCATGGCAACGCTTTGCGCAAATGCAGGGGTGAAATTTGTCCGGAAAAAGGTGGGCAGGATCTCACAGCTTTCCTATGATAAGCTGATTATTGCCACCGGGGGATTGAGCTATCCGCTGACAGGGTCAACCGGCTTTGGATATGATTTTGCCAGAGAGCTGGGGCATCACATCATCGAACCGAAGCCATCTCTGATTCCGCTGGAGAGCGATGATGCCTGGTGCTCCGAGCTGCAGGGCTTTTCGCCCAAAAACGTGGTACTCAGAGCGTATGAAAACGACAGGCTTATTTATAAAGAACTCGGAGAGATGCTGTTTACGCATTTCGGCGTGTCCGGGCCCTTGGTGCTGACAGCCTCCTCTCACATGAATAATCCGGCAAATTGCCGGCTTGAAATCGATTTTAAGCCTGCTCTGGATGATAATAAACTGGACGAGAGAATACTCAGAGACTTCAAAGAGAATGCCAATAAGCATTTTGGTAATTATCTTCCTTCTTTAACCGGTAAGTCTATGGCGGCCGTTGTTGCAAAACTTGCGGAAATCGATACCGATGTTCCGGTCAATGAAATCACACATGCTCAGAGAACCAAGCTTCGGATGCTGCTTAAGAGCTTTCCGGTTGCAATAACGGGAACCAGGCCGATTGATGAAGCCATCGTAACCAAGGGTGGGGTGGATACAAAAGAGATTAACCCGAGGACCATGGAATCAAAACTGGTTCCGGATGTCTATTTCTGCGGAGAAGTGCTGAATTTAGATGCCTATACGGGCGGATTTAATCTTCAGATAGCCTGGAGCACGGGCTTCGTAGCCGGGGAAAGCGTATAATAAACAGGGAAAGGATATTTTGGATGAACAAAAATGTTTCTATAGCCATTGACGGGCCTTCCGGTGCGGGGAAATCCACACTCTCCAAGCTTATTGCAAAAAACTTTGGCTTTGTCTATGTAGATACAGGGGCCATCTACCGCACAGTCGGTCTGTATTGTATAAGAAAAGGTGTTTCCTGCAAGGATGAAGAAGCGGTTAAAGCCTTGTATCCGGAAATCGACATCGGAGTGGAATACAATGAAAATGGCCAGAGAATGATTCTGAACGGGGAAGATGTATCGGAAGCCATCCGGATGCCGGAGATTTCTATTGCCGCATCGGATGTGTCGGCCCTCCCAAGCTGCAGAGCTTTTCTGCTTGAGATGCAGAGACAGTTTGCGCAGAAATATAACGTTATCATGGATGGTCGGGATATCGGAACCGTAGTTCTGCCCGATGCCGATGTTAAAATATTTCTGACGGCCACTCCGGAGGCGAGAGCCAACAGAAGATTGCTTGAACTGCGTGAAAAAGGCGTAGAGACAAGTTTTGAGGAGACCCTGAAGGATATTGAGTACCGGGACTATCAGGACAGCCATCGTGAGACAGCACCCCTGAGACAGGCAGAAGATGCTATTCCGGTAGATACGAGCGACATCGATTTTGACGCATCGCTGGATCTCCTATGCAGCATCATTGCCGACAAGCTGCTATGAAAGAAATCCTTGTTGCCGAAACAGCAGGATTTTGCTTTGGTGTAAAGCGCTCTGTTGACGAAGCGGAAAGAATCCTCGGTGAGAGTGGCAGACTGAAATCCTTCGGCGAACTGGTGCATAACCGGGATGTCATAGAACGTCTTCAGGATAAGGGCATGATAGTAATCGAATCCCCGGACGAGATTGAGGCGGGAGATAAGGTGATCATCCGTGCGCACGGGATTTCCGAAGCCAGTTTTCGGTCCATTTCCGACAAAGAGGCCGAAATATTCGATGCAACCTGCCCGAAGGTCATGGCCATCCATAAAATTGTTAAGAACGCCTCCGATAAAGGCCGGTTTGTGATTATCATCGGAAGCCGGACGCATCCCGAGGTGGAAGCCATTTCCGGTCGGTGCCGAGAGAACATTATTGTAGAGAATCCGGAAGAAGTGCTTTCCTTTTTCGCGGAACATCCGGAGATGAAGGACAGAGAAATAACCGCCGTCGTGCAGACCACGCAGACACGCGCCAACTTTGAAAACTGTTCCAATATCGTTAAAAAAGAGTGTACAAAGGCTGAAATCTTTGATACAATATGCAGTGCTACGTTTTCAAGGCAGAATGAAGCTGCCGAACTGGCCGGCCGCTGTGACAGCATGATTGTTATCGGCGGGAAGCACAGTGCCAACAGCATTCATCTTGCCGAAATCTGCGCTCAGCATTGCAACAGCGTCTTTTTTATAGAAAGGGCGACTGAATTAAACAAAGATGCATTCGGGAAGGATTCCGTCATCGGCATAACAGCCGGCGCATCCACTCCCGCATGGATAATTAAGGAGGTAGTAAACCAAATGAGTGACGAAGTCAAAGTAGAGCAAACCTTTGATGACATGCTGGAAGAGAGCCTTAAGCCCATTTATAACGGCGAGAAGGTTACCGGCATAGTAGCAGCCATTTCCGATACCGAGGTCACGCTGGATCTTGGTGCAAAGTATTCCGGATTCATTCCCAGCGAGGAATTCGAATCCGACGGCAAGAAAGCTAAGGAAATCCTTAAGCTTGGTGATGAAGTTGAAGCCATCGTAGTCCGCGTCAACGATGTGGAAGGAACCGCTCAGCTTTCCAAGAAGCGTCTGGATTCTCAGAAGTTCTGGGAAGACATTGAGAACGCTTCCGAAGAAGGCGCCGCTGTCGAAGGTGTTGTTACCGACGTTAACAAGGGCGGCCTGGTCGTAAATGTTAAGGGCGTTCGTGTTTTCGTTCCCGCATCTCAGTCGGATCTTCCCCGTGATGCAGATCTTTCCGAGCTGATTAAAAAGAACGTCAAGCTCAGAATAACAGAAGTCAACAAAGCACGTAAACGTGTTGTCGGTTCCATCCGCAAGGTTGCCAGTGCCGAGCGCAAGGCAGCTGCCGAGGCCATCTGGAACGACATTGAAGTCGGCAAGAAGTATTTCGGAAAGGTCAAGAGCCTTACCAATTACGGTGCATTTGTCGATATCGGCGGAATTGACGGTATGATTCATCAGTCCGAGCTCAGCTGGGGCAGAATCAAGCATCCTTCCGAAGTTGTCAATCCGGGCGATGATGTTGAAGTTTATGTTATCGGTTTCGATAAGGACGCTCACCGCATTTCCCTCGGACTGAAAGATCCGGATGCCGATCCCTGGAAGCTTTTCCTGGCAAAGTATCAGCAGGGTGATGTTGCTGACGTTAAGATTGTTAAGCTGATGCCTTTCGGTGCTTTTGCAGAAGTTCTTGAGAATGTTGACGGTCTTATTCATATTTCTCAGCTCAGCAATAAGCGCGTAGAGAACGCATCCGAGGCCGTTAAGGTCGGTGATGTTGTCAAGGCCGTTATTACAGCCATTGACGAAGAGAATCAGAAGATTTCCCTGAGCATTCGTGCCCTTCTCCCGAAGGCTGTTACGGATCCTCTCGGTGATGAAGAAGATCTTCCCGAAGAGGAAGATGCTGTTCCCGAATCAGAGGAATAACCAATATTATGCATAAAAATAACGGCTCCGAACGGAGCCGTTATTTTTATATATGGAGTTAATTAATCTTTTTCTTCTTTAAAACTCGGAATCCAGTCGGTCGATACGCCAAGGTCGTGGCATCTGAGCTTCATGGCAGGTAACTTCCTGTTGTACATATCGGTTCGCAGATGATCATCCGGTACAAAGCGGTAATATGCGCTGCAGAATGACTCAAAATTATGCTTGTCTTTATATCCCATCTTGCCGATGAGCATGTGGATGCAGACAAGGAAACCGGCAAAATAGGCAATTTTTAAAGGCGTTTTGATGAACTTGAGGATGAGGACAAGGGCAGAAAACAGCGCAATGACAAATATACAGGTTGCTACGGAAACGATTGTATATTTTTTCGCGTTATCGTAGACAATAAGATCTTCTTTTGCGGCTTTCATGTTATTGAGAACAGGAAAAGCGGTTTTATAGTTGAACATAATCTGGCGCCAGAATAAATAAGCCAGAATCCAGCCCAATACAGCCAGAACTCCAATAAAAATAATCTGTGTGGTTGACATGTGATATACCTCCGCGATTGCTTGCATTCATAATACCATATATAGAAAATAATTCAAGTTTATCTGAAATCAGCACATTGTATTTTATGTTATTCATGCTATAATAAAATGAATATTTATGGGAATATTCATTTCCCACGGAGGTCCTTTATGGCTGAAAATTATATTACAAAACAGGACGGCAACGGCAGCGTTCATATTTCCGAAGAAGTTGTTGCCACGATTGTCAGAAGTGCAATGAGTGAAGTAGAAGGATGCCAGAGCATTTCCAACCCGACGGCGGTAGATCTTGCCGACAGAGTCGGCATACGTCTCAGCAGGGGTGTACGTCTTAAGATGGAAGAAAGCGGCATTATTGTGGATACCGCTATCAATGTCAATTATGGAAATAACATCATCGAAGTAGCGGAAAAGGTACAGCAGAACATTCTTTCCGCTCTTCAATCCATGACGGGAATTGATGATGTTCAGGTTAATGTGCACGTAGCGGGGATTGCATTCTGATGAACAGAACCACAGCTAGAGAAATCGCCGTACAGATTCTTTTCGGTGACAGATTTTCGGATGTCAATCTGGATGACTTCCTTTCCGAGGAGCACTTTGACGCTCTCAGCGAGGAATGCAGTCTGTACAAAGGCAGCGGTGCCGGTGAACAGGCAGAATACATCCGAAGCATTATTGAACATTACAGAAGCCATGCCCTTGAAATTGACGGAATCATTTCCGAATATTCAAAAACAAGGGCTATCAACCGCATTTCCGGAACGGCCCTGGCCGTTTTGCGCTGCGCTTTGACGGAAATCCTGTATCTTGAGGATGTTCCCGATGCCGCCGCTATCAACGCCGCAGTGGAAATAGACAAGGGTTATGATGAGGAAGAAACCGTTTCCTTCGTCAACGGTATTCTTGGCAGTTTCATGAGAAGCCGTAACGAATGATGGAAAGACAGATATATTCTGTTTCCGAATTAAATAACAATCTTAAATCCTATATAAGCAGAAACCCGGATTTTTCCGAATTGGCGGTTCTGGGTGAAATCTCGAATTATAAACTTTATCCTTCGGGTCACCGGTATTTTTCCTTGAAGGATGCGGAAGGGCAGCTGAAATGCGTTATGTTCAAAGGCTCTTCGTCATCCCTTAACTTTCAGCCGGAGAACGGCATGCAGGTTATCGCTTTCGGCAGCATTTCTGTTTATGAAAGAGACGGCATTTATCAGCTATACTGTAAGTCTATGATGGCTGCCGGTCAGGGCAATTTGCAGATAGCCTTCGAACAGCTGAAAGCAAAGTTGGATGCGGAAGGACTGTTTGATCCCCTGCATAAAAAAGAGATTCCGGATTTTCCCCAAAAAATAGCCGTCATTACTTCGCCGGCCGGAGCTGCGGTTCGTGATGTCATCCGCATTTTAGGACAGCGTTGGCCTTTGTCCGAGGTTCTTGTGGTTCCCGTCAGAGTGCAGGGAATTGAGGCTCCGGGCGAAATAGCCGATGCAATTGAGGCGGTTAACGTCAACAAGCTTGCCGATTTGATAATAACTGGCAGAGGCGGCGGCTCGATGGAAGATCTCTGGGCATTTAACGAAGAAATCGTTGCCCGTGCAATCTATGCATCCGAAATACCGGTTATTTCGGCCGTCGGTCATGAGCCGGATGTTACCATTTCCGACTATGTGGCAGACAGACGGGCTAGCACGCCATCCAATGCGGCGGAGCTGTCTGTGCCGGACAGAGAAGAAATCCGTGCACTGCTGAGAGGCTTTTCCCTTCGTTTGAATCCCGATACGTATATCAATGATCGCCGGCAGGATTTTGACAGAATCCGGGAAAGAATGATTACAGCTTTGGAGAGAATCCTGTCGGACAGAAAACATGCTTACATTTCAGCGGCTTCCGCTCTGGATGCCCTGAGTCCGCTGAAGGTTCTGACAAGAGGTTACAGTATTGCGGAAAAAGAAGGGAAAACCGTTAAATCTGCTGCGGAACTGAAACAGGGAGACAGGCTGAAGCTTGTTTTCGCCGATGGCAAAAAAGATGCCATAATTGAATGAGGAACGATATGAATTTTGAAGAATCCATAAAAAGACTGAATGAAATAGTCAGCATTCTCGATAGCGGCAATGCGGAGCTTGACCGGTCTCTTACGCTTTTCGAAGAAGGCGCCGAACTGATAAAAAACTGCAATAAAATGCTGGACGAAGCGGAGCAGAAGGTCCGTATTCTGAAAGACGGAGAAGAGGTTCCTTTTGACGTATGATAACGGCCGAAGCCTATAAAAATTTAATAGAGAAGCGTCTTTCCGAACTCGTTGCCGGAGAAGGTCTAATTAAAGAAGCCATGCGTTACAGCCTTATGGCCGGAGGAAAACGAATCCGGCCCATGTTGATTCTGGAATTTGCCAGAATCTGCGGCGGAGATATTAACAAGGTTCTTGATGCTGCCTGTTCCATTGAGATGATTCACACTTATTCTCTCATTCATGATGACCTGCCCTGCATGGACAATGATGAGCTGCGCCGAGGCAAACCGACGAATCATGTGGTATTCGGAGAATGCACGGCAACGCTTGCCGGGGATGCTTTGCAGCCGCTCGCTTTTGAAACAATTATGAATTCCGAACTGGATGATTCTGCCAAGGTCCGTTGCGCTCGGATTCTGGCGCATGAGTGCGGATGTGAAGGTATGGTGCTCGGCCAGGTGCTCGACATGCAGGGGGAAGGTCATGCCCTGACGGTGGAGCAGCTGAATGAGATCAATAAAAACAAATGCGGTGCTCTGCTGGCAGCAGCATGCGAAATGGGCGTTGCAGCCGTTTGCGATGACGTGCAGCTTATGCGTTCGGCTTATGACATCGGATATAAGTTTGGACTGGCTTTTCAGATACGGGACGATATGCTTGATGTTCTTTCAACCAACGAGGAACTTGGCAAACCGGTCGGGTCCGATGCTGAGGAGAATAAGAATACTTATATGGTATTGCTTGGAGAGAAGAAATGTGCCGAGGTCGTTTCCGCTCTGACGGAAGAAGCTCTGGAACTGCTCAGAAATAACTTTAAAGATATCGCATTTCTGGAAGAATTCATTTCTTCGCTCGAAAAGAGAAAGTCATAAATGGGAATTATCGACCGTATAAATTCATCAAAAGATATTAAAAAGCTCGGTTATGCCGAGCTTACGATGCTGTCGGATGAAATTCGGGATTTTCTGGTTGATAAGCTTTCAAAATCTGGCGGTCATCTGGCGTCAAATCTCGGTACCGTTGAACTCACACTGGCTATTAACCGCGTTTATGACCCGGAAGTCGACAGAATTCTTTTCGACGTGGGGCATCAGTCATATACGCATAAGATTATCACCGGGCGGAGAGATTTGTTTGATTCTCTTCGTTCCTTTAACGGGCTGGCCGGATTTCCCCGTCCTTACGAAAGCAACGCGGATGCTTTTACAGCGGGCCATTCCTCGGACGCTATATCCGTTGCTCTCGGAATGGCGAAGGCGAGGAGTCTTTTAAACAAGGTTTATGATATCTGCGTTGTTTTGGGAGACGGTTCTCTGTCCGGCGGCCTTGCCTATGAAGGACTGGAAAACGTTGCTACGCTTAAGGAACCCATGGTCATTATATTGAATGACAATGCCATGTCTATCAATAAAAATGTCGGCGGCGTTTCCAAGATGCTGCAGAAAATGCGCGTATCCCCCAATTATATCGAATTCAAAAAGAAGTATCGCAAACTGGTCGGTATTGATACCGATTTTTATAAATTTTCACATAATGTTAAAGAAGGCCTGAAAGAACGACTGCTCCCGGGAAACATTTTTTCCGAAATGGGGCTTTATTATCTGGGGCCTATTGACGGACACAATATCAGAGACCTGGAGGCCGCTCTTGCCTGGGGGCGCGAAATGGAAAAACCGGTCCTTCTGCATGTGGTAACCCAGAAGGGCAGAGGCGTATCCTATGCGGAGATGGCACCGAACAAGTACCATGGCGTAGGGCCTTTTGATCCCGCCTCGGGTGATTTAAAAGGCAATTCCGAGGGTTTTTGCGACCGTATGGGAAAAAATCTCGTTGAGCTGGCCGAGAAAGATGATACTATTGTTGCGCTGACGGCGGCTATGACGGACGGAACCGGGCTCAATACTTTTGCTGCCCGTTTCCCAGAAAGATTCGTCGATACCGGTATTACGGAGGGTAATGCTGTCGCCATGTCTGCCGGAATGGCAAAACAGGGGCTGAAACCCGTCTTTTGCGTGTATTCTACCTTCCTGCAGCGCGGATATGACATGCTGATTCATGATGTGGCTTTGCAGAATCTTCACGTTGTCTTTTGCGTTGACAGAGCCGGGCTTGTCGGAAAAGACGGAGAGACCCACCAGGGTACGTTTGACATTGCTTATCTCAGCAGCATACCGGGTATGAAGATTTTCTGCCCCGCCTCCTTTGATGAACTCAGAGAAATGCTTCGAACCGCTCTGTATGAGACTGACGGTCCGGCTGCCGTTCGCTATCCTCGCGGAGGAGAAGGCAGATATAATCTTTGCATTACGGAGGACGCCTTTATCAAGAGCGGCCGCGATGTGACGATTGTTGCTTACGGCACTATGATAAATGAAGCGCTGGATGCCGAAGCCGTACTTGCGGAAAAAGGCATCGGGTGCGACGTTATAAAGATTTCCTGCGTAAAACCGAATGATTTCTCATTCGTTCTGAAGTCACTCGAAAAGACCGGAAAACTGGTCATAGCCGAGGATGTTGCAGATGAAGACTGCATCGGACAGAGAATACTTTCCGCATGTGAAAAAAACGGGCTGCTTGTTAAGTCTGCTTTACTAAACTGTGGTGACGGTATTGTGCAGCACGGCAGCGTCGGGCAGCTTCGTCAGGCTCTCGGCATTGACGGAAGCGGAATTGTTTCCGCCGTGGAAAGAATGTTATGAGCAGAATACGGCTTGATCAGCTCGTTTATGACAAAGGTTATGCCGATTCCAGGGAAAAGGCAAAGGCTATCGTCATGAGCGGCAATGTTTATATAAAAGGACAGAAAGCCGACAAACCAGGCCTGCAGGTTCTGCCGGAGACGGAGATTGAAGTCAGAATTAAAGAGCTCCCGTTTGTTTCCAGAGGCGGTTATAAACTGGACAAGGCTTTGAAAGTATTTCCTGTGAATCCCGCCGATAAAATCTGTATTGACTGCGGAGCTTCTTCCGGTGGTTTTACGGACGTTCTTTTGCAGCATGGAGCCAAAAAAGTATACGCGGTCGATGTTGGCTATGGGCAGCTGGCCTGGAAGCTTCGTAACGATGAACGGGTAGTGAATTTGGAAAGAACGAATCTTCGTTATGTGACAGACGAACAGATTCCCGAAAAACCTGATATAGCGGTCTGTGATGTTTCATTTATTTCTTTAAAGCTGGTTATGCCTTCTGTGGCAAAGCTCCTTCGCGAGGATGCCGACATTGTCTGCCTGATAAAACCTCAGTTTGAAGCCGGAAGGGAACAGGTCGGGAAAAAAGGTGTCGTCCGTGACAGGAAAGTTCACGAAGCCGTTATTAACGACATTTTGAGTTTTATGCCCACTATCGGTTTTTCTGTTATGGGACTGGATTATTCCCCAATCAGAGGACCCGAAGGAAACATAGAGTATTTACTTTATATGAAAAACAGAGCAGCGGACGGCGTGAAGGTAGATGCTGCCGCCGTGGTTGCCGCGTCACATGAGGAATTGGAAAAATGATTGCTGTATGTCCGAATCCCTACAGAGATATTAACCTTGAATTGACGAACAGGGCCGTTTCGCTTCTCAACAATGCCGGATTTGATACGGTTATCTGCAAGATTTTTGATGAAAGCGGAGAGTCGCTTAAAGATTATGCGGATGACATTAGTTTGGCGGTTGTTGTGGGAGGCGACGGTACAATACTGAAGGCAGCTGATGACCTGGAAGGTTCCGATGTTCCGATTATCGGTGTAAATCTCGGGACTAAAGGTTTCATGGCTTCCGTTGAACCGGAGGAGATTGAAAAGGTAGTCGATGCAGCGAATGGTGAGTTCATCCCTTCGGTCAGAATGATGCTCGACGTAGAGCTGAAAAGAGAAGGCAGCATGATCTACACGGGAAACTGTCTGAATGATGCCGTTGTTCACGGTTACGGTGATACCATAAGTATCAGCGCTTTCATCGGCGACAGTCCCATCATCAAGTTTTCGGGTGACGGAATTGTGCTTTCCACTCCAACGGGTTCTACCGGTTATTCCATGTCGGCAGGTGGACCAATTGCCGAGCCTGAAGCCAGAGCTATTATCATAAGCCCCATTTGTGCGCACTCGCTGAGAGCCCGCAACTATGTGGTGGGTCCGGACAGAGTGGTAACGGTCAAGACCGAAAAATTATTCGAACGCAGGGCCTATCTTTCCGTTGACGGGGTTCAGGTTGCCGATATTCTTTCCGGTGACATTGTCACGGTAAAGGAATCATCCCATCGAATTACTTTTGCCTCAATCGGAACCAAAAGTTTCTTCGAAACAGCCTTTGAAAAACTGATGTAGGAGGAGCCATGAAAAGCGAAAGACAAAATATCATACTGGATATTATTGCCTCGAAAGATATCGAAACCCAGCAACAGCTGATGAATGAGCTGCATGCCAGAGGAATTAAGTCCACCCAGGCAACGCTGAGCCGGGACATTAACGATCTGAATCTTACAAAAGAAGCAACCGGCAAAGGAGAAAGAGCGCATTACGTTGTTTCCGGCTCCGCCAGGAGGCAGGCCGATAATGACAGACTTCACAGAATATTTAAAGAGTGCATGGTTTCCTGCGAAACGGCGCAGAATATTCTTGTAATCAAGACCCTGCCGGGTCTTGCCAACGGTGCCTGCAGCACTTTGGATCACATGCACATCGATGGGCTCGTCGGAACGATTGCCGGAGATGATACGGCTTTCCTTGCCATGAAAGACAATGAAGCGGCTAAGAGATTATTAAAAGAACTGAGCGAAGGATTCAATGTTATCGGAACTTCACATTGAAAATATAGCCGTTATAGAAAAGGCCGATATCTGCTTTGAGAAGGGGCTTAATGTTCTCAGCGGTGAAACCGGTGCCGGTAAATCCATTGTTATCGACAGTATCAATGCTGTGCTCGGAAACAGAACCAGCCGGGAGCTGGTTCGTAAAGGAGCGGACAATGCCCTTGTTTCCGCTGTATTTGTGTCCGATACAGCCGATGAATGGCTATTGGCCAATGACATTGACGCCCAGGGGGAGCTGATTCTCCAGAGGCGCATCAGCGCGGAAGGAAAATCAAGCTGCCGTGTTTCGGGAGTTCCCGTAACAGCTGCGCAGATGAAGGAGCTTGCTTCGCTGCTGGTCGACGTTCACGGGCAGAATGACGGGCTTCGTCTTCTTGACGAGAAAAGTCATCTCTCTTTTCTTGACGGATTCGGACACATGGAAGAGGATCTGGCTGCCTATAAAGCGGCATACAGAAAGTATGTTTCCATTGCCAGGGAAATTAAATCCCTTTCCATGGATGAGGATGAGAAGGAACGGCTGGCCGATTCTCTGCGGTTTCGTATCGACGAGCTTACAAAAGCCAATCTTCAATCCGGAGAGTATGACCGTCTGACAGCCAGAAGAGATTTGCTTCGGAATTCGGAAAAACTTAGGGAGGCACTGTGTTCGGCGCTGTCTCTGTTATCGGAAAGCGATGAAAATGCTGAGAGTACTGTTCAGAATGCTCTGTATTATACGGAACGTGCTGCGGCCATTTCTTCTGAGCTCTCCGGAGCGGTTAAGTCTATAAAGGATGCCGCGCTCAGTCTTCGTGATGCCGGTGAGATTCTGAGCGACGTCCGTGACAAACTTGATTTTTCGGATGAGGAATACGATGAACTGGAATCGAGAATCAGTCTTTTGGACAGACTGCAAAAAAAGTATGCCACCGATGAAGAAGGCCTTATCGAACAGCTACATTCATGCATAGAAAAGCTTGACAGTCTTGGCAGCAGCTCGGACAAGGCAGAACTGCTGAAAAAGGATCTCGCTGTTCAAAAGAGGGTATTGCTCGAAGAAGGGGAGAAACTCAGCAGCAAGCGCCGCGAAACCGCCCAAGTGCTTGAAAAACGCATTACGCGCGAGCTGGCGGATCTCAGCATGCCGTCGGTACGATTTACCGTTGATTTCGAAAGGCTTGAAAAAATCGATGCAAACGGAATTGACGATGTAAAATTCCTGATGTCTGCCAACGCAGGGGAGAACCCCGGCCGTATTTCGAAAGTGGCCTCCGGCGGCGAACTTTCCCGCATTATGCTGGCTCTTAAAAATGCCTTTGCGGAAAACGACACTGTGGATACGCTCATATTCGATGAAATTGACACAGGGGTATCCGGTATTGCCGCATCCAGAGTTGCGGAAAAACTCTGGGCGGTGTCATCCGACAAGCAAGTTCTCGTGGTAACCCATCTGCCGCAGATTGCCGCCATGGCTGATGTTCAGTTTCGTGTCAGTAAATCGGAATTGAACGGGAGAACGTACACGGCTGTGGACAGACTGGATGAAGAGGGAAGAAAAAAAGATATTGCCCGCCTGTACGGCGGTGATAATATAAGCGATACCACATTGCATGCTGCCCGGGAGGCTCTGGAGGCTTCGGCTGCATATAAAGGAGAGAAAAAATGACTTTAGGCGAAAGAGCTGTCGAGTATCATGTTCCGGGTACAAACTGTGCTCAGTGCATTTTGCTTGCAGCAAAAGAATACACCGGTCTGAGTGACGACCAGTGCATGAGAATCGGAATGGGCTTTGGCGGGGGACTGAGAAGCGGAGAAATCTGCGGCGCGATATCCGGTGCTGTTATGTGTCTCGGCCTTTGCGGAAAAGGTGACGCGAAAACCGTTAAGGATTTTGTTTCTACATTCAGAGAATTCAACGGATGCGTTCGCTGCATCGAGCTGAAAGGCCACGGTATTCCGTGTGATGATTTAATATTATATGCAGGAAACCTGCTGGAGGAAAATATAAAATAATGGGTATTTATGAAGAACTCGTGGCCCGCGGTCTGATTGCACAGGTCACAAATGAAGAAGAAATCAGAGAATTAGTCAACAATGGCAAAGCTACCTTTTACATCGGATTTGATCCGACGGCCGATTCCCTTCATGTAGGGCATTTTATGGCACTTTGCCTGATGAAGAGACTCCAGGCTGCCGGAAATAAACCGGTTTGCCTTGTCGGAGGCGGTACCGGTATGATAGGAGATCCGTCCGGCAGAAGCGATCTGCGGCAGATGATGACGGTTGAAACCATTCAGCATAACTGCGAGTGTTTCAAGAAACAGATGAGTCGTTTCATCGATTTCGGCGAAGGCAAGGCTATTATGGTCAATAATGCCGATTGGCTTCTGGACCTCAATTATGTGGATTTCCTTCGTGAAGTCGGCACCTGTTTTTCCGTTAACAACATGCTTCGTGCAGAATGCTATAAGCAGAGAATGGAAAAAGGCCTGAGTTTTCTGGAGTTCAACTACATGATTATGCAGGCTTATGACTTTTATTATCTTTTCCAGCACTATGACTGCAATATGCAGTTCGGCGGAAATGACCAGTGGTCTAACATGCTTGCCGGAACGGAGCTGATTCGCAGAAAGCTGGACAAGGATGCCCATGCCATGACGATAACGCTGCTTCTCAACTCCGAGGGCAAAAAAATGGGTAAAACTGCTTCGGGCGCGGTCTGGCTCGATCCGAATAAAACTTCTCCCTATGACTTCTATCAGTACTGGAGAAATGTGGACGATGCCGATGTTCTTAAGTGCATTCGCATGCTCACATTCCTGCCGCTCGAACAGATTGATGAAATGGACAAATGGGAAGGCTCCGAGCTCAACAAGGCTAAAGAGATACTCGCCTATGAACTGACTGCTTTGGTCCACGGCGAGGAAGAGGCTAAAAAGGCACAGGACAGTGCTAAAGCTTTATTTGGCGGCGGTGCTTCCGATGCCAATGCACCGACATGCGAGCTCCAGGATGATGATTTTACAGATGGCAACATCGATATAGTAAAGATTCTTGTTAAGACGGGTCTTTGCTCTTCCAACGGAGATGCCAGAAGAAACATTCAGCAGGGAGGAGTGTCCGTCAACGATGAAAAAATAACAGACTTTTCAAAGTCATTCACCGAAGAGGAAGTAAAAGACGGGCTTCTCGTTAAAAGAGGAAAAAAGAATTTCTTTAAAGTTATAAAAGCTTAACGCATAACAGCAAGGCACCGGGCAGAATTCCTGCCCGGTGCCTTGCTGTATTCGGATGTGCCGTCAGCCTTTGATGGCCAGCAGCTTTTGCTTGAGTTCGTCTTCGATTTTTGAAAGCTCGACTTCGGCGGCTGCCCGGGAGGCTCTGCCGTTGTCCTGAATCTGACGGACTTCGTCGAGTGTTGCAATGAGTTCCTGATTGGTTTTCTGCAGTGTTTCGAGATCGATGATTCCGCGCTCGGAGGCTGCCGCTATGCCGACTGTGCCCTGATGCAGCTTTTCCGCATTCTTGCGCAGAAGCTCGTTGGTGACTTCGTTTACTTCGTTCTGAGCCTTCATGGCAGACTCGGAGTGGAACATCGTAAGAGCCAGAACCATCTGATTCTTCCAGAGAGGAATGGTGTTGTTGATGGATGTTCTGATTTTTTCAATCATCAGAGAGTCGTTATTCTGAATCATGCGAATCTGCGGAGCCGACTGAATGGAAATGGTTCTTGTGAGTTCAAGGTCATAAATCTGTTTTTCAAATCTGCCGATGAGATTTGCAAAATCGGAAGCAGCCTGGGCATCTTCGGCCAGACCGGATTTTTCTGCCTTTTCCTGCAGTTCCTTCAGCCCGTTGTTGCGGAGGTCTTCGATTTTCAGCTTGCCGGCGATGATGTACATGGTGAGTTCCTTGAGATACTCTTCGTTCTTTTCGTACATCTTATCCATGAGAGAAATGTCTTTCATCAGGACAACTTCATGATTTTCAAGCTGCTCTACTATGGCATCGACGTTAGTCTCAGCTTTTTCATAATCGGTAACGAGAGAGGCGATTTTGTTTTTGCTCTTTTTGAATATGCGCTTGAAAAAGCTCTTTTCATTTTCGTCAAATTCAAGGCCTTTCAGCTGCACGACGAGAGAAGAGAGCATGTCACCGACTTCGCCGATGTCTTTTGTCTTGACGGTGGAAAGAGCGGCTTCCGTAAATTCGGAAATGTTTTTCTGCGCATTGGAACCGTAATTCAAAACCTGCTCGGTATCCGTTACATCAATTTTCGAGGAGAACTCCTTGACGGCGGCCTGCTCTTCGGGGGTGAGATCATCAAGACTCAGCTGCTCGGGATGAACCGCCTCGGTAACGGCGGCTTCTGCCTGTTCTTCTGCTTCCTGGGCAACCTGTACGGCGGCTGCGGTATCATATTTGGTGGGTTCGAGAGTAAGATTGATTTCTGCCATTATTTTGTACCTGTTCCTTCCTGAACTTTAAAATCGTTATTTTCGAGAAGACCTTCACGTGCAAGCATCTGGTTCATAACGTCAATGTCCGTCTCTATATCAAGGGCCTGATCTTCAAAAAGGGAATCGAGCCTCTTTTTATACGCATCGATGGCGACATCCAGCATATCATAAATGTTGGTTTTTGTTTTGCTGATGTTTTCGCCTTCGATTTCCTGACTGTCCATACGGTCATAGGCATTCAGGAGCTTGATGGTTGTGGGAATGTAGTACTTAAAGAACTTTTTTATCTGCGGTACATCGGACGGGTCATCGATGGCATCGAGCATAATTTTGTCCGTAATGCGCATGATTTCGTTTATCTTATCTTTAACAGCTTCATCCGGGATGGAACTGTAAAGCCTGCCGAATTCGGCAAGAGCACGATTGCCTTCTTCAATTATCGGATCGACTGCAGGCCCATAGCTCTTCTTCACGGCCGGCTTTTCGGCAGCACCGACACGCTCGGACGTTTTGTGTACGGCTTTATGGCTGTTTTCACCTTGCTTCTTTTTATCACTGTTGTATTTTCCAATCAGAAAAACAGCGGCAACAATCACGAGGAGAATGAATAATATGCGGCCTATGTGCAAGCTTATCACCTCGAAACAATTTTTTATTTATTTTATCACATTTACAAGTTTGGTCAAGATGTAGTATACTGACAACATGAAAAACGCACCATCTGTACTTTCCGCCGACTTTTCCAGACTCGGCGATGAAATCATTTCCATTAAAAATGCAGGCGCCGACTGGGTCCATCTCGATGTGATGGACGGGCATTTCGTACCCAATATATCCTTTGGCCTCCCTGTTATTAAATCCATCCGTAAATTGACGGACATGTTCTTTGACGTTCATCTTATGATCAGCGAACCACAGAAATACGTCCGCCGTTTTTGCGAAGCCGGGGCCGATATGGTAACATTTCATGTGGAAGCCTGTACGACCGAAGAGGCTCTTTTCTGCATAAACGAAATTCATGCTTGCGGGAAACAAGCCGGCATTTCCATTAAGCCCGGTACTCCTGTTTCAAGCTTGGAACCTTTCAGGGGCCTTGTTGAGATGGTCCTTGTCATGACGGTGGAACCCGGTTTCGGCGGGCAGAAATTTATGGCGGATATGATGCCCAAAATCGGGGAAGTAAAACGCCTGATGCCCGGTGTTATCGTGGAGATTGACGGCGGCGTCAACGGAGAAACCGCTAAAACGGCCGCTGAGAACGATGTGGACGTTGTTGTTGCCGGTTCCTACGTATTTGGGGCGGAAGACAGAAAAGCGGCCATAGAGAGTCTGAGGGTTTGATTTTGTCGTATTTTCCAGCTTCCCTTGAAAATCTTATAGATAAATTTGCTTCACTGCCCGGAATCGGAAAAAAGACGGCACAAAGGCTCGCTTTTTTTGTGCTCGGGCTGCCGGATGAAGCCGCACAGAATTTTGCCGACGCGATAACCGAAGCCAAGAGGAACATTCATCTGTGTCAGGTATGCCAGAATATGACAGAAGATGAAATCTGCCCCATCTGTTCTTCCGACAGGCGCGATCATTCTCTTATCTGTGTCGTATCCGATCCGAAGGATGTTCTGTCCATAGAGAGAGGCAACGAATATAACGGTCTTTATCATGTTCTACACGGAGTTCTTTCGCCGATGAGCCATGTCGGCCCGGATGACATCAAGATAAAAGAGCTACTGGTTCGCGTGGCGGAAAACGATGTAAGCGAAATAATAATGGCAACGAATCCGGATACGGAAGGGGAAGCTACCGCTCTTTATCTTTCCCGCCTTCTGAAACCTTTTAATGTTAAGGTATCCCGTCTTGCCTATGGGATTCCCGTCGGTTCCAACCTTGAATTTGCCGATGATGCCACATTGAACAGGGCTATCGAAGGACGTACCGAAATGTAATTTTTTCCAGAAAGGAAACTGAATGACACCTAAATTAAAAATAATCCCTCTCGGAGGGCTTGGCGAAATAGGAAAAAACATGACCGTTGTCGAATTCGGCAACGACATGATTATCATAGATGCGGGCATCGGTTTTCCCGATGAGTCGATGTACGGAATTGATGTTGTTCTGCAGGATATCAGTTATCTGAAAAGCAACCGGGAGAAAATCCGCGGACTGATTCTTACTCACGGTCATGAAGACCACATCGGAGGCGTTCCGTATCTGCTCAGGGAAATCAATGTCCCTATTTATACAACGGCACTTACGGCGGCTCTCGTAGAGCTGAAGCTTGAGGAAAACGACCAGCTGACGGATACCCAGATTTTCACAAAGGTTCCCGGCAGCACTTTCCGTCTCGGCTGCTTTACGGTTGAGTTCATTCATGTCAATCATTCGATACCGGATGCGGTCGCGCTTGCTATTACAACACCTCTTGGCGTACTTGTACATACGGGCGATTTTAAATTTGACCTGACTCCGACCTCGGGCAGAATCATAGACCTGGAAAGATTCGGAGAACTCGGCAATAAAGGTGTTCTCGCACTGATGAGTGACTCCACCAACGTTGAGAAACCCGGTCATTCCGATTCGGAAAGAAAAGTCGGGCAGAGCTTTGACAAGCTGTTTGAAGGATGCGATAAACGTATCATTGTGACCACATTTGCTTCCAACATTCATCGTCTTCAGCAGATCATCGATGTTGCCAAGAAGCATGGCAGAAAAGTTGCCGTTTCCGGCCGTTCCATAGAAAACATCCTTAAGGTTTGCAAAGTTCTCGGTTATATGGATTTGAGCGATGATGTGGTTGTTGAGCTGGATGCCATCAAATCCTACCCGAAGAACCGCACCGTCATTATATCGACCGGCAGTCAGGGTGAGTCTATGTCGGCTTTGTACCGTATGGCTTTCGGTGAGCACAAGCAGATTAAAATTGATGCGGGAGACCGTGTGATTATCTCCGCTTCGGCAATACCCGGCAACGAAAACATGATTACTCGCGTTATCGACGAACTTTATCGCAGAGGCGCTGAGGTCATTTATGATAAACACACGGATCTTCATGTCTCGGGTCATGCTCCGCAAGAGGAGCAGAAAATGATACTTGCGCTTACCAAACCCAAGTATTTTATTCCTGTTCACGGCGAGTATCGCATGCTTGTCAAGCATGCCGAGCTTGGTAAACTGATGGGAGTAAATCCCAACCACTGTGTGATTGCCGATAACGGCGATGTTATTGAAATTACGAAGAATAACATCCGGCATGAAGACAAGGTTCAAGCCGGTGCGGTGCTGGTTGACGGGTCCGGAATCGGCGAAATAGGTGCTGTTGTCATGCACGACAGACATAAGCTTGCCGATGACGGTATGATTGTTGCGGTTGTTCCGTTTTCCACCTATGACAAATCGATTGTTACGGAGCCGCAGATAATAACCCGAGGCTTCATCTACGTGAAAGAAGCCGAGGAACTCATGCAGGAAATCAAGCATGTTGTTGTAAATGCCGTTGTGGATGCACCGGAAGAAGAGCTGAGAGACGTCAATGTGCTCAAGGGCAGAATCAAATCTTCCGTCAGCAGCTACGTTTATAAAGAAACCATGCGTTCACCGATGGTATTGCCTGTTATTGTTGAGTTATGAACATTCAAATATTCGGCAAATCCAAGTGCTTTGATACGAAAAAAGCCGAGAGATATTTTAAAGAACGCCGCATTAAATACCAGTTTATCGACCTTATGAAATACGGCATCAGCCGCGGCGAACTGAATTCCGTGGTGAATGCCGTCGGTATTGATGAAATTGTAGACCCGAAGGATCCGGATTATGAGCTTTACAGGCATCTTGCCTATAAAGAAGATAAGCTTGACAGACTTTTCGAGATTCCCGAAATGCTCAGAACGCCCGTTGTAAGGAACGGAAAACAGGCTACGGTTGGGTACTGTCCCGAAACATGGAAAAATTGGGAATAAAAATAACGCCTTCATTTCTGTGAAGTAGTCAATAGTTAGTAGACACAAAATTATCTAAGCCACCAGTCCTGTTCTGTACAGGACTGGTGGTTTTCCGTTCAGTTTACGAACAGGTCGTTCGTAGTTGAAGTAATAAACTGCTTGCTCAATAACAGTTTGC
>JAZUEY010000085.1:0-41535 GCA_045640405.1 Candidatus Limivicinus sp.
ACGGAAACCGATTTTGCTGTTCAGTCCATCTGCGAAAGCCTTGAATTTCAAGCACTTTTCTTTTCCGTCAGCGGGTATACACTGTGTTTGAATAAGTGCATTATACAATCAGTAATCTGCAAATAATCATTGACTTTATAATTATCTTGTGTTACAATACATAGCGCGTTGCTGGTATAGCTCAGTCGGTAGAGCAGCTGATTCGTAATCAGCAGGTCGAGTGTTCGAGTCACTTTACTAGCTTAAAATAAAATCCCCACGTATGTGGGGATTTTTGTTATATATTGGGATTTATTAAATACACGGGCTCCGCCCGTATTTTGCTTGATTTCTTCCCCCGTTGGGGGAAGGTGGCACCTTCGGCGCCGGATGAGGGTCGCTTGCCGAAGGCAAGCTATGTGGACCCTTGCATTGCACCAAAACAGAGCCGGTATAATAAAATAGAACTATTCAAAAAGTGACTGTCCCTATCTGCATAGTAGAAATATTGTGTTATCTCTCCGATAACAGTCATTATGTAAACTAAATTATCGAAAATTTCTTACTTGGACCCCCGAAATGGTAAATCTATTTACCACTTTGGGGGTTATTCTGTTTTCAGGATAAAAAATGAAAAGCTCAGAGCAAAGAGCTTTGAGCTGAAAGACAGAAAGGAGCTTAAAAATGAGCCAGCAAGAGATTATCCAGTTCGATTACGACAACATGCGGAAGTCCCGCAACGAGGGCCGCCTGTCCGGCAAGTACAGCGACATGACGAATCAGGAGCTGTGGGAGTACGTGTGTAAGAAGTGGGAGCAGATGCTCTGGGGAGAGTAAGCAGCGAGCAGCCAAGCGGCGAGCAGCGAGGGAAGGTAGAAACTGCAGAGGCAGTTTCTCGAGATTTTGAAAAAGGAGAGTATTTATGGGAGCATATGTCATTATTATTCTGAGCCTGTTTACGGTGATAGGCGTCAAATATCTTATCGACATGGTCAAATTTGCGATGGGGTATGAAATCAACGGGAAAAAACGGGAGCCGATGTTCGGCCCGAAAAAGTGGGAAGCCGAGAAGAAAGCCAGGCTGGCCAGAAGACCCGCCCCGCTGCCGGAGATTCATTATGAGTGGGAAAAAGAATTGGAGTGGAAGCCGTCGAACAGTGTTGCGTGAGAGAAGATGCCGGGTATCAGGTGCCGGGTGCCGGGAAGGAGAATTATGATTGGGTACGTTTGTACCCGGCCTGCTTTGGCGACAAAAAAGAGAGAATTTCGGAAGTGAAATTCTCTCTTGATGCTTTTGCGGTTATGCACTGTCAGTCAGCCGTGTAGATGTTGCGGATGGAATGCTTGGTTTCGAAATCGTTGGGGTCGGCGTCAAAATCGAAGAGGTCCAGATCCAGACCGCCGTTGACGTTCTGCAGATCGGCTTCGGAAATAATCTTACCTGCCGGCAGACCCGCTTTCATATCGGCCCCGGTGTGCTCATCCACCTTGTGGATTTCCACGGATTTGGGAAGGGGAGGAATAAAGCCGCCGGAAACGGACTGCAGCTCTTCGTTATCGATATTCTGAATGTTATCTTTTGAAATCATTGATTATTCTCCTTAAAAAATCTTCTTTTAAATGTACTGTTGCTTAATACGCATTATAAAGGAAAGTGTTACAGTTTTCCAGCAAAAAACTTCAGGGATAAAACGGATGTTATTTATACGAATTAAGCATAAAAAAAGAGACCTGAATTTCAGGTCTCTTTCTTATGTTATGCCGTTCAGTCGATGATCCAGCCCTCTTTATAACTGTGGTCCTGCTGGAAGAGGGTTACCTTCTTTCCGCAGCCGGTGCAGACGAAGTATTCCCGCCTTAAACCCGGATTGCTGTAAATCCATCTCAATTCGCCGTGGTGGCAGAGGGGGCATTCCCCAATGTGCTCGTGCTGTCCGCCGTTGACTTGCTTCAATGCTTCATTCTGAAGTTTCATTTTCTTCGTCTCCCTTCGTAAATTTTTTGTTTTAGGCGTTTTTGCCTTCCGCTGATTAGTACGCTTGGTTTATGAAAATGTTACAGGCGACAGGAGTAAATAAGGGGCGAGCAGAGAGGGACGAGCAGCGAGGGAAGGTAGGTTCGCGGGAGCGCGAACCAGCGATTTGGATATTAAACAGCTTGTTATTCGAAATCAAAAGAAACCGACTCTTCGGTTTCTACACTCACTCACTGCTTGGCTGCTCACCGCTACCTGAACAATACTCTTCGCTTTTTCTTTGAACTGTGGTACAATGCCTGTGGGATAACTTATTCTAAGGAGAAACAACATGAAAAACAAAATGAAAAGAACCCTTGCTCTGCTGCTGGCCTTCGTGCTGATCTGCGCCTGCCTGACGGGCTGCGGAAGCAGAATTTCCAAAAAAGCCGCGCTGAGCATTGCTCTGAACGATGCCGGATTTACGCAGGCTCAGGTCTATGACATTGACGTTGATTTCGAAAACGAATACGGCAACAAGTATTATGAAGTAAACTTCAACAACGGCGGTCTGGAATATAAATACGTCATCAATTCCCAGACAGGAGAAATCATGAGCTCCTACAGCGAGTACGACTGATTGCCTGGAGTATATAAGAACGCTTTCATCCGAAAGCGTTCTTTTTATGTAACAATTGCGGTTTTCAAGCGTATTCATCTATGGTATACTTAATCCAAACCAAAAAAGAAAGAAATTATACGGAGGAATTGAATAATGGCAAAACTCGAAAACGAAGAACTGAACCAGGTAAGCGGTGGAGCCGGTGCTGCTTTTGCACCCCCGGCCGGTGCCCTGACTGCCGAAGCGGCAAAGAAGGCTGCTGCGGATGCCGTCAAGGTCAACGTAGCGGACTGCATGTTCCTGAAATGCAAGCTGGATTTTGACGATGGCATGTGGGAGTGGGAACTCGAATTTGTAGCCAACAAGATGAAATACGAAGTTTCTCTCGATGCCATGACTGGCACCGTGCTCGAAATGGAAATCGAGCCGATTCTCTGCTGAGTATTCCATTGGGAACCTGAAGGGGTTCCGACAAGTCTCATAATGAACCGAACCGGAGGGGCTCATAGCCGCCTCCGGTTACGATTATCATGGTGTACGGCAAGGTTGCGGCCGACTTGCTTTTAAGTTCGGTTGACACCTTGCCGCATTCTATGTAAAATAAATCTATTGAAGTCGGGCGATTTAAATGATTGATGCCTCGGCTGGGTTGCACCGCAACCGGACAGACTATACATGAGGTTTTTAAAATGACAATAAAAAAGAAGTTTTTCGGCAAACTGGCGGTTCTGTTTTTTGCGTTCTTCGCGCTGATGCTGCTGATTCCGCTGCAGGCCTCGGCAGAAGGAGAAGCGCCAGAGGAAACGGATCCACCGATAGCTGCTTCTCCTGCACCAACACCCAACTATGATATTGATGCGGAACAGTTTGAAAATCCTGCCGATTATGCCGGCGTTTATGTGGCCGATGCGCAACCGAAAGACATAGCGATATCAACGGATGAAAAGAATCCTACTACTATTGGTATTCCAAGCATAGCGGATGCAAATTTGGCTGAGGAACCTACAACCAATCCTCCTGCCATCATTCAGGGTGCAGCCGTCGGATATGAAAAGAAAGTCGGCCCGACGGAGTATGAGACGGTACGAGAAGGGAAGCCTGAGCCGTATACAGACTATCCGGTTATCATTATTGAAGAAAAAGCACAGGACGGAACGATTCATAAAAAACTGAGCGGCTATGACGGAACCTATGTGATTCTCCGAATGGATGTATCGGATTATTTTAATGGTCAGGGGGAAGATGCCGTTCTCCACGTCAAGCAGGAGCAGAACTACGCCAATATCCCGTTTAACGGTCTGCTGATCAGCAAGCCGGAGGATTACTGGCCGAATTGGAATGAATTTGCCGACGGTTACGGAACGAAAACCGGTGCCTACACGAAGGCAGATTTGATTGATAAAAACGATGCGACAAAGACTCCTTATGTCGATGTCCTGCTTTTCTCCTCGGGCAAGCTCGCCGCGGGGGCCGACGTCGGCAAAGAGGGCGCGCCGACCGGTGACGTGCCGGTTAAGATGTATGTGGACAAAATTAAGGATTATGATGAAGAAATCACGAAATACGATCCTACATCTGAAGAGGCAACCAAGGATCCGGCAGCCTATGAAAAAAGAGTTCTCGAAAAGTTCTTCAGAGATGCTCTTGCGACGATTTCGAACTACCTTGTAAAGGGGTCCGACCTGGCTCTGGAAACGGCTGTGGCGGAATCCGTTGATGAAAACGGAAAAGAAACCGGAGTCACTTACTGGTCCCTGGAAAAAGCGATAGAAAAGCCTTATTACGACCAGACGATTGACAAAGATCCCGCCGATGAAGGCTGCGGGAAGACGATCAAGATGATCTGCGAAGTTCCCGTTACCGACACGCTCAACCTCGAGGGAACGGATTCTCAGAACCTTAAGAAGCGTACGCTGAACGTCAACAGCTTTGACATTCAGATTGCCAACAATACGGGCAAAGAGACCGAGGAACCGGTTGCCGGTTTCAATCTCAAAAACGCATGGCTCCAGATAGAGGACCTGAGCAACACCACCGGTGCCGAGGTGGCCATCGGCAACAATGCTAAATTCGTTATCGATGAAGGCGGCAAGCTTATCATTGATGAAACCTGCCAGCTTGAAATCGAATGGGACGGAGCCACCCCAACTCCCGCTGAGGGCGAGACCCCTTCCAAGCAGGATATTCTGAACAACGGCATTTTGGACCTGCGCTCCGGCGGAGAGATACAGAACGACGGCGTCATCACGATTGAAGGCCCCGAAGGCAAGCCGATAGAGCCGGTACAGGGCCAGCCCGCACCGGATCCCACACAGGAAAAGGGTTATGGCGAACTGATGATTCAGGACGGCGCCACGCTCACGAACAACGGCTGCCTCATCGTCTACGGCAAGCTGTATAACTTCGGTACTCTGGTCAACAACGGAAAATACGGCGACACGATCACCGGAAACGACCCGGACAAGGGAACGTATGCCTATCATAAGGGCATTCAGATTTCCTGGAAGGATGACGTAACGCAAGCCGGCGTCTGGCCCGGTGTGCTCATCAACGGCAAAGATAAAGCCGGGACAATTTTTGAAAGCGCCATCATGACGAACGCCGGGGACATTGTTCTGGTCCCGGGCTCGCTGGAAAATTACGGAAAGCTCATCAATGAGAACGGGGCACGAATTCTCCTCGTTACGGCGACGGAGGCCATCATTCCCATTGTTCCCGACCCGGCGAATCCGCTGATAGTCACCAAACGCATTACCTTAAGCCCCGTTCAGTTAAGTTATCTCAACAACTACGGCGTCATAGACAATTACGGCTCTATTGCCCCGGCAACGGTCGCTCTGAATGACGACGGCAGCTTCGGCACGCTTACGATTCCCGGCAATCTCCCGCAGCTCTTCTCAATCAACAATCAGGGAATCATCAACAACTACGGGTACATTTACGTCTGGGAAGGCGGAGAGGGGAAGCCGCTTCTGGCCGCCTTCTACGGCAGCGATACCTGGCTGTATCTCTTTAATGACGGCACCTTCCTTATGATTCTCCCGAACGGCGAGAGAGTGACGGGAACCTTCACCCTTGCGGAAGGACTCCTCACCCTGATTCCGTCCGACGGAACCGTGATTTCCTCCGCTCTGGATGAAGACGGAAACTGCATCATCAACGTAATCACGGTCTCGGGCGAAGAGTTCGAACTGGCTATTCCGGCCGGATCTCTTTATTACGAGGACGCATGAATAAAAGCGAGATTCTTGAAAAGTGCAGAAAGTTTAACAGTTCCAACGATTATCTGTATTATCTGATTCACAACAGGGAACACGACACCTATGCTGTCGTATACTCCGCCTGCAATTATCTCTACGCCAATGACGAGAATCAGTTTTTCGGCACCTGCATATACGTGAGCGAAAACAACATCAGCGAGGAAATGGCGGATGCGTTTCCGTGCCGGAAAACGCTGTTCAACATTCCGATGGTGAAAATAGCCACGAAGGAAGAGAACGGAAAGCAGATGTCACTCGATAACCGGCATATCCGCGCCCTGCCCTTAAAGCACAGAGTGGACTCGGTGCCAAGGTTTGATACGCCGTTCTATCCGGCCTACTCCTGCTTCGAGTGGGATGAGGTTATCGACATCATAGAGCCACGAAAGGCGCTGCTCGAGATGATGGGCCGAAACGAGGATTTTCGTGCTTTCGTTTCGGAATTGACGGAAAGCTTCGGAATATCCACCAATCAGCTGGGCCTGGTAGGTTCGGCAGCTCTGGGAGCCGAGGCCATTGCCGATTACGACATTATCTTTTACGGAGACGCCGAAGAGCTCCGGAGAATCAACAACATCATGGCGGATATCAACCGCCGGCAGGGGGTTCCCAAAATCGACGGGTTCCCGCTTCCTTTCCGCATGCTGTTCAACGGCAGAACCGTGGATACGCTCTTTGTTTACGACCCGCCCCTGTTGAGTGAGACAGATTCGGCCCGTCTTATCGAGAGCGACGTGCGCTTTCACTGCACGGTTACGGATGACACGGCGGGGCTGCAGGTGGGGCCGTACTTTAAGGTGGACGGAGAAGGGTATTCCGCTCTTCTCATTATGGAGAGCTTTTTCCACGCGGTGATAAGAAACGGCGACATCGTCGAAGGCAGGGGAGACATCCTCGAATGGGAGCATGACGGGCAGACCGAAAGGCTGCTTTACTGCCGGGATCCCTTTGCCCAGCTTATAGATTATACCCGGTATTTCTTCCGTGACGAAACGGCAGAGGAAAGCGACAGAACGGCCCGCATCATCGTGGAAGACGGGCATGAAACGGGGAAAATCCAAAGTGTTGAGGGCCGCTATACGCTGCGAAACGAGCAAAACGGCATGACGGTGCACAACCGGGGCGAGCATCTGTTTTATTTCTACGAAGGCGCCTTTATTGAGGACCTGGCAGACAGAGACGGACAGGTGAAGGAGGAAGTTCTTCTCCGTTTTATGGCCGAAAATCCTGCACGGCTCACAAAAAATGTGCTGTCCGACAATCCCTTTACCGCCTGCTGGCTGCTTTCCGGCAGCTGCAATCTGGACTGCCTCTATTGCTTTGCCAAGAACAAGATGTTCGGCCGAAACGAGTCTTCACAGGATGCATTGGATACCGCGCGGCATCTGCTGAGCCTGAAGCCAATCTGCATCAACCTGACCGGCGGGGAACCGACGCTGAACCCGAAGCTGAAGGATATTTTGCTCCTTTTCAAGGATAAAGTCGGCACGGTGCTGGACACCAACGGCACGACGCCGCAACTGACGGAACTGATACCGGTTCTGAAGGAAACGAATACAACCGTCCGGCTGACGGTGGACATCCTGGACGATGCCGTCCTCAATGTTGTACGGCCGCCGCTGGGGGGCAAAGCCTTTGCCCAGACCGAAAGGCTGAAGAAGAACATCCGGGGGCTGACGGAAGCCGGCGTGCCTCTGGTGGTTCACACGGTGCTGACGCAGTACAATCTGGGAAAGCTGGAGGCGACGGCGGAGGAACTGCTGCGTCTCGGCGTGAAACGCTGGCATTTCTATCCGGTGAACTATTCGGAAAAATGCAAAGACTTCTTCGACTCGATAAAAGTCAGCCTGCCGCAGGCCTGCGAATATGCCGACAAGCTTGCGGAGCGCTACGGTAACGATATCAGGATTACCTGCCCGCGCAACGACATCGGCTTCCGGGAGAGAACGGTTCTGCTGATTGACAGCGACGGAAGATTCTGCGTGGATACGATATACAACGGCTGCGTATTCTTAGGCGAGAATCCTCATTTCCCGACCAAGGAGGAGGTTCTGGCCGGGCTTGACTTCGATTTACACAAACAGGCATATCTATGCAATTTCTGGGGGGAAGGTTTGTAACGTTTTTATAAACACTGCGTATTAAGGGATGAAAGCAAAAAACCAATGTGATATAATCAAACCAACCTGATAAAGAAATCTTATAGGAGGTAACGAAAATGGCAGAACTCAATAAAGAAGAGCTCAATGAAGTGAGCGGCGGAACTCTCGGCCCCGGATACTGGGACAGCTTCCCTTATCAGATTCAGCCGGGCCAGTGCCTGAGCATTCTGGCCCAGAGATTCAGAACAACAGTTCAGCACATTATGGACCTGAATCCGAAGATTGTTGACCCGGACAAAGTCAGAGCTTATGACTGGATCAACATGCCTTACCCCGATTACTGATAATTGAACTTCCGAGACCCTGCGAAAGCAGGGCCTCTTTTTTTGCTTTCGTGCATTGTTTTTCCCCTCCCACCACCGCTGCGGCGGTCCCCCTCCCTCGAAGGTGGGAGGCAAGGGGATAGGCTCCCTCTGTCGAGGGAGCTGGCAGCGTAGCTGACTGAGGGAGGGTATTTTTATTTATAAATTGGTTACAAAATGTCATTATTTTCTTGCTATTCTATATTATATTTAATATACTGATTCCATGTATGACAAAATCTTGGTAAAAGGCGCGAGAGAAAACAATCTCAAGAATATAGACGTTGAAATTCCGAGGGACAAGCTGGTTGTCGTTACCGGGCTTTCCGGCAGCGGAAAGAGCAGCCTGGCTTTCGACACCATCTATGCCGAGGGGCAGAGACGCTACGTGGAATCCCTCAGCTCCTATGCCCGCATGTTCCTGGGGCAGATGGACAAGCCGGATGTGGATTACATCGACGGGCTTTCACCGGCCATTTCCATAGACCAGAAGACGACGAGCCGCAACCCGCGTTCCACCGTGGGCACGGTTACGGAAATCTATGACTATCTGCGTCTGCTCTGGGCCAGAATCGGCATTCCGCACTGTCCGAAATGCGGGAAGGAAATCACCCGGCAGAGCATAGACCAGATGACGGACAGAATTCTGGAGCTGCCGGAGGGCACGAAAATCCAGATTCTGGCACCGGTCATCCGGGGTCGCAAGGGCGAGCACGTGAAAGTGCTGGAAGATGCCCGCAAGGCCGGCTACGTCCGCGCCAAAATCGACGGGCAGGTCTATGACCTGGCAGAGGACATTAAGCTTGAAAAAAACATCAAGCATAACATAGAGATTATCGTCGACCGCGTGGCGGTCAAAAGCGATGCGCTCCGCCGCATTACGGATTCCGCGGAAACGGCCCTGGCTCTGGCCGGCGGCCTGATGCTGATCGAGCTGGTTCCGGAGGGAAGGCAGATTGCCTTTTCGCAGAACTACGCCTGTGAGGACTGCGGCATCTCGCTGGAGGAGCTTTCGCCGCGCTTTTTCTCTTTCAACAATCCGAGAGGCGCCTGCCCCACCTGCACGGGTCTGGGAATGCAGAAGCTTGTGGACCCGGCACTGGTTGTGCCGAATCCGGAGCTGAGCATCCTGGAAGGCTGCATCAACGTGGGCGGCTGGAACAATGCCAAGCTGGAGTCGATTGCCAGAATGTATTACGACGCTCTGGCGGAGAAATACAATTTCTCGCTCTTCACCCCCTGGAAGGAACTCCCGGAGGAGGCCAGAACTGTCCTGCTTTACGGAACCAACGGGGAAAAGCTGGAGCTTCATTTTGACAAGGCAAGCGGAAAAGGCACGCTGAAAAAGGACTTCGAGGGTCTCGTGAACAATCTCATGAGACGGTATCAGGAGTCCGGCAGCGAGGCTTCGAGAGCCGACATCGAGGAATGCATGGCCGAGATTCCCTGCCCGGACTGCCGGGGGAGAAGGTTGAAAAAGGAAGCGCTGGCGGTCACCGTCGGCGGGCTGGACATCTCTTCCTTCACCGACATGACGGTTATCAATGAACTCAAGTTCATCGAAGAACTGGAGCTGAACGAGACCGAGAGGATGATTGCCTCGCAGATACTCAAGGAAATCCGCGCAAGGCTCAACTTCCTCGTGAGTGTGGGGCTGGGCTATCTGACGCTTTCCCGCAAGGCGCTGACGCTTTCCGGCGGCGAGAGCCAGAGAATCCGCCTGGCAACCCAGATAGGCTCCGGGCTGATGGGCGTGCTGTACATCCTGGACGAGCCCAGCATAGGTCTGCACCAGCGAGACAATCAGAAGCTTCTGAATACGCTGAAGCATCTGCGCGACCTCGGCAATTCCCTGATAGTTGTCGAACACGATGAGGAAACGATGCGCGAGGCCGACCACATCATAGACATCGGCCCGGGCGCCGGCGTCTACGGCGGAGAAGTCGTCTGCCAGGGAACGTTTGAGGATATCTGCCGCTGCGAGCAGTCCCTGACGGGGCAGTACATGAGCGGAAAGAAAAAAATCCCCGTACCGGGCGTAAGAAGAGCCGGAAACGGAAAGACGCTGACGGTCCGGGGGGCCACCGAGAACAACCTGAAGAACATCGATGTCGATTTTCATCTCGGCAAGTTCATCTGCGTTACGGGCGTTTCGGGAAGCGGAAAGTCCTCGCTCATCAACGAGGTGCTGTATAAAACGGCAGCGGCGGCCAAGAACCGGGCCAAGACGCATCCGGGCAGCTGCGCCGGCATTGACGGGCTGGACAACATAGACAAGGTCATCTGCCTGGACCAGAGCCCCATCGGCAGAACGCCGCGTTCCAACCCCGCCACCTATACGGGTGTTTTCAGCGACATCCGGGACCTGTTTGCCACCATAAAGGAAGCCAGGCTGCGCGGATATACGCAGAGCCGCTTCTCCTTCAACGTGAAGGGCGGGCGCTGTGAAACTTGCCAGGGAGACGGCCTGCTGAAAATAGAAATGAACTTCCTGCCGGATGTATACGTGCCCTGCGAAGTCTGCGGCGGCAAGCGCTACAACCGGGAAACCCTGGAAGTGAAATACAAGGGCAAGAGCATTTCCGATGTGCTGGAGATGACGGTGGAGGAAGCCTGCAGCTTCTTCGAAAATCAGAACCGGATTCTCAACCGGATTCAGACGCTGAACGACGTCGGTCTCGGGTACATCAAACTCGGCCAGTCCAGTACGACCTTATCCGGCGGCGAGGCCCAGCGAGTGAAGCTCGCCACCGAGCTGGCGAGGAAAAGCACGGGCAACACGCTCTATATTCTCGACGAGCCCACAACGGGGCTGCATGTGGCCGACGTTCACAAGCTGGTGGACATTCTCGGCCGGCTTGCCGACGAGGGTAACACGGTCGTCGTCATCGAGCACAATCTGGACGTGATAAAAATGGCCGATGAAATCATAGACCTCGGCCCCGAAGGCGGGGACGGCGGCGGCGAGCTCGTGTTTACGGGCACTCCCGAAGAATGTGCCGCATGCCGGGAGAGCTTTACGGGAGAATTCTTAAAGAAAGTATTGTAAATGGACGAATTTAACCTGCAGGAAACATACGGATCCGTAGCCGCGGTGCTGTATACCAACGAAGAGAACGGGTATACGGTTCTGAAGCTCTGCGATGAGAACGGTGAAATCATCACGGTTGTCGGCTGCATTCCGGATGCTACGGTAGGTGAGGAAATATCGCTGCAGGGTACCTGGGTTAACCACCCGGTGCACGGGAAGCAGTTCAAGGCGGAGTTCGCCGAGAGAAGCTTGCCCTCCAGCGAGGAGGGAATACGGGAATACCTGGCCGGCAACGCCATAAAAGGCATCGGCGAGGCAACGGCCCTTTTGATAGTGAACCGCTTTGGTGCGGATGCTCTGAACGTAATAGAATGCGAGCCGGAGAGGCTGGCGGAGATAAAAGGCATTTCGCTTTCCAAGGCACTCGGCATATCCGACCAGTTCCGCCGCAAGACGGGCATGCGTAGGCTGATAGAGTTCCTGTGCGAAAACGGATGCCGGCCCGTTGTGGCAATGCGGATGTATCAGTACTACGGGAACGACGCCATTCTGCTGATTCGTCAGAACCCCTTCCTCCTGACGAACGACTATATCGGGGGAAGCTTTTCGGAGGCGGACACGCTGGCACAGAATCTCGGCTTCGAGTATGACAGCGACTGCCGGATCCGGGCGGCCATTGTATTTGAGATGTGCCATAATCTGGCCAACGGGCACTGCTTTATTCCGGAGGAGGCCCTGATTGCCGCCACTTCCCGCGTGATTTCCGTGGAAGCGGAGAGAGTGCAGGAGTGCCTGAACGACATGATGGAAGAAGGCCTCGTTATCTGCGAGACCATCCGGAACATAAAGGCCTGCTATCTGCCGGATGTTTACGACGATGAAACCTTCATTGCCGAAAAGCTGACGCAGATGAAAGACAGCGTGATGATTATCACGGGCGGCCCGGGTACCGGCAAGACGACGTCGATTATCCGGTTGCTGGAGAAGGCGGACCAGGTCGGGATGCATTTTCTGCTGACCGCGCCCACGGGGCGTGCCGCCAAGCGAATGACGGAAGTAACGGGCCGCGAGGCCTCCACAATACACAGACTGCTCGGCGCCGGCTTTTCCGAGGACGGCAAGAAGCTGGTGTTTGCCTATGACGGGGAGAACCGGCTGAAGTGCGACGGCGTTATTGTGGACGAGTGCTCGATGGTGGATGTGCCGCTGTTTCGCGCTCTGCTGCAGGCGCTGCCCGACCGCGCCAAGCTGATTCTGGTCGGAGACGTCGATCAGCTGCCGCCGGTAGGCCCCGGAAACCCCTTCAAGGCAGTTATCGACAGCGAAGCGTTCGACACGCACAGACTGACGGAGATTTACCGCCAGGCGCAGGACAGCCGGATTGTGCAGAACGCGCATAAAATCAACCGCGGCGAATACCCGGACTTTTCTGCCAACGTGGGTGACTTCTTCCGGCTCAAACGCATGGAAGCCGCCAGCTCCGTGGAGACGATTACGGAGCTTTACAGCGCAAGACTGCCGGGAAAAATGGGATTCCCGGTCGAGGACATACAGGTTCTCAGCCCGACGAAGAAGGGCGAACTGGGTACCGTGAATCTCAACAGGGAACTGCAGAAGATTCTGAATCCGCCTTCCAAGGAGAAAACCGAAAAAATATTCGGCGACAGGGTTTTCCGAACCGGTGACCGCGTGATGCAGATTAAGAACGATTACGACATTACCTGGCACACGGACGACCTGAAAGAGGCCGGGAACGGCATATTCAACGGAGACATCGGCATCATCCGGAGCATCAGCCTCGAAAACGAGATGCTTGAGGTGGACTTCGACGGGAAGATTGCCGGATACAGCTTCCTGAGTCTCAACGAGCTGGAGCACGCCTGGGCGATTACGGTGCACAAGTCCCAGGGCTGCGAGTTCCGGGCCGTGATTCTGGCGCTGAGCGGCTCGGCGAAGATGCTGCTGACGAGAGACGTTCTGTATACGGCCGTGACAAGGGCCAGGGAACTGCTGGTTCTGGTCGGGGACGAGAGCGTGGCCCGGTCGATGATAGACAACAGCAAACGGTCTAACCGGTATTCCTTCCTGAAGTACCGGATAAAAAAGCTGAATGAAAGTAATTGAAGCGATACTGGATGCGATATACCCCAGAAAGTGCGCCTTCTGCCACAAAAAGATGGGGAAGGAAGAAGGGCTGTTCTGCGCGGACTGCGAAAAGAGCCTCCCCTATGCCGGGAAGGACTCCGGGCAGAGAATTCCTTTTACAAGCCGGTGCTGGTCTCCGCTGTTTTATGAGGGAGATGTCCGGGACTCGCTGCACCGGTTCAAATTCGGCGGGCTCAACATGTACGCCGCTCCGTATGCAAACCTGATGCACAGCCGCTGCGCCGGGGCGCTTGCAGACGTCGATTTGATTTCCTGGGTTCCGCTCAGCCGGGCGAGGCTGCGCACGAGAGGATACGACCAGGCGCATTTGCTGGCCGCGGAACTGGCCGAAAGAGCGCAGCTTCCCTGCGTGAAGACATTGAAAAAGATTAAAAACGTCAAGCCCCAGTCGAGGACCGGAGCTTTCGAAAGCCGGCAGAAGAACATACGCGGTGCCTACACCGTGACGGATGCCGAAGCGATAAAAGGAAAAAACATATTACTTGTTGACGATATAATTACCACGGGTGCCACGATTTCCGAATGTGCGGCGACTCTGCTTGAAGCGGGGGCAAAACAAATAACGGGAATGACGGTGGCCAGAAGAAAAGATTGAGAGGGAAAAAATGCTTGTTTTTGAGAAAGACATAGCCGTTGATATCGGCACATCAACTACCATGCTTTTTGAACAGGGCAAGGGAATCGTGGCAAGAGAACCGACCGTTGTCGCCGTGGACAAATACAGCGGCAAAATTCTGAAGATCGGTATCGAAGCGGAAAAAATGCTGGGCAGAACCCCGGCGAACATCGCGGCCATCCATCCCATCAATGCGGGCGTTATTTCGGACTATGAGATAACGGCAACGATGCTCAAGGAACTGGTGAACCGAATCACATCCTTCAGCCTCTTCAAACCGGGTCTTCTGGCCTGTGTTCCGAGCAGCATTACCGGCGTTGAAGAAAGGGCGGTTATCGATGCCGCCATCGAAGCCGGTGCCAGAAAGGTTTACCTGCTCGAAACCGCCGTTGCCACGGCACTGGGCGCGGGCGTCGACATTTCCAAGGCGGAGGGCCATCTGATTATAGACATCGGCGGCGGCACAACCGAAGTTGCTATCATTTCCGCCGGCGGCGTTGTGGAATGCGAATCGATCAAGACAGCCGGTAACTCCTTCGATGCCGCGATTGTCCGCTACATACGAAACAAATACAATCTGCTGATAGGGCTTTCCACCGCGGAGGAATTGAAAAAGAGCATCGGCGGCGTGATTGCAAGGCCCGATGTCGGCAGTGAGGAAGTGAAGGGCAGAAACCTGATCAACGGCCTGCCGAAAACCATTAAAATCAGCTCTGCGGAGCTTATCGAAGCCTTTGTGGAGCCTGTCAACAAGATTCTCGATGCGGTACACCTCGTTCTGGAGCGGACGCCTCCTCAGCTGGTGGGCGACCTGGACAAGAACGGAATCATCATGAGCGGCGGCGGAAGCCTTATCTACGGCATAGACAGGCTGATAGAGCGCAGCACCGGTATCCGGACGGTTGTCGTGGATGACCCCGTTTCCTGCGCGGCCTACGGCGCCGGCAAGATGCTCGGCCATCTGGACGAAATGCAGGACGGCATGCAGAACTTCTTCCGCAAACGTCAGCTGAAAGGATAATTGCCATGTTTGATTTTTTAAAGAAAAAACGCCCGTTTTGTACCGCTGTCATCGTGGCAGCCGGTAATTCCACCAGAATGCAGCAGGACAAGACGACTATGCTTCTGCAGGGGAAGAGCGTGATTGAAAGGACGCTCTCCGTCTTTGAAAACTGCGGGTGCATCGATGAAGTCATCCTCGTGACAAAGGCGGAAAGCATTGAAGCGCTTGCGGACCTTGTCAAGGAAAGCGGCTTCAAAAAGGTATCCAAGGTGGTCTGCGGCGGAAAGACGAGAACGGAATCCTGCCTGGCCGGCTGCATGGCGGCGAACCGGAAGGCAAAACTGATTGCCATTCACGACGGCGCAAGGCCTTTTGTCACGGAAGACATTATCCAAAACGCCGTGGAAGCGGTTTCCGTCTACAAAAACGTGGCTCCGGCAATCAAGGGTGCCGATACGCTCCGTGTTGCGGACGATGAGTTCGTTACCGCCGAGCTCGACAGAGACAGTGTCGTGAAGATTCAGACTCCGCAGGTCTTCGACGCGGACATCATAAAAGGAGCGCTGAGCTATGTGATTGGCAAAGACATCGCCGTTACCGACGATTGCAGCGCGGTCGCTCTGCTCGGATTCAAAACCAAACTGATTCCGGGCGATGCGGACAACATCAAGCTGACCACGCCGAAGGACCTGAAGCTTGCAGAGCTTATTCTGCAGCAGCGCGGAGAGGCATGATGCGGATAGGACACGGTTACGATGTTCACGCGCTGGCGGAGAACAGAAGGCTGGTGCTCGGGGGTGTCGAAATTCCCTATGAAAAAGGTCTTCTCGGCCATTCCGACGCGGATGTTCTGGTTCATGCGCTGATGGATGCGATGCTCGGGGCCGCCGCTCTCGGGGACATCGGCAAGCTTTTCCCCGATAACGACGATGCCTATCTCAACGCCGACAGCATTGAACTGCTGAAGAAAGTGTCGGCGCTGCTGAAAGAAAAAGGCTATGCGCTTTCCAATGCGGACTGCACGGTCATTGCCCAGAAGCCGAAACTGGCACCGTACATTGAAACGATGCGAAGCCGGATTGCCGGGGCCGTCGGTACCGAGATCGGCAGAATCAGCGTGAAGGCCACCACCGAGGAACATCTCGGATTTACGGGAGAGGGGCTCGGCATTGCCGCCCACGCCGTAGTTTTATTAGAGGAAAAAGTATGAACGGATTTTCAAACGTATTGTGGAGAATGGGAAACTATGTAACATCGATGCGCATCACCGATGTCATAGACATTCTCATCGTCACATACCTGATATATAAAACGATTGATCTTTTCAGAAAGACCAATTCCAAGAACCTGGCCAAAGCGCTGATTGCTTTCCTGGTTGTGCTGGGCCTTTCCGAACTGCTCAATCTTTCGATGATTAATTTTGTGCTCAGAAAGGCGATGGAAATCGGTCTGATTGCACTGGTCATCCTGTTCCAGCCGGAACTCAGAAGAGTTCTGGAGAGAATCGGTGCCAGCTTTTCCACAAGCGGCAAGCTTGCGGAGAGCGTGTCGGAATCCGTCATCAAGCAGACGGTTCTGGCCTGCAGCGACATGTCCAAGTCCAAAACCGGGGCTCTGATTATTTTCGAAAGAGAAATGTCTCTGTCCGAAATCATCGCAACGGGTACGGTAATCGACGCCGATGTCAACGCCGAGCTGCTGAAGAATCTCTTTTATGACAAAGCACCTCTGCACGACGGTGCCGTCATCATCCGTAAAGGCAGAATTGCCGCGGCCGGCTGCGTTCTTCCGCTGACCAAGAGCACAAACCTCAGCAAGGAGCTCGGAATGCGCCACAGAGCCGGTCTGGGTCTCAGCGAACAGTCCGACGCCCTGGTGCTCATCGTCTCGGAAGAGACGGGAGCGATTTCCTGTGCGATTGAAGGGATGCTGAAGAGGCATCTGGACCCGAGAACGGTCGATAAACTGCTGCGCGCGGAGCTCAAACAGGACGAAGAAGAGAAGAAACTGACGCTGGCAGCCCTGATTAACAGAGCCTTCGGCCAGGAAAAACAAGAGGAGGGAAATGATGAGTAAACTCTTTGAAAACAAAATTTTCCTGCTTGTATTTTCGCTTCTGCTTTCCTTTATCCTCTGGCTGTACGTTGTCAGCACGGTTTCGGATGAAGTGACCAGAACTTTCACCGGCGTTCGTGTCGAGCTCGTGGGTGAAAACGTACTGAAGGATTCGAAAGGACTTGTCGTGACAGATCTGAGTTCGAGTACCGTTGCCATCAACGTCTCCGGGCCGAGAAGAATCGTATCGGCGATTTCATCCGACGACATCAAGGCACAGATAGACGTGAGCAAGCTCAACCAGTCGTCCTACGCATCGATGCAGTATTCGATTTCCTATCCAAGCGGAACGGATACGTCCGATCTGTCGGTTTCGAGAAAGATTCCCGAGACGGTCAACTTCATCGTCTCCAAGCTGACGGAGAAAGAAATACCCGTCCGGGGAAGCTTTGACGGAAGTACGGCGGACGGCTATACCGCCGAGGCCCCCGTTTTCGAGCCGGCTACGATTGTTGTGAGCGGCCCCGAAAACCTGCTTGGCAAGGTATCCTATGCCTGGGTGACCTTCGCTTCCGAAAATGTGGAGAGCACCTACAGCGAAGAGACCAATTTCGTGCTGATGGATGAAAAAGACCAGAAGGCCGATGCCGAAGGGCTGAGCTGCTCCACTGATGTCATCAAGGCCACGCTGCCGATTCTCGAAGTGAAGGACATCCGCCTGGATGTGAATCTCGAGCACGGTGCCGGCACCGACGAGAACAACGTCAAAGTGACGGTGGAACCGGAATACGTTACGCTGGCCGGCGATTCGGCCATCCTGAACGGCCTGAACAAAATCAACGTGGCGACGGTGGACCTGACGGCCTTCGAAAGCACCTTCAGCGAGACCTATCCGATTACCATAGACAACGAGCTGACGAATCTGACCGGAACCACAGAAGCCAAGGTAACGATTGAAATCGTCGGCACGACTGCCGAGAGCTTCAAGGTGACGAATCTCGTAACGGCCAATCTCACGGAGGGCTTCAGTGCCGAAATCCTGAGCAAGAGCCTTGACGTCCGTCTGAGAGGTCTGCCGGAGGAACTGGAGAACGTGAAGGCGGAGAACATCCGTGCGGTGGCCGACCTTACGGATTATAACGAAACAACCGGGCTGCAGCTTGTGCCCGTCAAGATCTATGTGGACGGCTTTACGAATGTGGGAGCCGTTGGAAGCTACACCATTTCCGTTGAAATAAAAAGGAGCTGACATGACGCAGGATGCAGTAGTTATCAACGCCTTTAAAAATGGGATGGCGGAAGTATCCGTGCTGAGAGGAACGGCCTGCGGCGGAAACTGCGGAAACTGCGAGGCCTGCGTTTATCAGAACGAACTGCGGACCCCGGCCGTGAACACGGTCAATGCCGTTAAGGGGCAGCATGTCATCATCGAGAGCAGCAGCGCTCAAGTCTATAAGGCAGAATTTATAGTTTACATAATGCCACTTCTGTTTCTGATAATCGGTTATCTGGTGGCATCCCTTCTTGGGGCTGCGGAAATCGTTTCGGTTCTGGCGGGGTTCGTTTCTCTCGGGCTCGGTGTCCTTGTGGTGGTATTTACACAGAAGAATAAAAACGACATTACTTTCGAGATTGTGAGGATTTGCGATGATTAAAAGCATGACAGGTTACGGCTGTGCCAAGCAGAGTGCCGCCGGGTTCGACATCTCCGTCGAACTGAAGAGCGTGAATAACCGCTATCTCGAAACGGGAGTCCGGATTCCGCGCAGCTGCCTGTTCGCCGAGGACGCCGTGAAGAAGGCAGTACAGAGCCGCATCAGCCGCGGCAAGGTGGATGTGTTCGTAACACTGGACGTAGCGTCCGACAGCGACGTGGAAGTGACGGTGAACGCAGCTCTGCTGCGAGGCTATATGAAGGCAATCGGTCTGATTGCTCAGGAGAGCGGCCTGACGCAGGATTTGTCGGCGCTCAGCCTGGCCAAGTTTCCGGATGTGCTGAGTGTCAGCCGTCATGATAGCGACAGCGAAGAGGTCTCGGCCGCCATACTTAGTGTATTGGCCCTTGCGCTCGATGACTTTGACGCCATGCGCGTCCGGGAAGGCGAAAAGCTGAAAGACGATGTCCTCGGAAGACTCGATACCATTGAGACGCTTGTCGGTAGCATAGAAGCGGCCGCACCGCAGACCGTCGAGGCCTACCGGGCAAGGCTGGAGGAGAAGATGAGCGATATTCTCAACTCTTCCGGATTCGATAAAAACAGAATCATTGAAGAAGCGGCCATTTTTGCCGACCACATAGCGGTGGACGAGGAGACTGTAAGACTGCGCAGCCATATGGCCCAGATGCGGCAGATGCTGGAGACAGGCTCTCCGATAGGCAAAAAAATGGATTTCCTCATTCAGGAATTCAACCGGGAGGCCAACACCATCGGGTCCAAATGCCAGAATTCCGACATAGCCCACACGGTGGTGGACCTCAAGTCGGAAATAGAGAAGATCCGCGAACAGATTCAGAACATAGAATGAGGTGCCCTGTATGAAAATGCTGCAGATAGGATTCGGGAATTACGTGGCTCCCGGGCACATCATTTCGATTGTCAGTCCGGATTCCGCGCCGATAAAAAGGCTTATTACGGAAGTAAGAGAAAAGGGGCTTCTCATAGATGCCTCCTTCGGGCGCAGTACCAGGGCGGTCATCCTGACGGACAGCGGAAATGCCATTCTTTCGTCTCTGGGGACAGACGTCCTGTGCCAGAGACTTTCGGAGATGAATGATGAGGAGGAAGTTCAATGACAAAAGGTAAACTTTTTGTCCTCTCCGGCCCGTCCGGAGCCGGAAAGAGCACCGTAGTTGCCATGACGATGCAGGGAAGAGACGACATCTGCTTTTCCACGTCCGTGACAACGAGAAAGCCGAGACCCGGAGAAATTGACGGGAAAGATTACTTTTTCGTGGATCTCGAGAGGTTCGACGAAATGGTGAAGAACGACGAACTGCTCGAACACGCCGAATACGTTGCCAACAACTACGGCACACCGAGAAAATTCGTCAACGAAAAGCTGGAGGCGGGCATAAACGTGATTTTGGACATAGAGGTTCAGGGTGCACGCCAGGTGAAGGAAAAAATGCCGGAGGCCGTTTTTGTGTTTTTCGTTCCGCCTTCCATGGAAGAGCTGAAAAAACGCCTTGAGGGCAGAGGAACGGAAACGGCAAGGGCCATAGAGGCAAGGCTCATAAGAGCGCGGCAGGAATACGCGGAAGCCGACTTTTATGATTATGTAATCGTCAACGGCGATCCGGAAGAGGCAGCCGAAGAATTCTCGGCAATCATGCTTGCGGAACACTGCACATATAATGACAGAAAATATATACTTGAAATGGAGAAAGAAAAGTCATGATGTTATATCCCCCTGTAGCCGAACTGGTTGAGAAAGTCGGCAGTCGTTATCAGCTGGTCAACTTGGTTGCCAAAAGAGCCAGAGTGCTTTCCACAGCCATGGAGAACGATGAGTTCGTTCTCGAAAAAAAGCCCGTCAGCGCGGCCATAGACGAAGTATATTCCGGCAAGCTCAGCATTAAGTAATTCTTGAGCCATGTAGTGGCAAAAATTGCGGTTTCGGCCGCTACATACTGGATAGACAGACCGTATGAGTACTCCGTGCCCGAGGAACTGGCCGAAAAGGCCAGACCCGGATGCAGGGTTCATGTGCCGTTTTCGGCAGGAAACCGGACAAGCGAAGGCATCATTCTGGCCCTTTCCGATACCGGCAAGCGCGATAAGCTCAAGAGCGTAAAAGCCGTTCTGGACGACGAACCGGTGCTCTCCGCCCAGCAGCTCAAGCTGGCCCTGTTTATGCGCGAGAGGTTCTTCTGCACCGTATACGATGCGGTAAAGGCGATTCTGCCTGCCGGGCTTTGGTTCGACAGCGAAGGAAACCGGCGCGTAAAGGACAAGACGGTGGAATATGCCACGCTTGTGATTCCGGGAGAGGATGCCGCGGTTTTGGCAGAACAGAAGCGGATGAAGGCACCACAGCAGGCAAATCTTCTCCGGGAACTGGCTGTTTTCGGCCGGCTTCCCGTGCGGGAACTGCTGCTTTTTACCGATTGCAGGCGCCCGTCCCTGACGGCGCTGGTCAATGCCGGCCTGGTCGAACTGGATAAGGAGGAAGCTTTCAGAAGGCCCGAGTTCTATGCAAGGCCCGAGAAGGAGCTGCCCGTCCTCAACAGCGAACAGAAGGCTGTTTTCGATGGCCTGAACGCCCAAAGAAAAAAGGGAGCCGGTGCGGCTCTGCTGCAGGGCGTTACCGGCAGCGGAAAGACAAGCGTTTACATTCACCTTATCAGCGAAGTGCTCAAAGAAGGCAAATCCGCCATTCTTCTGGTTCCGGAGATTGCGCTGACGCCGCAGATGCTGCAGACCTTTTCCTCCTACTTCGGGGATGATATCGCGGTTCTGCACTCCAGCCTGTCTTCCGGCGAACGCTATGACGAGTGGAAACGGGTAAAAACCGGAAAGGCGCATCTCACCATAGGCACCCGAAGCGCCGTTTTCGCACCCTGCGAGGACCCCGGCATCATCATTATCGATGAAGAGCAGGAAGAGACTTATAAATCCGAAAACACACCGCGGTACAATGCGGAGGACATCGCCAAGTTCCGCTGCTCGAAATCCGGCTGTCTGCTGCTGCTCGGTTCCGCAACGCCGAAAATCAGCAGTCGCTACAGCGCCGAGACGGACCGATATGCCTACTATGTCCTGAGAAACCGATATAACGAAATGGAACTGCCGTCCGTTACCGTTGTAGATATGAAAGAGGAACTGAAAGCCGGAAATCAGGGCAATATCAGCTCTTTTCTGAGAGACGAGATAGCGGCAAACATCGAGCGCGGGGAGCAGAGCATTCTGTTTTTGAACCGGAGAGGTGCCAACAAGCTCATTACCTGCGGCGAATGCGGCTATATCTACAAATGCCCCAACTGCAGCGTCTCGCTGACGTATCACAGCGTGAACAACTCGCTGCTCTGTCATTACTGCGGCTATAGGCAGTCACCCGGCAATGCCTGCCCGGACTGCGGCGGAAAGCTGAACTATGTGGGCGCGGGGACGCAGCTTGTGGAGCAGGAACTGAAGGAACTGTTTCCCGAAAGCGGCATCTTGCGCATGGACACGGACGTGGTGTCCGGCAAAGTGACGCACGAACAGCTTTTCGAAAAATTCAGAACGGAAAACATACCCGTTTTGATCGGAACGCAGATGATAACCAAGGGCTTGAATTTTGAAAATGTGACCCTGGTGGGTGTCATTTCGGCAGACCAGAGCCTTTACACCGGCAGTTTTCATTCCGCCGAGAGGACGTTTTCCCTCATTACGCAGGTAATCGGCCGGAGCGGAAGAGGTGAGAAGCCGGGGCGTGCCGTGATACAGACCTTTACACCGGAGAACGAAGTGATTCTCCAGGCGGCCGGGCAGGATTACGACGAGTTTTACAAATCCGAGATACAGGTAAGGCAGATTGAGGACGCTCCGCCCTTTAAAGACCTGCTGGCCGTAACGGTTTCGGGACCGGCTGAGTCGGGCGTGATTGCGGCCGGGAAATACGTTAAGGCAAGACTCGAATTTTTACTGAAAGACGCAGAGGACGCAAGCCTTCTGGGGCCTGTGCCGCTGAGTGTAGTCAAAGTGAACAACCGGTTCCGATACCGGGTAAACATTAAATGCAAAGCGGATGCCAAAGTCCGCGAAGCTGTGGCAGCAACGGTTACCGAATGCTGCACCGACAAGAGATTCAAGGGCATAACTTTTTATGCCGACAACGATCCTGACGATTGAGGTGGTAATAAATGGCAATCAGAAAGATTATTACGGGGGAAAACCCGCAGTTATATAAGACCTGCCGTCCGGTAACGGAATTCAACGGCAGAATACACGAGCTCCTGGATGATTTGAAAGACACCCTGGCCACACAGGACGGCGTGGGCCTGGCGGCTCCGCAGGTCGGTGTTCTCAGAAGGCTGTGCGTCGTGCTCGAAACGAATGTGAACGCTGAAGAAGGGGAAGAGGAATACATCATCGAGCTTATCAACCCGGAAATCATCGAATGCGAAGGCGAGCAGGAAGGCGGCGAAGGCTGTCTGAGCTTTCCGGGAGAGTTCGGCATCGTGAAAAGGCCGATGAAGGTAAAGGTTCGCGCCCAGAACCGGGACGGCGAATTCTTTGAGGTGGAGGGCGAAGGCCTGACGGCCCGCTGCTTCTGCCACGAAATCGACCATCTGGACGGAATCACTTTCCCGACCATTGCGGAGAGAATGCTGAGCGAAGAGGAGTTGCAGAAAGAATGCGAATAGTTTTTATGGGAACGCCCGATTTTGCGGCGGTTTCCTTGAAAAAACTCATAGATGAAAAGTTCGAGTTGGCGGGTGTGTTCTGCCAGCCGGACAAGGCCGCGGGCCGGGGATACGAGATTAAATTCTCTCCGGTAAAGCAGCTGGCGCTGGATTGCGGCATTCCCGTATTCCAGCCGCAGAAAATGCGCGACGGGACGGCCCTTGAAATGCTGAAGGGCTTGCAGCCCGACATTCTCGTGGTCGTAGCCTACGGAAGGATTCTTCCGGATGACATTCTCGCTTTGCCGAAATACGGTGCCATAAACGTGCACGGATCACTTTTGCCGAAATACAGAGGTGCAGCTCCAATTCAGTGGGCGGTACTCAACGGAGACAAAATCACGGGCGTGACGACAATGCATCTCCAGAGTGAAATGGATGCCGGGGACATCATCTATAAGGACGAGACGGAAATCGGCGAGTTCGAGACGGCAGGGGAGCTTTTCGACCGGCTGGCCGAAATGGGCGCCAATCTGCTCGTAAAAACGCTTTTGGACATCGAGGCTGGCACGGCACCCTCCATACCGCAAAACCACGCGGAGGCGACCTACGTGACCATGCTGGACAAGTCCATCTGCCCGATAGATTTCAACAAAAGCCCGCGGGAGATTATCAAGCATGTTTACGGTCTGCAGCCCTGGCCGGTGGCCACGGCGGAAATCGGTTCGCAGAATCTGAAAATCTTCGGAGCCGCCTATACCGAAACGAAGACGGACAAAGGCCCGGGAGAAATCGTATCGACCGACAAGGGCATCGAAGTGGCCTGTGCCGGCGGGAATACCGTGCTGATCACGGAAGTGCAGGCACCCGGCAAAAAGCGCATCGGCGCCGTCGATTATCTGAGAGGACATAAGATTTAATGGATAAAGCGCGGAGTACCGCCTTTGAAACACTGAACAGATGCTATAAATCCGGCGCCTGGTCCGCCCTGACGCTGGACAGCCTGATAAACGGCCGGGCTCTCGACAGGAGAGATGCCGCCTTTGCCACCTGGCTTACCTACGGTGTCATCCGCAATTACGCCCTGCTGGATTTCTGGATTGACAGACACTGCTCCCGTCTGGACCTGAAGGTTAGGAACATCCTGCGTATGGGAGCTTATCAGCTGAAGCTCAGCGACAGGATACCCCAAAGTGCGGCCGTAAACGAAAGCGTGCAGCTTGCCAAGGATTGCGGCTGCCGGAGTGCGGCCGGCCTTGTTAACGCGGTTCTCCGCAAGATTGCCGCCGAAGAGACGGTCATGCCGGAGGAACTCTCCGTCCGATACAGCCAGCCGGACTGGTTTATCAAAAAAATGACGGCACTTCGCGGCGAAGCCTTTACCCGGGAGCTGCTCAAGGCGAATAACACGGAAGCGGAGATTGTAAAAAGAACCGCTTTTGCCGAGGGGGAATGCTATGTGCAGGACCCGGCAGCCTACCGGGCGGTCGAGATGCTCGGCCCGAAGCCGGGCATGCGTGTGCTGGACTGCTGCAGCGCCCCGGGCGGGAAGTCCTTCACCGCAGGCGTTCTGATGCAGAACACGGGTGAAATCGTTTCCTGTGACATTCATGCCAACAAGCTGGGGCTCGTTTCCGAGAATGCCAAAAGGCTCGGAATCGACATCATCCGCACGGATTGTGCCGATGCTTCGGTTTTTATCCCCGAGTTTTCGGAAGCCTTTGACGCCGTGATAGCGGATGTGCCCTGCAGCGGATTCGGCGTGATGCGCAAGAAGCCGGAAATCCGCTTTAAATTAGAGAGTGAGATTGCCGGTCTGCCCGCCATTCAGAGAAAAATCCTGAACAACGTTTCCGCCTATGTGAAACCGGGCGGAAGGCTGCTCTACGCCACCTGTACCGTCTTTCCGGAGGAAAACGAGGAAATCTCCCACTCTCTGGAAGGCTTTGCGCTGGAGCAGGAAAAAACCTTCTGGCCGAACCTGGACGGAACGGACGGTTTCTATGCGGCCGTGCTGGTTAAAGAATCATGAAAGACATATTATCGATGCTGCCGGAGGAAATTGCGGCAGAAATACCCGGCTTCCGGGCAAAGCAGATTGTCGAGTGGCTTGCTAAAGGGGTATCCTCCTTTGACGAGATGAGCAATCTACCGAAGGACTTGCGGGCGGAACTGAAGGAGAAGTATTCTCTTTACAGACCTTCCGTGCTGAGAAAACAGGTTTCCGCCCTGGACGGAACCATTAAATACCTCTGGGAAATGGAGGATGGCAACGCGGTTGAGACCGTTGTGATGCGCAACGACTACGGCAATACGGTTTGCGTTTCGACGCAGGTGGGCTGCCGGCAGGGATGTGCTTTCTGTGCCTCCACAATCGGAGGCCTCGTACGCTGTCTGGAACCTTCGGAGATTCTGAACGAAGTTTTCTGTTCCCAGGCCGATTCCGGGCTCCGGATTTCCAACATCGTTCTGATGGGAATCGGTGAACCCCTGGATAATTATGACAATGTCATCCGTTTTCTGCGGCTCGTGAATCATCCGCAGCTTATGAACATAGGCATGCGGCATATCTCGCTTTCAACCTGCGGGATTATCGAAAAGTTCGATGCGCTGGCCGAGGAGAACCTGCAGCTGACACTGGCGGTTTCCCTGCATGCTCCGGACGACGAGACGAGAAACCGGATTATGCCCGCCAACCGGAACCGGGGAGTGGACAAGCTCATAGAAGCCTGCAATGCCTACTATGAAAAGACAGGCAGGCGAGTCAGCTTTGAATATGCGATGATTGACGGCGTGAACGATACGGAATATCACGCAAAGCTTCTGGCGAAGAGAGCCAGACAGGCAGGGGCGCACGTCAATCTGATTTCGCTCAATCATGTGGAGGAAAGCCCCTTTGCCCCCAGTACGGCCGGGCATATGAAGGCCTTTATAAAAATACTCGAAGACAGCGGCATCAATGTGACTCTGCGGCGTAAGCTGGGGTCGGACGTCGATGCCTCCTGCGGACAGCTCAGGAGAAAGTTTCTTAACAGACAGAATTAAATGAAAAGCTTTGGTCTTACAGACAAGGGAAAAGTGAGAAAGAATAACCAGGACTGCTTCTGCATCCGAAGATGCGAGGCGAAGCAGTGCCTGATTGCCGCGCTTTGCGACGGGCTCGGAGGCGCTTCGGCCGGCGAAATAGCGAGCGAAACCGCGCTGAACAGTTTCAGCGACTATGTTTATTCTAAGCTGACTTCCCGTGTCCATAAGAACCCGGACATAAAAAAAGTGCTGCACGATGCCTGCCTTGAGGCCAACAGCACGGTATATGATTACTCCCTCTTTGATGTATCGCTCAACGGGCTGGGGACGACCCTTGTAGGCGGCATCGTGGAAGACAGCGGGAAGGTAAGCCTGGTCAACGTGGGTGACAGCCGGGCCTATCTGCTTCGCAACGCGGGGGGAATCAGCCAGATAACAACCGATCATTCTCTGGTGGAGGACCTGATCCGAAGCGGGGCTCTCACACGGGAGAAGGCGAGAAAACACCCGCAGAAGAACATCATTACACGGGCGGTGGGCACCGAGGACGGCGTGGAATCGGATTTCTTCGAGGCACAGCTGTATGAAGGAGACATGCTCCTGCTCTGCAGTGACGGACTTTACAACTACGTCAGTGAAGACGAGATGCTCGAATGCTTCCGGCAGTACAGAGAGCCCGAGGAAATCTGCCGGATTCTGATGGCCCTCACTTTTGAAAGAGGTGCCGGAGACAATGTTACGATACTATCGGTGGTAAACGAATGAGCGAAACGGTTGCAAACGACAAGTACATAGGGAAACTGCTGGAAGACAGATATCAGATTCTGGAGCTCATAGGCCAGGGCGGCATGTCCGTTGTCTACCGAGCGCTGGATACGAGGCTCAGCCGGAACGTTGCCGTTAAGGTGATGCGCGACGAGTATGCCGAGAACGAGGAGTTCCGGGCGAACTTTGCCGCCGAATCGCACGCCGTGGCAATGCTTTCGCATCCGAACATCGTTGCCGTGTATGACGTGAGCCATAACAACGATGTTGAATTTATCGTTCTGGAACTGATTAACGGCATAACGATGCGGCAGTACATGAACCGGAAAGGCCCTCTGGACTGGAAGGAAGTTCTGCACTTCAGCAAACAGATAGCCGATGCCCTCCGGCACGCACATCAGCACGGCATCATACACCGCGACATCAAGCCGCAGAACATTATGCTTTTGAAGGACGGCTCAATCAAAGTGGCCGACTTCGGCATTGCCGCGCTGGAGAATAACGGAGACGCGGAAGCCCAGGGAATCGGTTCGATAAACTATCTGGCACCGGAAACCCTGCGCGGCGAATACTCCGACTTCAGGCTGGACATCTATTCTCTCGGCGTCATGATGTATGAGATGATCTGCGGGCATAAACCGTATGAGGGCAAAAGCCCGGCCGAGGTCCTGCTGAAGATAACAGGCGGGGAGACCCCGAAGGTCAGTGATCAAATTCCGGAAGTTCCGGAGGAGTTTTCCGAAATCATTTCAAAAGCGATGGCACCTGTAGCCGAAGACCGTTACGGCTCGGCCGATGAGCTGCTGGACGATTTCAACAACTTTACGATTGATTATCTCAAGGCGGAAGGGAAGTACAACCCGGACAAGCCTGCCGAGATTGCCATAAGAGAAAAGAATGCCGAGACAAAGAAGCACTCGGCGGAAATCATAAAGCGTTCGGGAAGAGTCGGCTTTACGCTGAGTTCTTTCGGCTTGCTGCTTCTCTCCGTCCTGCTTTTCGGCGTGCTCTGGAAAGGCTGGCTTGCCGAAATCTTCTCCGTGGCGGAAAGAGTGAATCTGCCCGATTTTACCGGTTATAACTACGACCAGCTCACATCCAACACCGAACTCACCAAGGTGTTTGACTTCAAGATAAACTATATCGTGGATACTACCACGGCAGGCGGCACGGTGCTTTCCCAGGAGCCGGTTGCCGGCCGCAGCCTGATGAAGAACAAAAAAGGAATCCCCGTAACGCTGAACGTCAGCACCGGCTATATTCTGACCGAGGTGCCCGACGTTACCGGCCTGAACTACAAGGAAGCTTCGCTGAAGCTTACCAACGCCGGCTTCCAGGTGGAAATCAACAACGTGGCCTCCGAAATCGTTGACAAGGACCTTGTCATTTCTTCCAGCCCGATTGCGGGCGAACAGATTTCGGCCGGTTCCACGGTCTACATAGACGTCAGCGGCGGCGTTGAGATTGCCTACATCAAGATGCCGAATCTCATAGGCCTTTCGGAAGAGAGCGCCATCAATAAGATATCCGTCTATAATCTGACCTATGCCGGAACGGAGAGAGTGGACAGCGAATTCGACGCCGGTACGGTTATTGCGCAGAGCACGCCAGCCTTTGCGGAACTGGAGGAGAGAACGAACATCATCATCACCGTATCCAACGGCCCGAAGCAGGAAGAACTTCCTCCTCAGCCCGAAATCCTGATTCCATGAAAAAGGGCGTAATCGTAAAGGCTCTCAGCGGCTTCTATTATGTCAATACCGGCGATGAAACCCTTGCCTGCCGGGCAAAAGGGCGTTTCCGTTATGACGGGCTGACGCCGCTTGTGGGCGACAGCGTCGTCCTGTCGGACGAAGGAGTTCTCGAAGCGATTGAGCCGCGCCGCAACAGCTTTATCCGGCCGGCCGTGGCGAACATCGACCTGCTGATTTTCGTGGCTTCCAAAGCCAAGCCGGTAACGGACCCGTTCCTGATTGACAGGGTATCGGTGATAGCCGAAGACAGCAACTGCGACTTTGCCGTGTGCATCAACAAGAGCGACCTGGAAAAAGGTGACGACCTTTATGATATTTATAAGGCGGCCGGTTACCCCGTTCTGTGCATGAGCGCCGAAACGGGCGAGGGAATCGAAGAGCTGCGAAACCTTATGAAAGGCAGAATCTGCGCCTTTACGGGGAACTCCGGCGTCGGTAAATCCAGCCTTTTGAATGCTCTCATCCCGGGGGCCGGGGTAGAGGTTGCCGAAATCAGCGACAAGCTCGGCCGAGGTAAACACACGACGAGGCATGTCGCGTTTTATGCGTTGGACGAGGATACCTATGTTGCCGATACGCCGGGCTTTGCCAGCTTCGAAATCGAGATGATGAACGAAATCGGCGAGGAGGAACTTGCCCGTCTGTTCATCGACTTCGGTCCTTATCCGGACCGGTGTCGGTTTGACGACTGCCGGCATATCAACGAACCGGGATGTGCCGTCAAAGAGGCTGTGGAGTCGGGGCAGATTATGAGAACAAGATATGATTCTTATCTGCGCCTGTACGATATTGTCAAAAATCATAAACCGTGGTAGAATTTATTAAACAAACTTAAGGAGATACAAACATGTCAGGACATTCTAAATGGCATAACATACAAAAGACCAAGGGTGCCGCCGATGCAAAGCGCGCACAGGCTTTTACGAAGATTGCCAGAGAAATGATTGTTGCCGTTAAAGAAGGCGGCGGCGGAGACCCGAAGAGCAATTCCAAGCTCGCAGCCGTTATTGCAAAAGCCAAGGCTGCCAACATGCCGAATGACAACATCAAGCGCACGATTGAAAAGGCTCTCGGCTCCGGCAACGGTGACAACTACGAAAAGATAACCTATGAAGGCTACGGCCCCTCCGGTGTTGCCGTTATCATTGAAACCATGACTGACAACCGCAACCGCACGGCAGGCGAAGTTCGCCACCTGTTCGATAAATACGGCGGAAATCTTGGCCCGGCCAACTGCGTTTCCTGGTCATTCGACCGCAAGGGCGTCATTGTTATAGATAATGAAGACGAAGAGCTCGATGAAGACACGGTCATGATGGATGCTCTAGACTGCGGCGCAGCCGATTTTGAGCCGGATGAAGGCTCCTTCATCGTCTATACGCTCGAGGATGACATTGCCGATGTTTCCGATGCCCTGACGGGTAAGGGATACACCCTCGTCTCGGCACAGGTCGAAATGATTCCGCAGAACGGCTACATCAAGCTGACGAATGAAGACGAAATCAAGAATATGCAGAAAATGCTGGATCTCTTCGAGGACAACGACGATGTCCAGAACGTCTGGCACAACTGGGAAGACGCCGAATAATAAATTTATAAAAAAGAGAAACCGGAAAGCCTTATCGCTTTCCGGGTTCATATTTAAAAAACAAGCAGATCTGTAAGCCGGGTTCTGTCATTGAAAACGATCATCTATCTCGACCTGCCGTTACCGACAGGCTCCAGCCCCCTCCCAAGAGCAGCCGGGCCGGCCTTATGCTCTTCCACGGGGTTGCACCGGATAGAGTTTACAGCACGCACGCGTCTCCGCGCCATGAGTGAGCTCTTACCTCGCTTTTCCACCCTTACCGTATAAACGGCGGTATATCTCTGTTGCACTTGTCCGAGGGTTTCCCCTGGCGGATGTTATCCGTTATCCTGCCCTGCGGTGCCCGGACTTTCCTCAGATATACTGCTTTGGCAATATATCCGCGACCGTTCAATCTGCTTGCCCGAGTAATTTAGCATAAAGCTTTTTTTATGTCAATGTTCTTGTTATTAACCGTTAAATAACATATAATACAAAAGTTATGACATCGGAAGAAAAGATAAAACTGTATAATAAACAAAAAGAACTGCTGGACCTATTCCTGGAAAAAGGGGCGATAGAGAAGCAGCAGTACGATGTTTCTCTATCTAAACTCATGCAGGAATTCGGGATATCCGAATCGGGTGAAATCAAATGACGCTGAGCGAATACGTTGATTCGATAAAAAACAAAAGCATCGCCGTCTTAGGCATCGGCATCAGCAACGAGCCCCTTATCCGGCTGCTGCTCACGGCCGGCTGTAACGTTACCGCCTGTGATAAAAGAAGCCTTCCCGAGCTGGGAATGAAAGCGCTGGAGCTGATCAACGCCGGCGCCAAGCTGAAGCTCGGCGAAGATTATCTCGAGAATCTGGACCAGGATATCCTTTTCAGAACGCCCGGTCTTATGCCCTTTGACATTCATCCCGTTAAGCCGGATGCGCAGATTACTTCGGAGATGGAGCTTTTCTTTAAGCTCTGCCCGTGCAAAACGGTTGCCATCACCGGTTCGGACGGGAAGACAACCACGTCTTCTATCATAGCCGCGCTTTTAAAAGAGGCGGGGTACTGCGTTCATCTCGGCGGTAACATAGGCAGGCCTCTGCTTTGCGAGGTTCCTCTGATGAAAAAGGACGACATTGCGGTTCTGGAGCTCAGCTCCTTCCAGCTGCACGGCATGCAGTGCTCTCCGGATGTGGCCGTTATCACAAACATATCGCCCAATCATCTGGACAAGCATAAAGACTATGAAGACTACATCAATGCCAAGAAGCAGATTTTCCTGAACCAAAAGGAGGACGGTGTTCTCGTTCTCAATGCGGACGATGAAATCGTATCGGGCTTTGGAGGAAACCGCTTCTTCTCCGGCAAAAAAGAGGTTGACGGGGCCTATGTGAAGGAAGGAAAGCTCTATCGCGGTGGCCGTTATCTGCTGGATGCCTCGGATGTTTTCATTCCGGGTAGGCACAATCTTCTGAATTTTGCGGCGGCCTTTGCCGCAACGGAAGGTCTTGTTTCCGATGAAATCTGCATCAAGGTTGCCAGAGAATTCAAAGGCGTCGAGCACAGGCTTGAAAGAGTCCGCGAACTCAACGGGATTACGTTTATCAATGACTCCATCGGTTCCAGCCCTTCACGGACGATTGCCGGGCTGCATGCGATGCGGAAAAAGCCGATTGTCATCCTTGGCGGATACGACAAGAAGATTCCGTTTGACGAACTGGGCAGGGAACTCATTGCCAACGCTAAAAAGGCAGTGATTACCGGTGCCACGGCACAGAAGATATCGGCGGCAATCGATGCGGCCGGGCATTTCGATTATGTCCTGGAAGAGGATTTTGACAGGGCCGTAAGAAAGGCCTATGAAATTGCCGAGGAAGGGGACATTGTTCTCTTTTCGCCGGCCTGCGCTTCTTTTGACCGATTCAAAAACTTCGAAGAGCGCGGAAAGTATTTTAAGAAACTGGTTACGGAGCTGCCGTGAAGATAACAGACATAAAACCCGAAGCATTCGAAATGGCGGCGGAAGCGGAGCGGATGATTGCGCCCGTTTTTGCCCGCATCGATGCCGTAAGTGAAAAGAACACGCTGAAAGTGATGAACGCGTTCCAGAACAACAAAGTAGCCGAAGCCTGCTTTGCCGGAACGACGGGTTACGGATACGACGATCTCGGCCGGGATACTCTGGACAGAATCTATGCCGAAGTTTTCGGCACGGAAGCGGCTCTGGTCCGTACCGGCTTTGTAAACGGAACGCATGCTATAACGGCGGCGCTGTTTGCGCTGGCGGGCCCCGGAGACACGATTCTGGGCGTAACCGGGCAGCCTTACGACACCTTGCGCAAGGCAATCGGCATCAGTGGAGACGAATTCGGCTCGCTGAAGTTCTACGGTGTCAACTTCCGGGAAGGCGGCCTGGAAGACCTGGACGACCCCAAAGTCAAGGCCGTCATCATGCAACGCTCCTGCGGCTATGAAAACAGACCCGCTCTCAGCATTGACTGGATTCGCGAGACCTGCGAGAAGATACATGCCAGACGAAACGATATCTTCATTTTCTGTGATAACTGCTACGGCGAATTCACCGACCTGCTGGAACCCACGGAAGTCGGCGTCGACCTGATTGCCGGCTCGCTCATTAAAAACCCGGGCGGCGGCATCGCTCCGACGGGCGCCTACATTGCCGGAAAGAAAGAACTGGTGGAAAGAGCTGCCAACCGCCTGACATCTCCCGGCATAGGCGGCGAATGCGGCTGCACGCTCGGCAACAACCGGCTTCTCTACCAGGGGCTGGTTCTCGCACCGCATACGGTTGCGCAGGCACTGAAAACGGCCGTGTTTGCTTCAGCCATGATGGAAAGGCTCGGCATTGAGAGCAAGCCGAAGTTTGATGAAAAACGTTCGGACATCATTCAGAGAATCAGCCTCGGAACGGGCGAGAGAATGATGAAGTTCTGTGAAGGCATCCAGTCGGGGGCCCCGGTCGATTCCTTCGTCAGGCCGGAACCTTGGGAGATGCCGGGTTACGACTGCCCGGTCATTATGGCGGCCGGTTCTTTCATTCAGGGCTCTTCGATTGAGCTTTCCGCCGACGGGCCGTTTAAGGAGCCGTACAACGTGTATCTGCAGGGCGGCCTGACGTACGAGAGCGGTAAACTCGGAATTTTAATGGCGGTTTCGCTAATGCTTGATAATTGAAAGGTTTGTATATGAAAAGATTTTTGACTTTGCTGATTGCCCTTGTGATGCTGCTTTCGCTTACCGGGTGCATCAGCGATCTGAAAAATGTTGAGATTCCGCCAATGCCGGTCAATACGCCGGAACCGGCGGGAACCCCGGAACCTCTGATTACCCCCGAACCGGTCGCGACCATCAATAGCCGCGTGATCATTTATACCGAGCGCGAGGCAAGCATCGATCTGGACCCGGAATACGGCGCCGTCGTAATTCTGGATTTCAAGTGTGACACACCGAAGGTGTTCATTGAAGGCAATCAGGCCGCTTCGGATAAGATTAACGCTTATTTCCGCGATACATCCCGATTCAATTTGTATACCGACGGAGAAGTCGGTACGGTGTATGACAAGCGCAACGAGCTCCGGGACCTCGCAACGAGCTATTACGAGACCTATGCCTATCAGGAGGGCGCGGTTGTCGACTTCAGCTGCCGGTTCTCCAGAACCTATGATGTTATCCGTGCCGACGATTCCGTCATAGCGTTTACCTTCACCAATACCCAGTCCCAGTTCGGCGGAGAAGATGTTACGGAAGAAGAGACGTATTATTTCGATGCCAAAACCGGGGAAGAGATAGACAATTACACAGCGAACGAAGAAGGCTATCCCAAAGCGGAGAAGAACGGAACCGGCACCATCGGCGTGCTTCCGCTCTCCGGCGCCAACAGCACCGACCGGTCCATCATAGACCAGATTGTTACGACCGAGGCGGAAGAGGCGGAAGACTTCGTCATTTATGCCGACGGTATCATATACGACGTTGTCGTGAACGATGACAACAACGGCGTCTGCTGGTACTGCAACGTGATGAATAACTCTTCGGTCCAGCTCAAAGCCGTTCTGCCAGAGGGATTCCCCGAAATCCTGGTTTCCTATACATCCGAAGGGAAGATGAACAATTATCTCTTCGCCAGAGACCTCGATAAAGGCGGCCCCGTTCTGGCGGACTTCGAATCCGTCACGGCCGTAGGCTGATAATTCATAAAGAGAACTGCAGGTCGGTTCTCTTTATTGTTTCTGTAACAAATCGGCATGAAAAGCGTATTAATAGGTGAAAAGGAGTGTGTCGGATATGAAAGAAAAATATACAAGCAAAGACCTGATTCGCGATAAGCTTCTTGCGGATGAAGAACTCAAAAAGGTAAACGCCGCCGAAATGATTTCGGGAATCGTAGAGGGCGTTTGCCCGAAGTGCGGCGCCGTAATCTGGGTGCATGTCTATGAGACGGATACCATCCAGCGTATCAATACCGCGTGCACAGCCGAAGGCTGTGACTTCGGTTATGATTATTATTTCTTCAAGGAATAATCCGGAGAGGAGAAGAAAATGGAACTCAATGATTTAAGCAAAAAGCTTCTGGAAGAGGAGCTTAATTCGGTCAATGCCGGCATAGACCCCGGTGACCTGCCCGGAGACGTCGTAGAAGAAGGCGAGTCTTCGGAGCTGTGCACGAGATGCAACAGCTATGTCCCGTGCCATTATGTCCTGAAAATCGGCCCCTTCGGCAAATCGAAGCACATAACCGGCTACTGCCCCGTGTGCGAGAAAAACATCAATTACACACTGGTCTATCCGGTATAAAGCAGGATGAACTTTTAGGGAACTTTTTGAGCTTGCAAGGCTGAAAAAGTTCCCTATTTTTTCTTGCCATTTTAGGGAACTTTATGATATATTTTTATCGTGAAAAGTTCCCTAAAGGAGATTTTGACATGAACGAATTCAATGAAATCCAAAAACTCTTACAGGATAAAGCGGACTTTCAGGCACGCTTGCAACTGCTTCCGTATGACGGTACGCCGGAAGTCAAAGAAAACGAAAGCGGAAAGTATCTTTATGTTCGTAAACGAATTGGCAGCTGCCTGACTTCAACCTATGTTGACGTTTATTCGGAGGATTTGTACCAGCTTCTGCTTCGCAATGCCAAAGAACGGAGAGAACTGAAAAAGAATATACGTCGGATAGATAAGAAACTGGCAGACCTTGGCTATGTATCGTTGGAACTGGACTCCCGTGTGATTCAAAATCTGGATTTTGCCAGAGCCAATATGAAGGCCAATATATATGATCAGGCTGTTCTGGAAGGTGTTGCAACCTCTTTTCCGCAGACTGAGGATATTATTGATAACGGAACTGTCAACGGAATGACGGCAACGGATATTCAGAAAATTCTCAATTTGAAGCATGCCTGGGAATTTATTCTGGATACGGATGTGGTTCAGGCAAAATCGGATTACTATTTGCTGTGCCACATTGCTAAGCTTGTTAACGAAGGCTTTTTCGCAGATGGCGGAAGAATCCGCGGAGTCCCGGTGACAATCGGAGGTAGTACCTATAAGCCTCCGCTTCCCATAGAGTCTGTTGTGAAAGAACAAATCGACGAGATTCTGAACTCCGGAAAAGAGACAATCGATATTGCCATTGAACTGTGCATGTACTGCATGAAAACGCAGATATTCCTCGATGGCAATAAACGTGCTTCGGTCATTTATGCAAATCATTACCTCATTGCGCACGGATGCGGTTTTCTGGTGATTCCGGAAGTGCATGTGCCGGAGTTTAAAAAGAAGCTTGTTGCCTTTTACGAAGGTGAGGACTTTGGTGTTGTCAACGAATTTCTAAAAAAGAATTGCTGGAAAACGTTTTAATATAGTACCGTAACTCTCAGATATACCTGTTTTTAGAAAGTGCCCAACCATTTTAGCGGATGGTCGGGCACTCGGAATTAAATGCGTCGGATATTAATTTCCGACGCTTTTTTATTGATTTAAAGATGTAATGATGATAGTATTTAATTGCGACACAAACCAAATATTGACCCCAAAGGATTCGTTTTTACTTTCGGTAAAAGCGCAATCCTCACATTGCATTCCTTTGGGGTGTCGTGGTTTGTGTCGCAGCAAACGAGGCTCTGCGTTTTTCGTGCGTAGCTTCGGCTGCGCACTTTTTTATCGTTCAGTATTCATTAACGCATTTTTTTATTTTATTTTAAACATGAAGGTGAAGAAATGAGACATACGATTTATATTTGCCCGAATTGCGGAAGAGTAGAAAAGGGTAGTACTCTTTATAATAAAAAATGCCTGACTTGTAACTCAAAATTAAAAGCAACGTCATATCCTGAAAATACGTGGGATAAGAAGTCAAACAGAGAAATTACTGATATATTAAAATCTGTTTTTACTGGTGTTGTTATAACTGATTCGGATGGAAAAATTAAACTGATAAGAAATACAAAAATTCCTGAAAAAGGAATGCGCTTGCATTGGATTATTTCACATGTCCTGTCAATAATAGCGTTAATATATGCTATTTTTGAACTGTCAGTATTTATGAATGACGTATTTCCTGATACGTTATTCTTTAAAATTGTATATGGCATTGGCGTATTGTTGCGTATGGCATACATAATTGCAGTCATATCATTAATCAAGAACAAGAAGATATATAACAAAATAACACTCTGGTCATCTATTATATTATTTGTCCTTCCTACTGTTTCTTCTCTAAGAATATTAGTTCTAAACGCTACAGGATATACTTACTTAAATAATAATGACTTTTACGTACTTACTTTTATTGTATGCTTTGTAATACAAACATCAATTTTCGTTTACTATTCTCCTAGAGAACACATTTTTAATGATGGGCACTATAGGTATATCGGTTGGAAGAAGCCTGAAGATTATAAAGCGATAATAAATGATGAAGGAACTATTGCAAAAAAGAAATACAGGTATAAATGCAACAGTTGCGGGAAACTATTTACAGGTTGGTTTAGAATATGTCCCGACTGCAATCAAGTTGATTCGTTTAAAGAAATTGAGCCAATAGTAAAGCAAGTGTGTCCGCTATGTGGTGTAGATTTGGATGATGATGCAACATTCTGCCCAGAGTGCGATTTTCAACTTGTAAAAGAAACACCTGCAACAGTAAATATAGTCATTAAAAATAATGACTTAACCCCTGAGAATATTCCTGCTTCCGAGGCTCCTGATGATGTACTTAAACCTGAAATACTGTTTTGCAGAGAATGCGGTCAAAAATTGGATTCAGACTCGGCTTTCTGTCCGGACTGCGGAACACCTGTTATTACTCAAGTAATAACAGTGCCTGAAGAGAAAAAGACTGTTCCAGAAAAGGATATTAACAGCAATCCGATAATAATTGACACTCTGCAAAAGATTAAAGATAACAGTCCTGCAGAGAAAAAAATAAATAATGCCGGTGAGAACCAGCAAGTGTCCAATGCTGTAATAAAAAAGTCAATTCCCGAAGCGACTGAAGCTGTGTCAGATACTCAGATTTTCTTCTGTCATAAGTGCGGTTATAAGTTAATGAAAGACAGCGCATTTTGCAGCCGCTGTGGAGCAAGAATAGAACTATAAGCCCGCTTAATAATTTGAGAGGGAGGAAAACTATATGAAAAAGACAGTATCATTCTTTCTTGTAGCCTTAATTATGCTGTCAGTTTCTGTAGGAGCATTTGCTTCAACATACTATAAAGAACCGGAAACGGGAGTATCGTTTACCGTACCTGATGGATGGAAACAGGTAGCATTCAATACAGATAAAGAAATATTAAAATCTAAATTCAAGTACAGAGAAACAGAAAACTTGATAATGTACGGTTTCTATGACGTTTGGGAAGGGATGGGCGATTATTATAAACAGACTACGCCTAGAGAAGAAATAAATAATTCTTCTTTCACAGACGACGATTTCGCGGCTGTTGCAGGTACTTTGGATTTTGACTCCTGGGAAAAAAACGTCGGAGGGAAAACATACAAAATAATCTCTTATGATACTTCAATAACATTGGCAGGCATCACTGTTGAATATCATACTTTTGGCGCTTACTATGTATCTAACGGATACATGTTTCAGTTCCTTTATGAAGGAGATACAGATGAAGCGTATTCAAATGACCTCTACAGTTTACTAGATACTGTCGAATATCCGGCATATGCTGATACTAAGACTGAACCAACGATAGTAACGGATTCTCCTTCAGATGCGAATTCAAATATTGTTACTTACTCTCCTGCGGAGAAAGAGCCGAAGTATACTACATTCACGTATACGAAAGAAACGCCAAATATTGTTACATATACACCTTCTAATCAGTCCTCAGATAATCAAAATGCAAAGGTTCGAAGTGTATCAGGGGAATTAATAGCAATTATTGTTTTATCCGTTGCAGTCGTCGGATTGTTCGTATTAATCTTAGCTTCAAGAAAAAAGAAAAAAGATACAGCTGCTGATGCTTCAAACTTACAAAATACCGTAAGGGAAACGATTATTCCGCTGGAAACACAAAACTCCGGTACTGTAATTTGCGCTAATTGCGGGAAAGAGATTAAGGCCGGAAGCAAATTCTGCAAGTACTGCGGAAATAAATTCGTGTAAAATAGAGAGAAATTATGAATTGTCCTAAATGTTGGAAAGCAATACCGGAAGATAGTAAATTCTGCCAGTTCTGTGGCTATAAATTCGAAGTGCAAAAGATTTTATCCGATGTTGCCGAGAATCCTTCAAAAAAAGAAAAGAACGGAATGAGCAAATTAGAGAAGATTCTTATTTGTGTTTCTACGATTATTTTAATTGGGTTGGCAGTTTTGGGCCTAATCTTAGGTAATCAGATATCAGAATTAAATGCAGAAAATGCGTCCTTAAACGATGAAATCAGCACATTAAACGCTTCTCTAAAGCAGTCTCGAACAAACTATAATAATCTGAATAATTCTCTTCAAGAAGCAAAAAAGTTTTCTGATCCGATAAGAGCTTTTTCGACTGGAAAGGACAAAACTTTTAAGAAGGCAAAAGAGTTTTTTGCTGAAAGCAATGCGATTGTTGTCCCCAAAGGCGAAACATATAGTTTGAAAGTATACTGTTCTATAAATACTACTGTATATTTTGAAACGGAATCCGGCAATGCAGTGAGTTCCGAATGGTCTAAGAATTGGTCGGGGTACTATACTTCAGTTAATTTTACCGGTGTTTCCTCAGGCACGTCTATTTTGAAGTTTTACAACGATGCAAACAGCAAACCGTTTTATGTTTTAATTATTGTTCCATAACTGTTATCTGACAATAAAGAGTGGCATTTATACAATTAAAAAAGAACTGTGGTTCAAAACCGCATAGCCAGGTACTATGCGCGAGGGCGATGATGTAATTTTCACCGGACCGACTTCGGCGGCTTACGAGGCTCCAGGTGGGTTGTGCAACAACCACGAGTCGGTTAGTCGTATGTCGAAAAGAAAATGCTCAGACAGAGTTTTGCAGAGGCAAGGTCCTGTTTTTGCTGAAACAAAACCAAAAAAATTTGGCTACATCGGCTGAAGAGGTGCAATGCGAGGTTCGGCATCCTCTCTCCGTGCTATTTATTGGGTCCTACGAGACTGCTCTGCAAGGTTATACATTGCTTGCCTTCGGCAAGCAACCCTCCTCCGCCGCCAAGGCGGCACCTCATCCCAGAGGGAGGCGAAATAAACCGGAATGCGGGTAAAACCCGTGTATTAGATAAAATATCATTGACAATTATATATTTATTATGTATACTATCAAAGCCGCGTTGAAGGGGCTCTTAAAGTGATGCATGGAAATAGTTCCGCATCCGCCCTCAGAGCGAGTCCTGAAAAGAGGGAGGAAGTTCATAAATGAAGCATGCCGTTATCGTTTCCGGCGGTAAGCAGTACCGTGTTGCTGAAGGTGATGTTATCTTTGTTGAGAAGCTCGATGTTGAAGCCGGCAAAGCCGTCACATTCGACAAGGTCGTTGCTGTAGTCGACGGTGAGAACGCAGCATTCGGTGCTCCTTATATCGAAGGCGCAACCGTTACCGCAAATCTCGTTAAGAATGGCAAGGCAAAGAAGGTCCGCGTCTATAAGATGAAGCCGAAGAAGGGCTACCGCAGAACACAGGGCCATCGCCAGCCGTATTCCAAGGTTCAGATTGAATCTATCAACGCTTAATTTTTTTCAGAAGGAGGAATAACCAAATGGCACATAAAAAAGGAATGGGTTCTACCAAGAACGGCCGTGACAGTGAGTCCAAGCGTCTTGGTGCTAAGAGAGCCGACGGTCAGTTCGTCCTCGCTGGAAATATTCTTGTCAGACAGCGTGGAACGAAGATTCATCCGGGCAACAACGTAGGAAAAGGCAAGGATGATACCCTTTTTGCTCTGAAAGACGGTCGCGTCAAGTTCGAGCGTATGGGCAAAGATCGCAAAATGGTTTCCGTTTACGAGGAAATCGCTCAGTAATCAGCAGATTAAGGCCGGAGATTTCCGGCCTTTTTTGATATTAACATGACATTACAATTTATTGATAAAACAAGAATAGTAATCAGAGCTGGAAAGGGCGGCGACGGCGCCGTGGCTTTCCACAGAGAAAAATACGTAGCGGCCGGCGGTCCCGACGGGGGAGACGGCGGACGCGGCGGCAGCATCATATTCCGGGTGGACGACGACATGTCGACCTTGATGGACTTCCGCTACAAGCACAAGTTCGTCGCAGGCAACGGAATGAACGGCTCCGGAAAGCGCTGCAACGGAAAAGATGGGGAATCGCTCATTATTTCCGTCCCCAGAGGCACGGTCATCCGCGATACGGCGACCAATGCCATCATGCAAGACATGTCTTCGGGAGAGGACTACGTCGCAGCCAGAGGCGGACGCGGCGGCAGCATCATATTCCGGGTGGACGAC
>JAZUEY010000086.1:0-3117 GCA_045640405.1 Candidatus Limivicinus sp.
GGCTACGATCCGACTTGTGTATTGAGACGCCCTGACCCCGGGTCGTGAAGCCGATGATTTCATCCCCGGGAACGGGAGAACAGCAGCGGGAGAACTTGATGAGACAGTTGTCTATGCCTTCCACCAGCACGCCGTGAACCGCCTTGCGGTTGCGCTCGGCGTTGGCCTCCCGACGCTCCGCAGCGGCTTCGATTTTATCCAGGGCATTTTTTCGGCCGACGTTTGCCGTCTTGTACAGGTCGGAAAGACGCTTGGCCACCTTTGTGGCGGCAACGCCGCCGTAGCCGATGGCGGCATAGAGGTCTTCCACCGCGTTGAAGGACATGCGCTTGAGAACCGGAGAGAGAACGGCCTCATCCTGAATGTCTTCCAGGGTGAGATTCTCAATCTTCAGCTCGCTCTCGAGCATCTCGCGCCCGCGGATGATGTTCTCTTCGCGGCGTTCCTTCTTGAACCACTGTTTGATTTTTGTTCTCGCGCTTCCGCTCTTGGCAATGGTGAGCCAGTCACGACTGGGACCGGGAGCGGATTTGGAGGTTCTTATTTCCACAATGTCGCCGTTCTGGAGAGAATAGTCGTAGTTGACGATTCTTCCGTTGACCTTGGCCCCGACCATTGAATTACCGACATCCGAGTGAATCGTATAGGCAAAGTCTATCGGCGTGGCACCGGCCGGGAGGTTGACGACGTCCCCCTTCGGGGAGAAGACGAAGACCTCGTCGGCGAACATGTCTATTTTCAGATTATGCAAAAAGTCCGAAGAATCGGATTCCTGCTGGCTTTCGAGCAGACGGCGCACCCAGGCAAAACGCTCTTCATCGCCCTGCTGCAGCTCGCTACCGCCGCCGTCCAATTTGTACTTCCAGTGGGCGGCGTAACCGTATTCGGCGGTGTGGTGCATGTCCCAGGTCCGGATCTGCACTTCGAAGGGGATGCCTTCGGAACCGATGACGGTCGTGTGCACGCTCTGGTATCCGTTCGGTTTGGGCGTGGAGATATAGTCCTTAAAGCGGCCGGGAACGGGCTTGAACATGTCGTGTATGATACCGAGAACGTTATAACAGTCCGATATCGAATCCACGATGATGCGGAAGGCGCAGAGATCGAAGATGCCGTTCAGGTCGAGCTTCTGCATGTACATCTTCCGGTAAATGCTGTAGATGTGCTTGATGCGGGAATAAATGGTGGCGTTGATGTTGTCGTCGCTGAGACGCGCCTTGATTTTTTCCTCGACACCGGACATGAAGGCTTCCAGCTGAGGCATCCGGTCGTTGAGCGTCTTGTTGATTTCATCGTAACCGGCCTTGTCCAGATAGCGAAGAGACAGGTCTTCCAGTTCCCACTTGGCATTCTGCATGCCGAGACGGTGGGCGATGGGAGCGTAAATTTCCATCGTCTCAAGGGACTTGATGCGCTGCTTTTCGGGCGTCTGATAGTCCATCGTTCTCATGTTGTGCAGACGGTCTGCTATCTTGATGAAGATGACGCGGATGTCCTTCGCCATGGCCAGCAGCATCTTGCGCAGGTTTTCAACCTGCTCGTCTTCCTGGGAGGTGTACTGCACACGCGTCAGTTTGGAGACGCCTTCGACCAGGTCGGCTATGACGGGGCCGAAATGACGGGAGACTTCTTCGTAGGTTATCGGCGTGTCTTCTATGATGTCGTGGAGAAGAGCGCCGATAATAGAGTCCTCGTCCAGACCCATTTCAAAGCATATCCGGGCGGCGGAGACGCAGTGCGTGATATAGTCGGAGCCGTCCTTGCGCTTCTGGCCTGTGTGGGCATCCTTTGCCATGTTGTAGGCATCACGAATGCGCTCCAGATCCATACTGTGATTGGAAGCGGCAATGTCCCGTATGAGGTTTTCAAACATTTCGTCGGCGTTCACAGCAGTTCCCTGAGCTTTTGCATTAATTGGGTGGTTTCAAGGTCGGCCTTTGATTCCAGCTTGACGACGTGCCCTCCGAATATCCCGCTGAGAAGGCCGGAGTCTTCAAATATCTTGAGACCGAGGCAGTACATCTCCGGCAGCATGCCGAAAGGGAGAGAAGACAGAATGTCCTCCAGACAGTCACCGAGAGAATGATTGATGGTTTTCCAAATCCGGACGGAGTCGGCCCGGTCCGGAATAAAGGCCGAGGCGGCACGGAGATACTCCTCCTTGCCGTCGAGTATGTTGAGGCAGAGCTCTCCGAACTCGTGCGGACGGACATCCGCAATGTTGAGCTGAACGGAGGTCTTGCCGTGAAATTCGTTTATCTGCGGCGTAAAGGCAAGGTCAATATACTGCCCGGCTTCCACACCGAGGTCTTCCGGCCGGCGGGAGAAGAAGATGCAGTCGAAGCCGGTTCCGCCGGCATTGACGCGCATTCTCGTGTGCTTGTTTCCGCCCACACCGCTGAAGGATTCGAGCAGGACGCCGCACATGGCAAATACAGGCTTGCTGTTGCAGTTGCCGAAAGGCTCCAGAAGGTCAAGCGAGCGGACGTTTGCCTCGCTCAGAAGCTGTGGGTTGGAGATGAGCAGGTCACAGTTGATTTCCGGGTGGACTTCGGGCTTGTGGCTGTCATAGTATTGCTTTAGCTGCTCGCGGAAGCGTGAGAGCATTCTTTCTTCTATGTTGAGACCGGCTGCCAGAGCATGCCCGCCGAAGGATATCAGAGAATCGGAACAGGCGGAAAGCGCATCGAAGAGATTGAAGTTCCCGTAGCTGCGGCAGGAGCCCTTCCCGATGCCGTCTTCGTTCATGAAAATCATAACGGTCGGAACGCTGTATTGCTCCGCCAGACGGGAAGCGGCGATGCCGATGACGCCCTGATGCCACTCGGAGGAGGAAAGAATGATAGGCCCGTCCGGCTTTTTGCCGGAGAGCATCGAGGCGGCTGCGTGCCAGATTTCGTTTTCTATGTCCTGCCGCTTGCGGTTGAGATTGCAGAGCTCCGTCGCCAGGGCCGAGGCGGTTTCATCGTCCTCCGCCATAAGAAGATTGAAAGCCGTAAGTGCCTGGCCGAGACGGCCGGCGGCATTGATTCGCGGCGCCAGCGTGAAGCCGATGGAGGACGCGGAAAAGGAATTGATGTCGATGGCGGCCTCGCGGAAGGGCGCCGCAATGCCCGG
>JAZUEY010000087.1:0-6644 GCA_045640405.1 Candidatus Limivicinus sp.
TCCACACCGACGCCGACTCCCGAACCGACGCCTATGCCCACGCCGACGCCGCAGCCGGCCGGCATGCAGCTCTCTTCGGGTTCCTTCTCTTCCGATACCCCGTATAAGCTCAACATACGCCTTGACTATAAGGCCTATGTGGCGGATGACAGCCACGTCACGGTGGACGTCAGCGTCTATGCGCTGCACTTCACTTTCCACTACAATTCCTATCCCAACCTGATTCTGAAATGCGGCGACCAGACGCAGACGGTCGAATCCGCAACCATCAATACCGATGACAACGGCTTGCAGGAAACGCTTCTCGGTTCCTGCAGCTTCACCGTCAATCTCCCTGCCAACCAGAGCGTCCAGCTCCCCATCAGTGCCGACTGGCGCTACAACGGCACTTACGGCAAGGATGCCGACGGCAATCCGATAAACATAGATGTGCTTTCCTGCGGCGGATATGCCGGTCTTGCCCGATGAGAACGCAGCAGCAGATTAACGAAATAGTCGATACGCTTCTCGCCGCCTATCCGGAGGCAGACTGCACGCTGGACTACGGCAAGGATTACGAGCTGCTTTTCTCCGTCCGTCTTGCCGCGCAGTGCACGGACGAGAGGGTCAATCAGATTACGCCCGCTCTTTTTGAACGTTTTCCCTCTTTGGAGGCTTTTGCCGAAGCCGATGTGGAGGAAGTGGAAAAATACGTTCACTCCTGCGGTTTCTACCGGGCCAAGGCGAGAGACATCGTGGAATGCGCCAAGGTTCTTCTTGAAAAACACAACGGCGCGGTTCCCGGAACGATGGAGGAGCTGACGGCTCTTCCCGGTGTCGGCCGGAAAACCGCCAATCTGATTCTGGGTGACATCTTTCAGGTCCCCGGGTCCACCGTCGTGGATACACACTGCATCCGTCTTTCCAACCGCATCGGTCTGGTAGACAATCTGCGCGAGCCCGAAAAAATAGAGGCCGAACTCCGTAAAGTCCTGCCTCCCGAAAAATCCTCGCGCTTCTGTCACTGTCTGGTACTTCACGGCCGTGCCGTCTGCAGCGCCCGCAGCCCGGCGTGCGAAAAGTGCTGTCTCGGCTCTTTGTGCCAAACCTATATTACCAATCAGAAAGGGGAATAAATGAACCAATTATTGTCCGGAAACGAAGCGATCGCCCGCGGCCTGTATGAAGCGGGTGCCCTCGTCTGCTCCGCCTACCCCGGAACACCCAGTACGGAGATTTTCGAGGAACTGCCCAAGTACGGCGATTCGCTTTACTGTGAATGGGCTCCCAACGAAAAAGTTGCCACTGAAGTCGCTTACGGCGCCTGCATAGGCGGTGCAAGAAGTGCTTCGGCTATGAAGCATGTCGGGCTAAATGTGGCCGCGGATCCTCTGTTCACGGCAGCCTACAACGGCGTGAATGCCGGTTTTATCGTTATTACCGCGGATGACCCAAGTATGCATTCCTCCCAGAACGAGCAGGATAACCGCTGGTACGCCATGCATGCCAAGGTCCCCTGCATCGAGCCCTCCGATTCCCAGGAATGCAAGGACTTTGTCCGCGAAGCTTTCGAAATCTCGGAAAAGTTTGACATGCCGGTTCTCTTCCGAACCACAACGCGTGTCAGCCACTCCAAGAGTCTCGTCGAATTCGGTGAAAGAACCGAAGCGGAACATCCGGAATATGTAAAGAGCAGCAAGTATAACTGTGCTCCCGCTCTGGCCTATCAAAACCGGGCAAAGCTCGAAAAGAACTTCGCCGCGCTCGAAGAGTACAGCAACGTCTGCCCGCTTCAGAAAATGGAGCTCAAGGGCAGCAAAGTCGGTGTCATCACCGCCTCCATTGCCTACGAATACGCAAAGGACGTCTTCCCCGAGGATACCTCCTTCCTGAAGCTCGGCCTAACGAATCCCCTGCCGATGAAGCTTATCCGGGAATTCGCTTCCAAAGTGGAAAAGCTCTATGTCATCGAAGAGCTGGATCCCTTTATGGAAACGCAGATAAAGGCCGCCGGCATCGAATGCACGGGCAAAGAGCTCGTAAGCGGAAAATACGAGCTGAATCCCCAGCTGCTCCGCGAGCAGCTCTTCGGCGAGAAGCCGGATACCGTGGACGTCGGCGTTGCGCCGGTCTCCCGTCCGCCCGCCCTGTGCCCGGGATGCCCGCACAGAGGCTTCTTCTACATCATGGGCAAGAAGAAATATACCGTAACGGGTGACATCGGCTGCTACACACTCGGTGCCTCGGCTCCGCTGAACGGTGCCGAAACCTGCATCTGCATGGGCGGCGGCTTCACAGTCGGCGCCGGCATGTCCAAGGCTTTCGAAATGCTCGGCAAAGGCAAAAAGCTGTTCGGTGTCGTCGGCGATTCCACGTTCTTCCACAGCGGAATCACCGGAGCCATTGAAATCATCTATAACAACGCCAATATCATTCCCGTGGTGCTGGACAACCACATCACCGGCATGACCGGTCACCAGGACAACCCGGGCAGCGGCTTCAACCTCAGAGGTGAGGTTTCCGAGGCCATTAAAATTGAGGATGTTCTGCAAGCCTGCGGCTTCAAGAAGGTCCTTATCGTGGACCCGTACGACCTGGATGCCGTTGAAAAGGCAGCGGAGGAAGCGTATTCTTCCGAGGAGCGCATGGCGATTGTCTGCCGGCGTCCCTGCCTGCTGATCAAGCGTGAAAAGATTGCCAAAAACCTCTGCCGGGTAGACAGCGAAAAATGCATCGGCTGCAAGAGCTGTCTGCGCGTCGGATGCCCCGCTCTTATGATAAAAGACAAGAAGGCGCAGATAGACCCGAATCAGTGCACGGGCTGCACGGTTTGTGCTCAGGTTTGCCCGAAGGGTGCCATAAGCAGAAAGGACGGCTGATATGGAAAACAAAAGCATTTTGTTGGTTGGCGTCGGTGGCCAGGGTGCTATTCTCACGGCGAAAATCCTTGTAAAAGGTCTGATTGCCTCCGGATACGATGTAAAAATGAGCGAAGTCCACGGAATGAGCCAGCGCGGCGGCAGTGTTTCCACGCAGGTTCACTTCGGTGAAAAGGTCTGGTCTCCGGTCATCGGAAACGGTGCCGCGGACATCCTAGTCGCCTTTGAAAAAATGGAAGCGGTCCGTTATGCAAAATACCTCAAGCCCGACGGCATTGCCGTTATCAATGATTTTGAAATGCCCTCTTCCACGATTGCCGCGGGTCTTGCCGAATACCCCGAGGGATGCCTCGAGGCCATGCAGAGCCGCTTCAAGACCTATTCCCTGAAGGCCGGCGAGATTGCCGATTCTCTCGGCAGCGCCAAATGCATGAACGTTGTTCTTTTCGGCGCGCTGGTCAAAGCCCTCGGCCTAGACGGCATAGACTGGGAGAGCATCATCAAAGAAACGGTTCCCCCGAAGTTTGTCGATCTGAACCTCGCGGCCTACAACGCGGGCTATACTGCAATATAACGCATAAACATAAGGACCTCCGAAGATGACTCTTCGGAGGTCCTTTTTTATTCTTTTGTCGAACTTACTTTTCAGCGCGTTTTTCTATCTGTTCCACCGTCAGCCCGGTGTTATAGAAGTCCTTGACCGAGCACCCGGCACGGCCGCCGCCGCTGGAGGCGCAGGCGCACGCACACGACGAGGCGCATGCACAGGAGGATGCGCAGGCGCAGGAAGAAGAGGCACAGGAGGAGCGGGAGCTGCCGGATGACCGGGGGCGTTCCGAGCGCGGTATGCGCTCTATCACTCTGCGCGTGGAAACGTGCACGTTGACGAACACATTGGGGTCGGAGGTGGAGAAAGTACCGTTGGTTTTGTACTTCTTGTACTCGGGGTGCTCATTCTCCTCGATGATTTCCTCGCTCTTAACAAAGTTCGTCCCGCAGTACTGGCATATCGTGGCGTCTTCGGCGCGCGGAGCCCCGCAGTTGGGGCAGTTCGGATAATATTCGATCAGCGTGCGCTTGACGGTCGTCTTGGTCTTCGTGCGAAAACCGTTCTTAATGCCCTTTGCTATCAGAATGAACGGCAGCAGCAAAGCGTACAGGAAACCGAGTACAAGGACAAGGCACGCAACGAAGCCGATTGCCATGACAATCCACTCGCCCGGGCCGGTTTTTTCTTCGGTACCACTTCGGGTTTCTTCTTCATAGCCGCGGCTCGTATCAAAGGCATAGGCATCGACCGGATAATTGACCCTTATCGTATAGCGCTCGCCGCCTTTGAGAGAGGTTTCGAAAGTGAGAAATTCCTCGTCCACCTGGGCGGCCGGGGAGAAGCTGTCCACCTTTTCGGCGGACCAGCGGATGACCAGACGGTCGACGTCGGCATAATCGAACCACGCGGGCGTGAACTGATACACCGCATAATCGTTGCCCTCGTAGAAGGCGTACATGTTGTCCTGCACCACCATGAAGTCGAAGACCGCCGTCTCTCCCTCGAAGTACTCCTCGTTGAAGTCCATATGAAGCGTGCCGCTACCCGACTGATAATAGATCTTGCTTATGTTGTCGGAAAGCGCCTTGTACTCTATGTAGTGGGAGTTCGGGATGCCGATTTCGGCGTATATCAGAGGACCGATCTCATCGTCGAGAACAAGCCATTCTATATGGTAGCGGATGTTTAAGGTGGCATCCTCGTTGACGTCGACCGTGATTTCGTAGTCCGTAATCTCGTCTATGAAGCTGTCGTCCGCATGGGCCGCCGGCACGATGCCGAGCACGATTACGAGGCAAACCAGCAGGCAGAGAATCTGTTTAAGCTTTCTCATCTCAAATGCCTCCTCTGCCTTTTCTCAGCGGACAGCGTCCGAGCATCAGAGAGGAATAGTCGCGGCGCTTGGCGCAGAACGGGCTGTTCCAGATGTCTTCCCAGCGGTCGTTCAGCATGCTTCCGAGCGGGGTTCCGGACAGCCAGCTCTGGCACGGGACCACGTTTCCGCCGGGGGTTACGGCCATGTTCGAAAGGCAGGCCCCGCAGTTCGGCGTCTGGATAGAGAGCTCCGAGAAGAAGTCGTTCTCCAGCCATCCCGGCGAGGTAAACTGAATCTCCATTCCGTTTTGATAGGCATATTCCACAGCGTCCTTCAGTATCTGCTTGAGCTCCGGAATGGGAAGCTGCAGGCCTCTCGAGGCCTCGGTTTCGGCGTTGCCGGTAACGATGATGCTCGAGCAGGTAACGTATGTCACACCCAGGTCATGCAGAAATGCCAGGGTTTTTACATAGTCCCGGTTGAGCGTGCAGAGCGGCGTGTTGATGCTCGGGTTCAGGCCGGCCGCAAGCGCGTTCTTTATGCCCGCGAGGGTGTTCTGATACTGTTTGGCACCCACGAGCGTATTGTGCACCGTCTCGTCGCAGCTGTAAAAGGTAATCTGCAGCCCGTCGAGCTCCGCCTTGCGAAGATTCTCGCAGTATTCGGCGCTGAGCTTTATGCCGTTTGTGTTGAGGCGGGACACGAACCAGCGGGCATGCGAAATGAGTTCGCAGAGGTCCTCGCGCATGGTAGGCTCTCCGCCCGTAAAGGTGACCTGCGGTATGCCGGCTTCGCGGCATTTGTCCAAAACGCGCTTCCACTCCTCGGTAGTCAGTTCCTTTTCCTCGGCAAGTGTCTGGCCGGCCGCGTAGCAGTGCACGCATTTCTGATTGCAGTGCCAGTTTCCGTCCTTTATCATGCCGGAGACCATCAGGTCCATTCGATGCGGTGCGTTCATATAGTCCGCATATTCGCCGATGGTGACCCACTGTATGTCTTCATCGGGAACCTCGCCGACGGAAAGCTGCCGGAAGGTGTGCACCACCCGTCTTATGATGTCCTCATAGCGTTTCTTTGACAGGAAGGGCATCACGGCCTTTGTGCTTTGATAAGCCCGCTCAAAGATGCCTTCCAGGACCTCATCTGTAATGGGCTTGCCGTCGAAGACGTTGACCTCCTTGATGAACTCCGCCAGGATTACGGTCCACAGGGCGCTGCACGGCAGGATGTCACGGCCGTTCACCATAATAAGGCTCGACTGTAAGGCGTCATCCGCCTTGGGCGGAATCAGATGAATGCGTATCGAGCCGGGACCGTTGGGGTTGAAGGTCGTCTGCAGAACTTCGGTGAAGGTTTCCTTATAGTATTTCTTCAGTTTCTTTTTAAGCATAATACCCCCTCAAACGAATGAATTATTAATTATTATAGTATTATTTCTGCCCCCCCCAGTCAAGTATCCAATACACGGGCTTCGCCCGTATTCTATAAACTGCAAAAAACCGGCTACATTGGCTACAAAAGCCGCGGATTCTCCGCGGCTTAATAATATCGGTTGCCGTTTTTCTACCTTTACTTATTAAACCCTTTTCTTGAAATAAGTAAAGCTTACAGGTGGAGCAAGTAAAGGTAATGTTGCCAATGTTTTATGCTCCATATTAAAACAAGCCATTGTGAAAATGCGCATTAGACAGTTGACAAGTGTAGACTGATATGGTATCTTGTAAGAGGTTACAGCTGTAAACTCTCTTTTAGAGGTCTTAATTATGAAAGAAATAATGGAAAAAATTACGGACTCCGAACTGGAAGTGCTGAAGGTCCTCTGGGCTTCCGATTCGGAGCTTCCGCTCAGTAAAATCCGCTCCAACCTTCAGGCAACCATGAACTGGGAAGCCGCAACAATCAAGACTTTGCTTGCGCGGCT
>JAZUEY010000088.1:0-2156 GCA_045640405.1 Candidatus Limivicinus sp.
AGAGCGTCTGCCAAGTGCAGACGCTCTTTGCTGTTTAAAAGACTTTTCCGGGTTTTCCCGTAATCATGGCATGCAGCCGGTAGGCTACGGGCGGTTCGGAGGATGTGAAGTTGTTGTAGCCAAGGCCGCTCTTTTCGTAGGACGTCAGGGCCTTTACGGCCTTCAGCACGATCTCCTTGCCGTCGGCATCCTCGGGATAATCCTCGGCATTGAAGCGCGAACAGAACAGGCAGCGGATGGCCTCGTCCTTGCCGGATGCCTCCGTGGTGAACTTGTCCACGGAATAGCAGAGAACTCTTTCGCACATGCTGTGAAAGATGGGGAGGAGCCTTGCCACAAAGGTGAACAGCACAACAGGAATGTCATAGTGGCCCAGATAGATGACGGCGAGCTTCCGGATGATGGTATCCTTCAGATTCCCGAGGTCGCCGTCTTTCAGCGCATCCTTGATGTCATCCGGGTTCAGGCAAAGAGCCTTGTTGGAACAGACGGTGATTCCGAGATATGAAGGGTCATCCACCTCGCCGATGTAGACGGCGGGCGGCTTCTCGATTTCCAGGTCCTTTATCACATCGGCATACAGGGCCTTGACTTCTTCATACTTCGTGTTCTCCAGCTTCGGGCAGGAGGAGGCCAGTTTGCCCACATAGGAGACGTCGGCCAGGCAGAGCCGGCCCAGCAGAATCAGGAAGATGACGAATATGGCCGGTCCGCCGATGCGGATGCAGTAATTGATGACGCGGGCGCGGGCGCCGAGGAAGTTCATGATGCGGCCGATGACGGCGTCGTCATTGGCACCGATGACCAGAGCATAGGTTACCAGCAGATAGAAGGCCACCGTGATGACGGCCGCAATGACCGTCACGGGAATCTCCGCCGGGTGCCTGGCTTTCTTTACGGTACTGTATATTTTTTTGCTGCGGTTTTTCATGGAGCAGGCTCCTTTCGGTTTACAGCTTCTGTTTATAATCCGTCACCTTGTAGGGCGGGTAGAGATCGGGGAAGGTATCCTTGCCGAACATCTCCTGCAGGACCATGTAGCAGTAGGCCTGGGAGAGGACGTATTTGAGAGAAAGCGTGGAATCGGCGTCCATGGCGGCGATGAAATTACTATATCTTTCGTAGTGGTAATTGTCCAGGAGTTTAAAGCGGGCGTCGTCGCCGAAATACATCAGCGTGCCGGTTTCGGTGTTGAAAGGCTTCCATTCCACACCGTCACAGGAGGGGTCGCCGGTCTTGCAGAAGTTGGATATCATCTTCTGGAACTGCCGGGAGAGAACCAGGTCTTCCCAGTTCCCGGGAGCCTCCTCGGCACCGAACATGCCGCTGAGGAAGTTGCAGTCTACCGCATGTGCGCTTCCCAGCGGAGCCCAGGAGCCTTCATAGGACTTGTCGAAAATGTAGAAGTAGTCCTTTCCGCCGTTCTTCGTATGATACCAGGCCTGGTAATAGTTGCCGCCGCCGAGCGAATAGTCGCAGAGCATCCGATTGTAGGCCTCGTATTCCTCTCCGTAGAGTTTAAGTACGGAGGCTTCGTAATCGGCAAAGGCGGCGAGGAAGGGCGCGTCATCTTTGGCGAGCTGCTTAATCTTTTCGATGTTCGCCTTGGCCAGCAGCTTGTAGAGCGGCTCGCTGTCGCCGAAGACATGCTGATAATATTTGGACTCGTTGCCCGTGAATCCCTGCAGGAAGATAATGTCCCTGTTCTTTCCGTTTTTGTAGAGCTCGTAAGGGTCTTCGCAGATGGTATTCCCGTCTTGCATGATGCAGTTGTGGAAGGAATCGCCGTAGCGCAGCCAGAAGTCCGCCAGCCGGTTGGCCGGAAGCCCCGCAATGTAGGCGAGGCTGTCGGTATTGAAGTACTCCTTGAGAAGCTCCGGCAGCTTGGTGGTGCTGTCGGGACGGCCCGCCTGGGAGAGATTGCCGCTCATCGGGATGGCCTTCTGCACCAGTTTTTCCTCCAGGACGCAGTCCAGCGCGCAAACCATCGAAACGCATCCGCCGCCTGCGGATTCCCCGCAGAGGGTGATGTTGTCCGGGTCTCCGCCGAAGGCGGCAATGTTCTTCTTTATCCAGCGCAGAGACTCGACCACGTCGAGCAGCCCGTTGTTGCAGGCATCCGGGTAGTCGGCCCCGTCGGCAAAGAGGGAGGCGTT
>JAZUEY010000089.1:0-17110 GCA_045640405.1 Candidatus Limivicinus sp.
AACATCTGTCCAAGTCCTTCGGCAGTCACGAGGTCCTGAGAGATATCGACTTTTATGTCAACCGGGGCGACGTGACAAGCGTCATCGGCGCTTCCGGCAGCGGAAAATCTACGCTGCTGCGATGCATCAATCTGCTGGAGACTCCGTCTTCCGGCCAGATCCTCTATCACGGAACAGACGTCACTGCGGGCGGGATGACTCCCACGGCCTACCGCGCAAAGGTTGGCATGGTGTTTCAGAGCTTCAACCTCTTCAACAATATGACCGTCCTGAAAAACTGCATTATCGGGCAGGAGAAGGTCTCCGGCGTCGAGAAGAAAGAGGCTATGGAGCGGGCGATGTTCTATCTCGACAAAGTCGGCATGACACCGTATATCAATGCCTATCCCCGGCAGATGTCCGGCGGACAGAAGCAGCGTGTCGCCATTGCCAGAGCTCTTGCCATGCAGCCCGAGGTTCTGCTTTTTGACGAGCCTACCAGTGCTCTCGACCCCGAAATGGTCGGTGAGGTTCTGCAGGTCATGAAAAAGCTCGCAACGGAAGGCATGACCATGCTGGTCGTAACGCATGAGATGAGTTTTGCAAGAGACGTCAGCAATCATGTCGTCTATATGGCGGACGGCGTAATCTGCGAGGAAGGAAGTCCCGAACAGGTTCTGGAAAATCCGCAGAACCCCCGTACGAGAGAGTTCCTCTCCAGATTCCTGTAAAGAGAATAAGAACAGAAAAATAATAAGGCCCCATAAGCAGACACAAAAATAACTGCTTGTGGGGTATTTATATAGAATTATTAAATAAAGTGCGATATAATATATAAACAGTACATTTTTTGATATACTAAACGGATATCCTGGAAAGAACAAAAGATATTTTAGGTTGAGAGGCATAATATTATGCAGGATTATTTATATTCGGTAATAGGTTTCATCGCCATCGCAGTGCAGCTCATCATCAACTTCAATGCGATGTTTCGACCGGAAACCACGAACGGAAGGAAAGCGGGCAGGCTGTATCGCGCTCTCATGATTTCCGTATTGGCCTATTATATAACGGATGCCCTGTGGGGCATTCTGGCGGGGCTGAACTGGATTCCGCTGCTGTTTGCCGACACCACTGTCTACTATATAGCGATGTCCCTGATTATCGTGTGCTTCTACATGTATTTTGTGGACTATCTGGGGATGACGGACTGGAAGGGCCACTTTTTCAACCGGTTCGGCCAATGCTTCTTTGCCCTGGAAATTATCTTCCTGATTGTTAACTTCTTCTATCCCTGCTTCTTCTGGTTCGATGAAAGCGATGCCTATGTGGCCGGTCCCGTCCGTTACATTGCGCTGTGGGTTCAGGTTGCCATGTTCGGCTTTTCCAGCCTCGTAACCCTGCTGAACGCCCTGAAAACGGAAGGAACGAGCCGGAAACGCCACCTTGCCATATTCTTCTTCAGCCTTATCATGCTCGTTGCCATCATATTCCAGGAAAGATACCCGCTGCTCCCGTTCTACGCCCTCGGCTGTCTTCTCGGATGCTGTGTGCTGCATGTCTACGTCGTCGGTGGTGAAAAGGATGAAGCATCCAGTCAGCTTTCAAACTACAAACAGGCCATTCTGTCCGACGCGCTGATTGCGCTGGAAGCCAATCTCAGCCGGGACGAACTGTATTACGGCGTCTGGAAGGACGATGAAGGAAACGAAGTTTCGCTCCGAGACATGGTGGGGCTCGAGCTTCCGTGCAGCTACAGTCAGTATCAGAAAGCCTGCGATGAAAAATATGTAACCGCAAATCACGGCGATTATCTGGACAGTACGGATACAGCCCGTCTGCTTGAAGCTTTCGAAAGCGGAACGGCAGAGATTACCTACGACTATGAGGCGGAGACGCTTTCCGGCAAGCATGCCTGGCTGCGCCGCAGCGTTGCCATGACACGAAATCAGGACGGGGATGTAATCGCCTATACAAACGTGAAGGATATCTCCGCCGCTGTCGAACAGGAGGTGCGTGAGAATGCCTACATGCATGCTCTGGCAACGGAGTACGACAGCATTGCCATCGTCGAGATTTCAGATGAAGACAAGCTCAGCGACAGAGTGCTGATTCACGGCCGTCTGACGGACCGTCTGGCAGATCTTATCGATGAAGAGACCGCAAACGAGGAGCATTACAGCCGAAAGCTGGATCTGATGCTTCGCTTTGTGCACCCGGATGACAGAGAAATGTTCTATGCAGAAACGAGAAGAGAGAAGATTCTGCAGGCGGGCAGTGAAAACAGGAACCAGATTGTCAATTTCCGCATAGCGACAAAGTCCGGAGACTATGTCTACTATCAGCTGTGCTTTGTCCTTCTCCGGGATGAGGCCGGGAATCCGACCGGAGTCGTTGCGGGAATGAAGAATGTGGATAACGAAGTCCGGCAGGAGATGAAGGCCCGTCAGGAACTGGAAGATGCCAGATATGCGGCCGAGGCTGCGAACCGTGCAAAGACCGCGTTCCTGTTCAACATGTCCCACGACATAAGGACGCCGATGAATGCCATTCTGGGTTACACGGATGTCGCCATCAAGCACCGCGATGACCAGGCAAGAGTGAATGACAGTCTGGATAAAATCAAAATGGCCGGCGGACATCTGCTGAACCTGATCAACGACATACTGGAGATGAGCCGCATCGAATCGGGCCGGCTGGAGATTACGGAAGAACCGGCAGACCTGCGAAAACTGATTGAAGGTGTGGCCGAGATGAGCAGTTCGCTGGCAATCCCGAAGAGCATCGAGTTTAAGACCGAAGTCGGAAGCATTGAAAATCCGTATGTATATATCGATGAACTGCACGCCAATGAGGTACTGATCAACCTGACGTCCAACGCTGTAAAATACACTCCCGAGGGCGGGAAAATCTGCTTCCGGGTGAATCAGATCGGCCCTGTGGCCGACGGGAAGGCCGTCTTCCGTTTTGATGTCGAGGATGATGGCATAGGTATGAGCGAAGAATTCCAGCAGCATCTGTTCGAAGCTTTCTCAAGAGAAAAAACATCCACCGTTTCCAAACAGCAGGGTGCCGGCCTCGGGCTGTCCATCGTAAAAAGAATCGTGGATCTGGCCGGCGGTACCATAAGCGTAGAGAGCAGACAGAATGAGGGTTCAACCTTTACCGTTGTAATGCCCATGCGCGTTATGGATGACGAAGCCATCCAACAATACGAGGAAGACAACAGGCCTGTTGAAATCGACGAGAAGGAATTCAGTCTTGAGAACAAAAAGGTCCTCCTGGTTGAGGACAACGAGATGAACCGCGAAATCGCAACAGAAATTCTCGAAGAAGTCGGGCTGATTGTGGATACCGCCGAAGACGGTGCGTTTGCTGTAAAGGCCGTCAAAGAAAAAGGCGCGGATTATTACGACTTCGTCCTGATGGACATCCAGATGCCTGTTATGGACGGATATGAGGCAACAAAGGCAATCCGTGCATTGCCGGGCGGAGATCGGGTGACAATCATTGCCCTGTCGGCCAACGCCTTTGAAGAAGACATCCAGAAGTCGTTGTCCACCGGCATGAATGCCCACGTGGCGAAACCGATCGATGTGAATGTCCTGCTTGAGACCATGAAGAGACTTGCCAAATAAACAACCGTCTGCGAATAAAATGAACTGCCGTCAGCTTTCGCTGACGGCAGAAATTTTTTATGGGTTGCTTACTCGAAAATTCTGTTTAAAACCGCATTTCACCATTGCGATTTGCTGAACTAAAGTGCTATAATGATTCAATAAAAAGAAAACGGGAAATCCGAACGGAGGCGGCTATGAGCAATTGCATGGATGAACCCATAAAACAGGAAAACCGGCCGGACCTGAGCCGGGCGGCCATTGCGGCCCTTGGGGATAAGTTTGACTATATTTCCGCGGTGAACCTCGAGACGCAGGAGGAGCAGATATTCAAGTATAATCCTGCCTTCATGAGTCTGGTTCCGGGCTGGGAAAGCCTTGATAACTATCATGACAGAATGCAGGTCATATGCAATCTCTTCGTTCATCCGAATGACCGTACCTCTTTTCTGCACGAAACGGATCTGGCCGTTCTGAATGAAACGCTGACAAAAGAATTCCCCTGCAAATTCGTGAACTTCCGCGAGCTGCAGGGAGATACCGTTGTTTACTATCAGGGGCAGTACATCCTCCTCGACACCGAGGAAGCCAAAAGCTGTGTTGTCGGCTTCCGGAACGTCGATGCGGAAACCAGAAATCAGATTATCCAGCAGAGCGTGGAGGAAACCATTTCCGATGACTACGAATGCCTGCTTCACGTGGATTTTGACAGCATGCAGGAAGAGCATTTTCGTGTCAGCGACTTTTTCCGCAGTCATGTGCCCGGTTTCGAGAAGGAAAAGAATTATCTGACCCGAACAAGGCTTCTTGCCGATACGCTTGTCCACCCCGACGATAAAGAGAGATTCCTTGCAGAGGTCGAACCTGCCGCCGTTTTGGAAAAGGTCAAAGGCTCCGCTCCTTATTATGTGGAATTCCGTGTTTCTGCAGACGGTGAAATCCACTGGTATCAGGCCAAATTCGTTCACCACAGTGCGCACAAAGACCACAACTGCGCGGTCCTCGGCATCACGAACATCGATGAGATGATAGCGCAGAAGGAGCGCAGCGAGGAAATGCTCAGGCAGAATCTGCGCCTCGTCGAGGGCATCGCATCCCAGTTCTCTTCGGTTCTTTACGTGAACCTGGAAGACGGTTCCTTTACCCGCCATGTAATCCGGGCAGACAGCGAGAAAAAATATGACAAATACGCCGAAGGCAAAAGGAACTATGAAGAGGCATTCCGGGCCTATGTGAAAGACGTTGTATACGAAAACGAGCAGGAAAAACTTCTGGAAGCCTGCTCTCTGGATAATATCCGGAAGCGGCTGGCGACGGAGACGCAGTATACCGAAACCTTCCGGGCCGTCAGTGAAGGCGGGACGGCACTGTGCCAGGTGAAAGTGGCGCTGGTCGAAAGCGACTGCGGTGTGCCGACGGCCGCAGCCATCGGTTTTTGCTACGATGAAGAAGTAGTAGCTTCGAACTACATCGATGAGAAACTCCGTGACGAATACGAGGCGCTGTACCTCATCGACCTGGAAAACGACAGATACATGAAGCTGAGGCTTGCCTCGCATCTGAACTTCGAAAGAAACCAGCAGGGCGTGCTGCATGTCATTATGCCGCAGTACCGCAACATCGTTCTGCCCGAGTACCGCGAGATATGGGACAAGCTCTGCAATCTGGATTTCTTCCGCGCGTATCTGGCGGAGGATGACCGCCGCGAAATGGTATACCAGGTGACCGGAGCCGAAATCGAATGGCGCCGGGCCGTCATGCAGGTGATTCAGAGAAAGAACGGCGTGGCCACGCTGTTTATCTGGACTTTCCAGCGAATCGACAGGGAGCAGGCCGAAAAGCTGTCGCTCCTGGATACGATCCAGAAGCAGCACGAGGCGCTTCAGCAGGCTCTTGAAATGGCCCAGAGCGCCAATAAGGCAAAGACAGTGTTCCTCAACAACATGAGCCACGACATCCGCACCCCGATGAACGCCATCATCGGCTACACCGGTCTTGCCGCATCGCATATCGACAGCAGGGATCTGGTGACGGAATACCTGAAGAAGATTGGCCAGTCCTCCGAACACCTGCTTTCCCTGATCAACGACATTCTGGATATGTCGAGAATCGAGTCCGGTAAGATGACGCTGAACGAGGAGGAAGAAGATCTTTCCGAGATTGTGCACACCATCCGCAACATCACACAGTCGAGCATTGCTGCCAAGAACATTGATTTCTATGTCGACGTGTTCGATGTGCAGGATGAATTCGTCATCTGCGATAAGCTCCGCATCAACCAGGTTCTGCTGAACGTGCTTTCCAATGCCATCAAGTATACGCCCGCCCGCGGAACCGTATCCTTTAAGGTTTCCGAACATAAAGCAAACTCCGACGGATACGCAACATACAGGTTTTCCGTCAAGGATACCGGCATCGGTATGAGCAAGGAGTTCCTGGAGACAATATTCGATCCGTTTACAAGAGCAAAAACTTCCACGGTTTCCGGCATTCAGGGTACCGGCCTCGGCATGTCCATTTCAAAGAATATTGTGGACATGATGGGCGGCAGAATCAATATAACAAGCGAGGAAAACGTCGGAACCGAAGTTGTTATCGAATTTGACCTGAAGACTGCCGGAACACAGAAGGATGATACGGCAGAGGCCCTGGAAAAACTCAAAGGACTTCGCGGCCTTGTCGTTGACGATGACCTCGATGCCTGCGTCAGCGTTTCCAAGATGCTGAAAGACATCTCCATGCGGAGCGAGTGGTGCACTTCGGGCAAGGAAGCCGTATTCAGAGCGCAGACCGCTTTTGAAGAAGGAGATAACTTCAGCGTTTATATCATCGACTGGCTGATGCCGGACATGAACGGCATCGAGACGGCCAGACGCATTCGGAAGGCTGTCGGTGACTTCACGCCGATTATTATTCTGACGGCCTATGACTGGGCGGAGATTGAAGAGGAGGCCTATGAGGCCGGCGTTACCGCCTTCGTGAACAAGCCTCTGTTTATGTCCGACCTGAAAAAGACGCTTGCCCAGTGCTGTGATCCGGCAGCGGCCGCAGCGGCAGCGGAAGAAGAAAAAGCCGATTACACCGGGCGTAAGATTCTCCTCGTGGAAGACAACGAGATGAACCGGGAGATTGCCACGGAGATTCTGGAGGAGTACGGTTTCGTTATAGACACGGCCGAAGACGGCACGATTGCCGTGGAAAAGATGGAAAAGGCTCAGCCGGGCCAGTATGACCTGATTCTGATGGACATCCAGATGCCTCTGATGGACGGTTATGAAGCGACGAGAAGAATCCGCGCGATGCCCGATGCGGCTATCGCAGGCATTCCCATCGTAGCCATGACGGCCAACGCTTTCGAAGAGGACCGTCAGCTGGCATTTGCAGCCGGTATGAACGAGCACATTGCCAAACCGATTGACATACCGAAACTGATGAAGACGCTGGCCGATATACTTTAAACAGGAACAAGAGCAGGGCAACGCCCTGCTCTTCTGTTATTATCGATAAAACGCTTTATCCTTTTAAATTGTGGAAAACCATGTTGATAATGTGGGGAACAAACAAATGAGTGTTAAATCTTTTACCGCTTGTATTTGGAGATAAAGGCATATAAAATAGATTGCAAATATACATAAAGAATAAGAATCTACGGAGGAATTAGGATATGTGGTTTATACTGGCACTGCTGTCTGCATTATTTGCAGCACTTACATCCATACTGGCAAAAGTCGGCATAGAAGGCGTTAACTCCAATCTTGCCACTGCCATCAGGACGGTTGTCGTCGTAATCATGTCGTGGGGGATGGTTTTCATCACGAATGCACAAAGCGGCCTCGCGGATATCGGAAAGAAGAGCTGGCTGTTTCTGATTCTGTCGGGACTGGCGACGGGGGCTTCGTGGCTTTGCTATTACAGAGCTTTGCAGCTGGGCGATGCATCAAAGGTAGTGCCAATCGACAAATTAAGCGTTGTGATAACCTTAATATTAGCCTTTGTCTTTTTACATGAAGAGTTCACGGCAAAGTCCCTGATCGGCTGCGTTTTAATCGGTGCCGGCACCTTGATTATGGTCTTATGATTGACACTCCCCATGGCTAAAGCCAGGGGTCTTTCGCCGGTTTTCTGATAAAAATCCGGAGATTTATCTGAATCTCCGGATTTTATTTGAAACGGAATTTTAAAAAGCGTCAATAGAGGTCGTCGACGTTGATGCCGAAGTTGTTCTTCAGCGTGGACTTCAGCGTGGCAACATCAAATATCTGCTCGGTGGTGGTGACGTAATTCATCGCAGGTTCCACCAGTCCTTTCAGGCTTACTGGTGCTCTGCCGACAATGGCGTCATGGTTGCGGTTGATCCAGTCCTCCGCTTCCGGAGTCAGCACGCCGCCGTTTACATTTTCAAGTTCGCTGTCATTCAGTCTGTTCATGATTCCTTTTCCTTTCAATTGTTATGTAATGGAATACTTGACACTCCCCCATGGCTAAAGCCAGGGGCCTTTCGCCGGATTTCTGATAAAAAATTGTCTTTATTATACGTTTATATAATACGCTGTAAAGAGGAAAACATTACAAAATTCTTTAAGTATTTTCGCGGAGAACTTTGACGGCGATGCAATGTTTGCTTTTATTAAAGTGCCGCATGCTGTAAAATACATTTATTCTTGTTAGGAGGGAACAGCATGCCACATTCATCAGGAGGCGGAAGCAGCAGCGGCGGCAGCCACGGTGGAAGCCATGGCGGCAGAAGTACAGGCTCCCGAGTATCCCGGCATTACGTTGAGGGAGCGACGCGCTACCGCTATACCAATCGCAGGGGGAAGAGCAGCTACTACTACGTTACCGGCGAACCGGAGAAGACACCTTTTGTATTCCTTTTTATCAGCATCCTGATTCTTCTGGCTTTCATCTTCATTCTCCGGAATGCCATGATTGACCAGATCCTGTTCTATCCCGAAAAGCTGGATACGGCCGGCTATTCCTCCGGCGTGACCGTTTCCGACAGGACGGGTCTCATGGATACTGCTCTGCTGGAAGATTCCATGCAGGAATTTCTGGACGCCACGGGTGTGTCTCCGGCCGTGGAGTTTGTCTATACTGACGATGTCAGCGGCGATCTTGAGAGCTATGCCTATTCCAGATACGTAACACTTTTTGACGATGAGCGGCACTGGCTGATTGAAATCTCGCTTCCCCGCGGTTTCCGCGATGCGGTCCGGCCAAAATGGAGATGGGAGGGCATGATCGGTGACGAATGCTACCCCGCTGTTTCTTCCGGCACGGAAGACCGGCTGACAAAGACCGTCCAGTTTCAGCTGCTGATGGCGAACGGTCAGAATATTGAGAAAAGACTTGCAAATGCCTGGTCAGAAATGGCGCGAAGGGCCCCAAAAACGCAGGTGAACAAGGAAGTCGCTGCGGCAGGATGCTTCTTCCTTGCTTTTTTCGGAGCTATGCTATGGGTATGTGTCCGGACATTCAGAGAGGGATGGCAGCTGAAGCATGCGGTCATAGACCCGGAGCCGCCGGATTTGAATCATAATTAGAGTTTAAATAATGATAAATACGAAAAAGCGAACCCGCAGCGGCAGAAAATCTGCCAGATTGCGGGTTCGCGGCTGTTTACAGTGTTTTGAATTCGGCCGTCAGGATGCGGCTTGTTCCGTATTCGTCAATCCATGATGCTTCTTCGGAGACCTTCCGGCCGTTTTCAAACCATCCGGAAAAGACATATCCGTCATTCGGATAGGCGTAATAGCTCTGCTGCCACTCGCCGGTTTCTTTCCACTGCGCGTTATATACAGGGTTGAATTTAAGGCCTACGCATCCGCCTTCGCCGGCGGTCAGTTCGAGAGGCAGAGCCTCTTCCCGCTGCGGGGCCCGAGAAAGAATGGCTTTCATCGGGTTACCGGTCGCATTCAGATGACGGAGCAGCGGATTCGAGCGGGTGTCGAGAGATGAAATGCCGTTGTTGTGGCAGTAGAAATATTTCAGCTTCGGATTGTGAGAAAGGTCGATGGCGGTAAAGCGGTTGTCGTTTATATAGAGCTCAACAAGTTCGGGATTCTTTGAAACGTCGATTTCGCTCAGCCGGTTCTGTCCGGCGTCAATGCCCTGACAGGCAGGCATTTCGGATACATCGAGCGTTTCGAGAAGGTTGTCCTGCACACCGAATATGCGCATGGCAGGCAGGCTGCCGGTTTTCACGGAGGCAATTCTGTTATGGTACAGGTCGAGGAATATCATATCCTCGCAGCCGGAGATGTCCAGTTCACCGGCCAGGTCACAGTTCCGAAGGGTGATTTCGAAGCTTTTCAGCGGATAAACATCCTCGTTGTAGATGTGGATGCCGAAACCTAAGATTTTCCCGTCCTGTATTACGATTCCGCCGGGGATGTCTCCGTCTGCAGAGGCACTGTCAACAGCTTCGACGCTCTGATTCTTATCCGTGGATTCGACCCGGCGCAGAACCTTCTGGTATCTGCGGACCTTTTCCAGATTGGAAAGACCGTTTTCATCCCTGTAATCAAAAAAAGCTAATAATTTATCGAGTGACTTCATCATTGTATCGGATACGGATCAGACGGATGCGAAAAACGCCCTGAGTTCGTCCTCGTTTCTGAGACAGCGCTCGCAGGCACAGCTGATCATGACATTGTCCTGCCCGTCGAAGGCAGCGCGGCTGTCGGTTTTGTACATGACGCATCTTTTGCCAAGAGCATAGGAGTATCCCAAGGCAAAGGATGCCCCTTCGTCAGGCACCCTGCCGTCGCAGAGATACAGGAATATGTCATGCTCGGCAAGATTCCTGCAGTCAAGATTGAAGACATAGTCATACTTGGGCATACCGCCGACACAGTCGGGGAGCTCCGCTATGACGCCTCCGTCACGCTGGGGCAGATAGGTTTCGTGCCCGCAGGAACGGACGATTTCGTCCACTTTGAGATTAAAGGCCTTTTCGCCGTCGTTGAACAAAGGCCCAGCAATATATACTTTCATGGTTTACCCCCGACATACTGACTGAGAACAAAGCTGTTTATTAGCAGATGTCCGCCGCTTACCGCGGCGGCATTTTCCATCAGAAGATCAATTATCTCACATGCCTCTTCGTCTTGTTCAAACAGCTGTACCGTACCGTTATGGGCGGCCTCGCCGTAAGCCAGGCTTTTCGCATAAGCGGCGAGCACGGCAGCATCGCAATATGTCATGGAAACCCGGTACTTTCCGTTTTCATCTGCGGCAACGGCTTTGGAAAGATCCGTCTCGTCCGGCGAAATCCGTACGCCCTGTGCATTTCCGTTCAGCCAGCAGAGCCCGGTCAGACCGAGCCCGTTCTCCGGGCCTATAAGATTGAGGCAGGCTTCGGCACGTGCCAGAGCCTCGTCTTCTGTATCAAAGGTCTGCGTGACGGTTTTTATTTCATAGAGGGAAGCCCGGTCGGGGAACCGCTTTCCGAACAATTCGGCAAACTCCGCCTTCGTTTCCGGAGTGAGAGTAATAAAATCGTCACGGCCTTTGAGCTTCGCAATTTCCGCCTTGACTTCATCCGAAGAATCAACAGGCATAGTCAGGTCAACGCCATAGCGGAAGAGTTCTTCGTTTCCGAAAGGCATGATATCTATGTAATAATCGTTGCTGTCACAGATGTTGAATATGGTGCGGAAATCCTTTGCACTTTCATCGGTCGTCATAGCGGGAGAACTGAAAGTGTATGTATAAGACCTGACACCCTGTGCTCTTTCAAATTCGGCGCCTATCATATTGGCAAGGGAGCCGCCTCTTGAATGCCCCGTAATCAGGATGCAGTCATCACAGTCCGGATTGTCGGTTTCGGCCATAAAGTCCTCAATGAATTCCATGGCGCGGTTCTTCGCAATATCCAGACCTTTGAGGGAATCGTAATCCGTCCATTCGGGATGTTCCCCTGTCAGCTCCGTGTAGGCGTCACCCGAACAGCCGGGATCGTATACGCTCAGCCATTCCTGCACGGAGAAGCAGCCTCTCAATGCGGCCACGTACAGATCGTATTTGCCGTCGACCGTGCCGTGAGCCAGCAGCAGTGTGGCAGAGTCGTTGCTGTCGCAGGAGTATTCTTTTGCCTTATAAGACTCTATATACCGGACTTCGGAAAAACCGACCTGCTTCAGAAAGCTTGTCCAGTCGTATTCTTCGGCATTTTCGCCTTCATACAGAACACGGTTCGGTACTCCTTTTTCGGCTTCCTTGGTACGGAAGTAAACGTCATCACTGATCAGAGCGGCAAATGCTGCCAGGTCTCGGTTATATTTTGTGTTGTCGTTTTCGGTCACCCACCTGGGATCAAAAGATACGGTCGTCCTGACCTGATCTTCGCCATTGCCGCCAAAGACAGCTCCCTGAACCGTTACATCGTACGATGCCGCACCGTGGCCGTTCAGTTCATATTTCGCGCACCCAGTCAGAGAGACAGCAATAAGGGCTATTGCTATAATCAATATGCTTTTCCAATGTTTTGCGCTGCGCATTTCGTTTCCTCCGGGAATTCAAGTAAAGGTTATGATAACATAGAAACCGGAACAATTCCACAGTCGGAACCCGGCAGAGCTTTCCTGCAGAAGCCGGATATAAAGCTTGCGTTTGATGAAAGGCGATGATACAGATGTACCGTCACCTTGATTTTTGTTTTGTACTGCCTTGACAAACAGCAGTGTCGTAAAGTAGCATTTTGTGCAGGTGCTTCTATAAAGAAGCCGGGAATAAACATAGAGAAATCGGGAAAACAAATATGGAATATAAAGATAAAATCATCGTCATCACCGGAGGGGCCCACGGCATCGGCAAAACAACAAAAGAGGCCTTTGAACGAGAGGGCGCCATAGTGGAGGTTATTGATATTGCAGACGGGAATCACTATGTCGGCGATATCGGCAGAAAGGAAGTCCTTGAGGCCTTTGCAAAATATGTTATCGACAGGCACGGTCACGTGGACTGTCTGATCAACAATGCACTGCCGATTATGAAGGGAATAGACGCCTGTTCCTATGAGGAGTTTGAATATGCCCTTTCCGTCGGAGTGACGGCACCGTTTTACCTGTCGAAGCTCTTCAGGGACAGCTTTGCCGAAGGGGCAAGCATCATCAATATTTCCTCCTCAAGGGACAGAATGAGCCAGCCTCAGACAGAAAGCTATACGGCGGCCAAGGGAGGAATATCCGCCCTTACGCATGCACTGGCTGTCAGTTTTGCCGGCAAGGTAAGAGTAAACTCCATTTCGCCGGGCTGGATCGATACCGACGATGCCGTTTATACCGGACCGGATGCCACACAGCAGCCTGTGGGAAGAGTCGGCAATACGAAAGATATTGCGGATATGATTCTGTTCCTGTGCTCGGATAAAGCGGGCTTTATCACAGGTGAAAATATCTGCATCGACGGCGGTATGACGAGACAGATGATATACCACGGAGACTGCGGCTGGACCTATGAAGGCTGACGAGCAAAGAAAGAAGGCGGAAAATCTCTAAAAATGAAAGTATACACACTTCTGGAAAACACGACAGCCAGAGAGGACCTTAAATGTGCTCACGGGCTTTCGCTGTATATAGAGACCGAGGAATGCAATGTCCTCTTCGATGCGGGACCGGATGCATCCTTCAGCGAAAACGCCCGCAAAATGGGGGTTGACCTTGAAAATGCGGACTATTGCGTCCTTTCCCACGGCCACAACGACCACGGCGGCGGACTGGAGACATTCCTGCAGCTGAACAGCAAAGCCAAGGTTCTCTTATCTTCTCAGGCATTCGGGGCCTACTATTCCTACAAGGAGGGAAAGTACAGTTATCTCGGCTTGGATGAGAAACTGAGGCAGTATGAAGACAGATTCATTTTTGTTTCGGGAGTCATGGAACTTGGCAGCCTTCTCATCTTCGGAAATGTGAAAGGAAAGCGCTGCTGCTCACCGGCAAACGGCAATCTGTTCATTAAGATTGATGACGATACCTTCGTAAATGACGGATTCATCCACGAACAGGATCTTGTCATTACCGAAAACGGGAAAGAAGTACTGTTCGCAGGATGCGCGCATAAAGGAATCGTGAACATTCTGGACGAATACGAGAGAATCCTGGGTGAAACCCCTGCAGCGGTTTTCGGCGGATTCCATTTCAACGGAGGCGGAATCGCCTATGACAAGGTGGCCGACACGGTGGAGGCAAGCTGCGACGAACTGGTGAAGCATCCGGAAACCGTGTTCTACACGGGCCACTGCACCGGAAAAGAGGCATATGAACATATGAAGGAACGCCTCGGAGACAGGCTCCACAGACTCTCCACGGGAAAAATCTTTACCGTTTAATTTTTTTTAAAAAGAGATACTGCGAAATGAGATACAAGAATATTCTTTTTGATTTGGATGGAACGCTCACGGATTCCGGCGAAGGAATTATGAACAGCGGCAGATATGCTCTTGAGCAGCTGAAAATATCGGTTCCGGATATTCAGAACTTAAGAAAGATGGTCGGTCCTCCTTTGGGAACGTCCTTTGCACTGTTCGGGGTACCTGAGGAACAGATAGAAGAAGCCATTTCCCTTTACCGCGACCATTATAATAACCGTGGCGGGAAATACCAAAACAAAGTGTACCCCGGAATAGAGGGGATGCTTGGCGCTTTGCAGTCCCTCGGATACCATCTGTATGTAGCAACATCCAAGCCCGAAGCTTTGGCAAGGGAAATTCTTGAAAGATTTCAGCTCGATTCGTACTTTGAGTATATTGCGGGGGCTACCTATGATCATTCCAGAGAGAGCAAAGGAGACGTGCTGAAATATCTTCTGGAGCGAATAGGCAGCCCGAAAGAAACGGTCATGGTCGGAGATACCCATTTTGATGTGACAGGTGCTCATGAACGCGGAATTCCGTGCATCGGGGTAACCTGGGGATATGGATTGGAAGGGGACATGCGCGCAGCAGGCGCAGAAGGAATTGCGGATTCATCCGAAGAATTGCTGAAATTTTTTAGAGTATAAACCCGAAAAAAATTGTAACGTTTTTTCCTCCTGCGCGTATTAATTAGCGAAAACAAAAAAAGAAAAAACAGGAGGGAAAAAACATGAAAGACTTTCACGAGGTAATAGACAGAGCTTTAAAGGAAGGACGGATCCTTAGCGAGGAAGATCTCAAGGCCGTGAACGGCGGTGATTGGGTTATCGTTGAAGAGGGAGAGCATACTTTTGATTGCTATGGTCAACCCCACAGGTCCGTTTTCCACTACACCGTAGAGGATCGCGGTGGCTACAACTGGTGGATTCACGTAACCGGTGTGTGCTCCGTATGCGGCGCTTATAACGATTATTACATCCTGGATCCGAAATAATCCAACATGGTTCAATAAAAAAATGAGTGCTTCGGCACTCATTTTTTTATACCTTGTTAATCTGCTTTGATTTTTCGACTATCCGACAATCTCAATATCATAAATATCGTCAAAGAATATCCTGTCGGCACCGACTGTCAGAACCTTGAACGGGATGCTGAGCTGCGTCACCGGGCCGCGCTTCGTGACATCGTGAAAAGCACTGTAGCATTCCACCCGGACAACGTCTCCGATACGAAGCCTGGCAAGGACGCTGCAGTTCCTTTCAATCTGCTCTTCGCTTATATCGTGTTTTTCAACGCGGGAGTGGCGCTCTTCTCTGTCTTTCAGAGCCTCCTGCAGCCCCTTCATGGCATCAAAGGCCATGAACTGCTTGGCCCGTTCCTCTCTGGTCATCATCGGTCGTTTTTACTCTTGTCTCCTATGCCGGACCTGTGTCCGCCAATATAGGTGTTCCTTTCTATCTGCGTAGCCTCCGGAAGATAGCTTATGCCGCGCATAAGCGCGTTCTTTCCGTGCCTGTCCTTGATCTCCAGCACCGACTGCTGGAGATTTCTTTCTTTTGTGACGCGCTCCCAGTCGGTGAAGAGGTCGTAGCCCTCACCGCACTCGTCGGTCAGATTCGCGAAGCTCAAAGCCAGCCGCCGGATGGGATAGCGACCGTCCACGGCCTGCTCGTATTTTTCCAGTATGTAGCACTGCATCCGGGAATACGTGCTTGTCGCGCTCGGCAGCTTCACCGTGAACTTCGCCGAGGGAATGACATCTTTGGAATACCCCACGTATACGCCGATGCTCCGGCTTATGACGTGCGAACGCATGAGAATCTCGCAGCCGTTCAGAATCATCTCCGAAAGCACCGTTTCCGCCTCGGATTTGGAATAGTCCCGCATGAGAATCTGCGAGACGGACTTGCTCCGGGACGAGGGGACGTAGTTCTTTATATCCTCTATCAGGCAGGGCTCCCGTCCCCATGCGTGGTCTATAAGGAGTTCGGCATTGACGCCGAAAAGGCTGTACAGGAACTCCTGCGAAGCGTTGGCTATGCCGCGCATCGTGGTAATGCCGTAGCGCTCCAGACGCCTTGCTGTTCCGGGCCCGACATTCCAGAAGTCCGTTATAGGCCGGTGGTCCCAGAGAGTCTCCCGGTAGCTTTCCTCTGTCAGAATTCCGATATGATCCTTGCTGTGCTTGGCGGAGATGTCCAGAGCAATCTTGGCAAGATACAGATTCGTCCCGATTCCGGCCGTTGAGGGGATGTGCAGCTTTTCGGCAATCGCGTCTATAAGGAGCTTTGCCAGTTCTTTCGGCGTCTTTCCGTAGACGCCGAGGTATTTCGTCGCATCGATGAAGCATTCGTCTATGGAGTAGACGTATATGTCGTCCCTGCTGAAATAGTCGAGATAGATCGAATAGATGTCCGCGCAGTATTCGATGTAGAGCTGCATCTGGGGGAGGGCGGCGATATATTCGATATTCTTCGGAATGTCCCTCAGCCGGCAGCGGTTCTTCACGCCGAGGGATTTCATCTTCGGCGTGATGGCGAGACATATGGAATTTTCGCTGCGTGTCGTATCGGCCACGACGAGGTTCGTCTCAAAAGGATTGAGGCCTCTTTCGGCGCATTCGACAGAGGCATAAAAGCTCTTCATGTCAATGCATAAATACGTGCGCTGCGCTTCGGCATCGGAGCTATACAGCATCTTTAATAATTTTAGTCGCTACTCCCTGAATGATGCACCGGTCGGTTATGATGTCGTCATAAGCCGGGTTCTCGGCATGAAGACGGACGACGTCCCCCTCCGGGCGGAAGCGCTTGAGCGTCGCATCATCGTCGACAAGAGCGACGACAATCTGGTTGTATTCCGCGGTGCTCTGCTGCCTTACCAGGACGAGGTCGCCGTCATCGATGCCGGCGTTAATCATGGAATCGCCCTTTGCCCGAAGCACAAAGAAATCCCCCTTGCCGAACATGGAGACGGGCAGCTTTACGTACTCTTCGATGTTCTCCCCGGCAAATTTCGGGATGCCGCAGGAGACCGCACCGAGAACCGGAACGCGGGAAAAGCCCGAAGCGTCCTGCTTCGAGAAAGACGAGGTGATGTTCCGGGTACCGTCATATTCAAGGATTCCCTCATTGCGCATGGCAACCATGTAGTACGAAAC
>JAZUEY010000090.1:0-9248 GCA_045640405.1 Candidatus Limivicinus sp.
AAAGAACATCCTTCAGCGTCTGTTCGACAACGGGATGCCGCCCTTCCTGAATGGAGATGATGCCCGAGTCGTCAACATCCGGCCTGGTGTAGCCGTATTTCACGGCAACTTCCGCCAGCGAGCACAGACAGTCGAGCGTGGCCACCTTTTCCGAAGTCGCCTGGATGCGCGTCACCTCCCGGGCAACCCGCTCGCGTATCTCGGAAAAGATGTTGAATTCTATTTCGTTAATCTTCTCGCGTGCACCGAGAAGCGTATTTTCAAGTTCCTTGAGTTCCTGGGTAAAATGACGCTCGTTGGATACCAGGGTCTGCTTCCGGATATAGTCCTCCGGAATGTTGTCTTCACCCGCGGAGCGCGGAATGTCTATGTAGTATCCGAAGACCTTGTTGTATCCGAGTTTGAGCTTCCGGATTCCCGTCCGCTCGCGTTCGCGCTCTTCGAGCGCCTTGATCATCTCCGCTCCGTTGTCGCGGATGTTGCGCAGTCTGTCGAGCTCTTCATCGTACCCGGCACGTATGATGCCGCCCTCCCGCACGGAAAACGGAGGGTCGTCGTCTATGGCAAAGTCTATGCATTCGCGGATGTCCTCAAGGGCATCCATCTGTGCCGTGCTTCTGAGCTCCGCACCCGAGTACTGGCTGCAAAGTTCCTTCAGTTCCGGCAGAAGGCCGGCGCAGTTGGCCAGCATCCTGAGATCTTTCCCTCCGGCACTGCCGTAAACGCAGCGGCCAACGAGGCGCTGCATGTCGTGAATGTCTTTTAACCGGAGGATGATTTCCGCTCTGCCGACGCTGTCGTGAACCAGCTCGTCAACGGCGGAAAGTCTCCTGTTGATGGCGAGAGGGGACAGCAGCGGCCTTTCCACCCAGGCGCGCAGCATGCGGGACCCCATCGGTGTCTTTGTCTTATCCAGAACCCACAGCAGCGATCCTCTCTTTTCGAGCGTCCTCATGCTTTCCGTGAGTTCCAGATTGCGGCGCGTCGTATAGTCCATTTCCATATATTTCCCGCCGTTGAAAACATCCAGGCGGTTTATGTGGGAAATGTCGAACTTCTGCGTTTCCTCTATATAGGCAAGCAGTATTTCAACAGCCGGTGTCGGTGCTTCCGTTCCGAACTGCTTCAGGCTCCTGACGGTGCCGTCACTGCTTCTGTACTCAATCAAAGCGCCGCTTTTCTCTGTCAGAAAGTCCTCAATCGGACCGTATCGGCCGTCGAGCACAGCCTCCTTCGGGGAAAAACGTGCCAGCTCGTTGATGATGTGGCCCGTGCTGTCCTTGCCTTCAAATGCCGCACAGCACATTTCGCCGGTCGATACATCGCAGAAGGCCACACCGCCCTCATTCTGACCCAGAGATACGGCGCAGACATAGTTGCTCCGCCCTTCTTCAAGCATGGAGCTCTCCGTTACCGTCCCCGGGGTTATGATTCGTATGACGTCTCGCTTAACGAGCCCTTTGGCGAGGGCCGGGTCTTCCATCTGTTCGCAGATGGCCACCTTGAATCCCTCGGCAATCAGCCTTGCAATGTAGGTTTCGGCAGCATGATAGGGGACACCGCACATCGGTGTTCTTTCCTCGGGATCCTCAACGTTTCTGTCCCTCGTGGTAAGGGCAAGGTCGAGCACGCGCGATGCCGTAATCGCATCTTCATAGAACATTTCATAAAAATCGCCCAGCCTGAAGAAGAGCAGACAATCCTGATACTGCTCTTTAATCTCCAGATATTGTCTTTTCATTGGGGTCAGTTCCATGAATTACTCAATCTCCCCGTAAAGTGCCCAGGTGTTTCCGTCTGTTATCTTAACGTTGACGAACTGCCCGATAATGCTCGGTTCTCCCTTCAGATGGACAAGGCGTCCTCCGTTTGTTCTGGAAGAGAGGTTGTATTCGTCTTTACCGGTCTCCCCGTCAACGAGAACCCGGACGGTTTTTCCGATGTATTCGGCGTGTTTTTCGCCGCTTATTCTGTTTGCCAGTTCCGTAAGGGCATCAAAATGCACCTGCTTCTGCTCCCGCGTATACGGGTCCGGCATTACGGCAGCCGGCGTCCCTTTCCGCTTGGAGTAAATGAAAGTGAACATGGCGTCGTAACGCACTTCCTCACAGAGCGAAAGCGTGTCGGCGAATTCCTCGTCGGTCTCTCCCGGGAATCCGACGATGATATCCGTGGTCAGTACCAGATCCGGCATGTACTGCTTCGCAAGTCGAACCCGGTTCAGATACGTTTCCCTGTCATAATGGCGGTTCATGGCTTTCAGTATTCTGTCATTTCCGCTCTGTACCGGCAGATGCAGCTGGTGCGCGCATTTTTCGCACTCCGCCATCGTCCTGAACAGCTTCTCCGTCGCATCCTTCGGATGGGAAGTCATGAAACGGATAACGAACTCGCCGGGTATGTCATTAATCATGCGGATAAGGTCCGCAAAGTCTGTTTCTCCGCCCAGATCTTTCCCGTATGAGTTGACATTCTGCCCGAGTAACGTAATGTCTTTATAGCCTTCGGCAACAAGCCCTCTCGCTTCGGCGACAACATCCTCCGGCAGGCGGCTTCTTTCTCTCCCTCTGACGTAGGGAACTACGCAGTACGAGCAGAAGTTGTTGCATCCGTACATAATGGAGAGCCAGGCTTTCACTTTCCCGTCTTTTTTCATGGGAATGCCTTCGGCAATCACGCCGTCGCTTTTATCGGCAGCAAACAGTCTTTTATGGCGCTGCATAACCTGCTGCAGAAGCTCCGGGAATCTCCACAGCTCATGGGGTCCGAAAACGAGGTCGACCACCGGATAGCTCATTTTTATTTTCTGCGCCATGTGCTCCTGCTGGACCATGCAGCCGCAGACGGCAATAATCTGCTCCGGCTTCGCTTTCTTGCTGTGGTTGAGCGCTCCCACGTTTCCAAGCACGCGCATCTCGGCATGCTCCCGGACAGCACAGGTGTTGATTACGATGATGTCCGCCTCGAACTCGTCCGACGTGAACGCATAACCCATCAGCGCAAGGTAGCCCCGTATCTTTTCGGAGTCCGCCTCGTTCTGCTGGCAACCGTAGGTATCGACCATGGCAAGCTTGCGCTCGGGTCTTGCCGATGCTATTTCTTCGCAGATTTTTTTCTGCTTTTCAATATCTTCTTTGTTGATAACTTTTCTCTCATACATGACGAATTATTATATCATAATGATGCAAAAAATGGCAACCTGTCCCAAGTACAGGTTGCCAAAATTATTCGTCTCTATGCTCTTTGAAAAGGCTTTTGAAATCAGCCGATTGTCATGGTGCAGCTCCCGCTTCCGAGAACCGGTCTCGCCACGCTGTTTTCACAGATGCTGACGGAAATGTCCACCGGGCTGCCGAAGTCGGATGTCGCAAACGGACACACGGCCGTAATCGCCTGTCCGCTACCGATTGACTGCCTCGTTGACATCAGAACGGAATAGTCCAAAATCAGTTCCGGTCCGTCGCCGACCAGTCTAGATCCGTTCTGGCTCGCGGTTACGTCGATGATATCCCCGAATGCCGCCTCGGCACCGCCGTTGTTTGCGAAACTGCAGTTAACAAATATAACCGGGTTGCCGGCATAGTCCGTCGCCTGCTGTACCGATTCCACCGTAACGGTATATCCGTTTGCCTCCACGGTGCATCCCGCGCTCGCCGGAACCGCCGCCGGTGCTTCTTCCGCCGTTGCAGCTTCCTGCACTTCCTGCACAGGCGCCTCCGGTTCGGCTGCCCGTTCAATAACAACCGGCTCTTCTGTAGCCGCCGGAGTTTCTATCACTGCCGCTTCCTCCTCAGGCGGAAGCTTCTGGTTTCCGCAGGAACAGGAAAGCAGTGCAATTGTCAAAAGCAAAAACAATGCCAGATATTTTTTCATTTTATTCATCGTATATCTCCTTAACAGACGCGATATATTTAAATACGCATATAGGCAGAATGTGTTACATAAAATTAAACAATTTAAGATTATCAAAAAGTATTGACAAAATAGTGCTGATTTGCTAATATAATCGGGCCGTGGCCGAGTGGTTCAGCTGGTTAGAACGCCGGCCTGTCACGCCGGAGGTCGAGGGTTCAAGTCCCTTCTCGGTCGCCATAATGCCTCTTGCTAACACAAGGGGCATTAAATTTGCTGCTGTAGCTCAGTAGGTAGAGCGCATCCTTGGTAAGGATGAGGTCGGCAGTTCGAATCTGCCCAGCAGCTTTTTATAGCAAAAAATCCCTAAATCCTAATGGATTTAGGGATTTTCTTTTTATAGCAATTTTTACATGTTATTTTGTCTTTCCTTTTTCTGCTGCTCTCTTGTCGTTTATTATTCCCATCTCTCTTGACGTAATTTCGGTTACACCGTTTTCCTTTGCCCAGGCGACGCAGGCTTTAAGAACCGTGGGTAAAAATACACGCGGGACGTTAAGCAGCATTTCAAGCGCATCGTCTGTGAAATGCACATTAGGATCCGCACGGTCGGCATGGTAGCGTACGGAAGATAGTGTCTGCTTGCGTATCGGAAGCATTTCGGGCACAAGACGCGGAGTTCTTGCGAACCAAAAGTTCTTACCGTCTCTGTAACCGTGGCATATCAGGACGTTGGGCCAGTTTTTGCCCTTCACGCCGTTGATTATATTGTCATAGAACTTGGGCTTCATCAGAATTTTGTCAATTCTCAGAATGAAATGTGCACCGAATTCCGTGGTGATGCCGTTGAAGTTTCTGTAGGGGGGAGGATATGCGCCGTCAACAAGCTGTCTGCCGACGTCCTCGAAAGCATTATCGAGTTCCTTCATCCAGGTACATTCAAAAACCTGATATGCCTCAGAAACCACTTTCGGACGCGGATCTGTCGGGTCATCGCTCTCGCAAAGTCCGTCTTCCAGAGTGAATCCGAAGCCAGGCATTTTTTCGGCAGGGGTGTCGCCCGCCCAGCCCTGGGCAACGATTTTCTTGTGATATCCCGGCTTGTCCGGCATATAGTTTATGGCAATGTGTGTTTTCCCCTGGAGCAAGTGCTGGGCAGTGTTGGAGGAACTTCTTGCCTCGAGAATGAGAGCATAGTAGCCCCTTTCACCATTTTCGGGGTTGCCCTTTGCAATGTAGTACGGAAAGCAGAGGGAGTAGGAACCGACGGAAGTGCTTCCGTCCGCCGCCACGGTTGAAACCAGCACCGTGGGCATCGGGATGTACGAACTGGTCTGGTAGAAATTGTCTACAATGCGAAGATCTTTGAACGAACTCATGATATTCTCCTTTTATTTAATTTTTTATTTGTTTTTCTTGTATTCAGGGCAAATATACCTCGGTTTCCCGACAGATGCCTTGCCGTACTCGATTGCACGTTTGGGGCAGGAATTTATGCAGGCCATGCAGTGCGTACAATTTCCGTGCCACACAGGTTTTCCTTTGCTTAAAGCGATATTGTTGAGCGGACACAGATTGACACATTTCCCGCAGCCTATGCAGCTGTCACCGACCGTAAACTTTTTATCCCCCATAAATCTGCGGTAATATATGTTCAGAATCATCTCTGTGGAAACATACTCCCACTTTTTTGTTCCCGGCTCTGGAAAGGCCTTCTCTCCGTTGATATAAGTTGCGAGTTTTTCGACCATCGGCCCCGCTGCGGCTATAGTTTTCTCATTTTCTTCCTTACATGCTGTTTTAAAGAACACAAGATAGTTCTGGGGCATGACAATCTGGTTTGTTCCGAGATAATCAAAGCCTTTTTCTTCACAAAGCTGTCTGCAGTATTCCGGGCAGCCTCCCTGGCCGCCGGCACATGTCATGACGAAGTATGCCTTTTTATTCCCGTTGCATTCTGCATTTTTTATGAACTCTGTAAAAACTCTCGCGGGAGCCGACACATATACAGGGCTCACGAATACATAGGGTTTTTCGCTATCAAAGCGGCCTTTTTCTCTCTTTTTTATGAAGTCGTTGGCGCTAATGCATTCGTCTCCAGTGAGATCGGCTAGCATTTGTGCCACGTATCTGCTGTTTCCGGTACCTGTATAGTAGATTATCATGGTTTTTCTCCGAAACTTTTCTTAATGTACTCGGCAAAACTGGCTGTTCCGGTTTCGTCTCTGCCCACAAGGTCGTGGCTCAAAGTAAACTGCGAAAACAGTATTATGTCGTGTTTTCCGTCTTTTTTGATTTTCGGGAGATTGGCAAGCATGCCAAATACCCATTTGGGTACATATTTGATAACCGTTTCCTTGCCTGCGGCGTCAAAGCACAGTTTTGCCATCTCGTCATACGAATAGGTCTCCCGGCCGCCGACCTCATAGGTCTTGTTTGTGTCGCACATATGGTCCACAATGAATGCCGCGAAATCCGGACAGTCGACAACATTTGCCTTTATTCCACCCATGCCTTTGAGAAGCTGCATCTCTCCCTTTTCCACATAGGGGCGAAATACTTTAACAATGTCATAGAAATAGCCTGTTGGTCTGTAAATGACATAGTCTATGTCTCCGGCTGCCAGTTCCTGTTCGACCATATACTTGGCATTCAACATAGGTATTTTCTTTGCATCTGGATGGTCGCATGCTATAACCGAAATAAAGTTGAAGTTCTTTACTCCTGCCTTTCTTGCCTCGTTGTAAAGGTTCATATTTCCGGCATAGTCTACATCGTAGCAGTCAAGCTCTTTGGATGCCGCTGTCAAGCCGAGCGTTGTGATAACAACATCTGCTCCGTCACACAGGCCTTCCATCGTTTTGGGATCCGTGGCATCTATGGAGAAGAACCTGTACTTTCCCTCCGTGCCGGCAACCGGTTTTTCTTTTCTTCCGGCGGCAACGACTTCATGGCCGTCCGAAATGAGTTTCTTTAATATTTCTGCCCCCAGATTTCCGAAGGCACCTGCAAGAACAACTTTCATATTTCTCCTTCTATTGTTATATGGATACCAAGCCCCGATTTATGCAACATCAACGCGGTGTATTCTTTCAAGTATTTCTCACCTCCGGGTGGTTTTTTCTATATATTCTTTAACCTTTTTATCATCTCTGTACCCGAGAACATATAGGAAAATGCTGGCATCCGGCGGGGTGAGACCGGCTTCAATATAGGCTGTGATAATGCCTACCGTTGACTTCAGGAACATGTGAAACAGCGCATAGGAATCAATGTCTTTCAGGTTCCCCGCCTGCTGCTCCCGCTCTATCAGACCGCTTAGACTTGAGGAAGAGAATGCCTTTCTAATTGCTTCGTTACACTCCGCGGGAATATCGAAGCTCATCAGGTACATAAAGGCAAAGCGGAAATGCACGTCATTATTCAGAGCTTCTATTTTTATATGATGCGCTATGGCAGAAAACGCGTCGAACAACGATTCGAACCCGCAATCCCACGCGAGATATATTTCATTTTCGTTCAGCATAACAGACGCGAAGAGTTCTTCTTTGCTTCCAAAATGCTTGGAAACCAGCGACGGCGCTACACCTGCTCTGTGACCGATGTCACTCAGTTTTGCAAGAGAATAACCATGATCGGCAAATTCTTCCAAAGCGGCGGCAAGAATTCTGCCGCAGGTTTCGGTTTTGTTGCGCGTTGTATTCATAACGTTTTCCTCTATTAGGTGATTTTGAAATCACTTATATTATATTATGCGATTCGGTGAATGACAAGCGTAAAAGCCTTTGATATGCAGGTTTTGTCTTATCTTTGTTTAACTGCGACAGGATGATATTGATTGTTGGACATACTCTAGATTTTAAGTTATAATGTAATAAAAGCAATTAATCATTACAATTGGACGGCGTCGTTTGGACGCAATGGTGGTCAAAATATGTCAAGAGCTGACGAGATATTCATTCAAAACTGCAAAGATATTATTCAAAACGGTATATGGGATACCGATCTCAACGTGCGCCCGAAGTGGGACGACGGCACGCCCGCACACACGGTTAAGAAGTTCGGAATCATCAACCGTTATGATCTTTCCGAGGAGTTTCCTATTTTAACCATTCGCCGCACTTATTGGAAAAGCGCAATCGATGAGCTTCTCTGGATTTGGCAGGCAAAGAGCAACAATGTGCACGACCTTCGCGCACATGTGTGGGACGCCTGGGCCGATGAAAACGGTTCCATTGGCAAGGCCTACGGTTACCAGCTGCAAGTCAAGCACCATTATCCTGAAGGTGATTTTGACCAGGTGGACAAGGTGCTCTGGGATCTCAAAAACAATCCCGCATCCCGCAGGATTATGACCAACATCTACACCTTTGCGGATCTTTCCGAGATGGCACTTTATCCCTGTGCCTATTCCATGACTTTCAATGTAACCGGCAACAAACTCAACGCCATTCTCAACCAGCGTTCTCAGGACATGCTCGCTGCCAACAACTGGAACGTCGTTCAGTATGCGGTTCTCACAATGATGATGGCGCAGGTTTCCGGTTTTGAACCCGGTGAATTTATACATGTTATTTCCGATGCTCATATATATGACCGGCATGTTCCTCTCATAGAGGAAATTATTGCAAACGAGCCAAAGGCCGCCCCGAAATTCATTATTGATCCCGATGTAAAAGATTTTTATGCTTTTACCCGTGACAGCTTCAAGATGGAAGGCTATGATTTCAGCCCCTTTGACAAAAAGATTCCTGTGGCCGTATAAATGGAAGCCATAGTCGCCGTATATACCGACTGGGGAATAGGAGACGGCAATACACAGCCAGTTGTTCTGAAAGCGGACCGTGCGCATTTCCGCGCTCTTACGGAAGGTGCCGCCGTTATTGTCGGCCGAAAGACCCTTGAAGATTTTCCGGGCGGGAGGCCCCTCAAAGGGAGGGCCAACATCGTCGTCACAAGACAGGACATTGAAATCGAAGGAGCCGAGGTTGTACACAGTACATCCGAAGCCCTGGCAGCGGCCGAAAGGCACGAACGCTGTCTTGTCATAGGCGGTGCCAGTATTTTTGAGCAGTTTTTTCCTTATATGGATAAAGTGCATATAACAAAAATCGGCTGTTGCCCCGAATCTGTGCGGTTTTTCCCCAACCTTGATGATGATCCCAACTGGAATTGCATTGATGAGGGCGAACTGCTTTTCGAAGGGGAACTCTCCTATCGTTTTTGCACTTATGAAAGGATTTGAGTGAATGCTTAAAGAATCAAGAGCCCTGGAAACCGATTGCTATGTTATCGGATTCGGTGCATTCGGCATATTCTTCAGATGGATGCAGCTCATGCTTTCCAGAACCGAGGAGGGTGTTTTCGATCCCGGTTTCTGGAATTTTGCTCTGCCG
>JAZUEY010000091.1:0-3309 GCA_045640405.1 Candidatus Limivicinus sp.
TCCCCGCCAGTTGTCCCATGTAACCAACAGCGGTGAGGGTGAAGGGCTTCTCTTCTACGGCAATGTCATCATTCCGTTCAAGGACCAGTTCGACAAGAGTACCAGACTGTACAGTCTCATGACCACGAAACCCGAAGAGGTTGAAAAACGGATGGAGGAAGAAACGGATGAACCGCATTAATTTCCGGGCAATCTTCACCGTATTGCTTATCGGTGTCATCGCTTTCAACGCATATCAGCTGATTTCCTATATGAAAGAAGGATCGCAGGCAGATACTCTCAATGAGCAATTAGCCGCGATCCATATTTATAAGGATGAAAGTGACGAAGAGCCTGTCTGTGAAGTACCGCAGGAGGATGCGCAGGAAGATCCACATTCCACGGAACCGCCTGCAGCCGAAGCGGAGGACGAAAACGGAATCATTCCCGCTCCCGAACATACGGCAGAAACCACTACCACACAGCCGGACACGGAAGCATCCCGGGAAGCCGCAAGCACTCCTGCGAACAGCAAAAAGCAGACCAAACAGAACACAGGCGGCGGACTTACGCAGCTCCGGAAGAAAAACAGCGATTGTATCGCGTGGATCACCATAGACGGTACGGTCATTGACTACCCTGTGATGTATTCTCCCGGCAATCCCGGTTACTACCTGCACAGGAATTTCAATGGCAAGAAGGCATCCGGCGGTACGTTGTTCCTTTCTGAAATCTGTGATATCGATACAAGCGACAACCTCATCATCTACGGCCATAACATGAAAAACGGTACCATGTTCGCAGCGTTGACCAAGTATAAGTCAAAACCGTTTTGGCAGGACCATAGGTTCATTACTCTGGAAGCGGCAGACGGCATCAGAATGTACGAGGTTATCTGTGCTCTGGCTACGGATGTATCCGCAGGCAACAACTTCCCGTATTATGAATTCTCTCATGCCTCAAATAAGGATGAGTTCGATGCTTATATCGCAATCTGTAAGCACCTTGCCTACTACGATACCGGCTTGACCGCAGAATACGGGGACCAGCTGCTCACACTTTCCACCTGCGAGTACACCCACGAAAACGGGCGTTTTCTCGTCATCGCAAGGCGGATCAAATAGACTATCAGTCGCCGTTTAAGATGATGGGAGCCAGATAAATGGGTTTGCATTCAAGCATACCCTGATGGCCAACATCCTTTTGTGAAAACAGGATCCGTCTGGAGACCACACCGGAATACTTCTCACAGAAGGCATCCATCGATTTGTGAATGCGGGTATCCGAGGACTTCACTTCCACTGGGATAAGCTTCGTTCTGTCCGTCAGCAGAAAGTCGACTTCATACGAATGGCTGGATCCTTCCGGCGTCCATGTATGATAATACGCATCCCGTCCCGATGCGCGGATCATTTGGGCAACGGCATTCTCGTACATATAGCCCAGATCGGCATCAAGCTTATCGCTCAGAAGTTTCGCGTAAATGTCTTCGTAGACCCGGCTTTCATGGTTGAACATCAATGTTGTGAAAAGCCCGGTATCCGCAAGATAGAGCTTGAAATTGTCCGGATCCCTGCTTTGTGAAAGTGCTATGCTGGGAGCGGTTACATTGAAACACGGAATGACCGTCTTCGAATCGATCAGATCAGAGAGCAGTTCCGGATCCTTTGATGTTTTTCTTCTGCCGGTGGCAGCCGATATGACAAAGCGCTTCCTCTTCAAGGCAAGCTGTCCGGGAATAGACTCATAAATAGCCGAAATCCGTCCACTGGAATCGATTTTTCGGAAATCATCTTTGTATAGCTCGATGATCTCCCGTTTCACGAAGTCTATTCCGGCAAAATCCTTACCCTCCAGATATGCTTCAACCGCTTGCGGCATGCCGCCGACCGCCATGTAAAGACGGAAATCCCGCATGAGCGTTCTGTTGACGGCGTTTCCGATGGGAGCACCGGATACATTCATCTGACGTAGCAGATCATAAGTTTCTTTGCCGGTCGCCCACAGGAACTCTTCATAATCCATGGGATAGACGGGAATCTTATACTCTTCGGATGGGATCACGATATCTTTGACGTTCTTTTTGATGGAGATAAGTGATCCCGTTTCGATGTAGTTGTAGCGGCCGTCTTTGACAAGATACTTGATTGCCTGGCGCACTGACGGCATCAACTGAATCTCATCGAATATGATAACAGACTTGCCTCTTGTGAGCGATATACCGGTAACTGCCTGTAAACGCAGAAAGAACAGGTCGAGATTGGCGATATCATCGAATACCGCTTTTAAGTCTTTCGAGATATGGGCAAAATCGATCAGAATATAGCTTTCATATTCGTTTTGTGCAAATGCCTCGGCAATCGTGCTTTTACCGACACGCCGGGCACCTTCCAGCAATACCGAATAATGGGCGCTATACTCATTTTTCCACTCAAGCAGACGGTCATAAACCTTCCTGCGGAACATATTTTCCATCTTCCTTCTTAAGTTGTGTCATTTTCGCAAAATGATTATATCACAGATATGTCATTTTCGCAAGATGTGCAACTTCGCTTTGTGTCATTTTCGCAAAATAAAAGCAAATCGGAGGCATCACCAATGAAAAACCACACTACCACCACACATGACTTCCTTGCAGAAAATCGCAAGGGTCAGCAGATCCATACCGCCAACCGCAAGCGCGGTGTCAGATATGAGTCCGACCGTCTGATTACCAAGCACGTTCAGGAGAACGGCGTTTACTACGCATCGGATGAGCGCAGCTCCTCTGATTGTGAAGACGATGAGCTTGACGGTGACAGTATAGACAAGAAAAAACGGCAGCGGAAACAAGCGGAAAGCTTTCGCAGAGCGGAATCCGAAGCCGCAGAAATCGCGGATGAGACAGTTCCCGTTCCGAAAAAAGAACCGCGGCGCAGCCGGCTCAACCACAGCGATGAGACTGCGGGCATCGCGGATACGGGCAGCTTTGGCAGAAAAGCCGCTGCCATCGTATCTGTTCCGGTCAGGCACTATCTGCGGCACGAAGCCGGGGAATACGACAAAGACAATGTTGCTCTCGAATCCGCAGAGGCGGGCATCGAATCCGGACGCTTGCTCGACAGTACCGTACGGAGGCAGAACAACCATTCCGCACCGGGAACGCGGAAGCTTACCGAAGCCACAGGAAAGAACGCCGCCGAACTGGAAAAGCAGAAAAAGGATCAGATCCGCTCACAGTTCAAGAAGAAGCGGCACCGTGCGGCAGTCGATCAGCAGCACGGAACCACATCCGCCGCATCGGAAAGCATTACCGGTTCCATCAGGCGTGTCCTGAACCGGCCTGCGAAA
>JAZUEY010000092.1:0-47932 GCA_045640405.1 Candidatus Limivicinus sp.
GTGTGAGGCACGGATTTGTCGTCGGAACGAGCGTTGCGATAACGCCGACCGGCTTTGCATACTTGACAATTCCCTTTTCGGGGATTTCTTCAACGATTCCTACGCTCTTGTTGCGGAGGCACTCGCGGAGAATAAGCTTAATCTTATTGCGCTTGTTGCGCTTGGTGACCTTGTCGCCGAGGCGTGTTTCATCAACAGCTTCGTCGCAAAGAGGTCCCCAGGTCTTCATATTAACGAGCTCTGCGGCAACAGCCTGGCAGAGACGGTTGAGGCGCTCTTCGTCATAGGTTGCGATTTCGGCAGCGGCTACACGAGCACGAGCCACCTTTTCTTCTATCATTTCAATTTCTTCAGCAGTAACTTCGTGTGGCATAACAAATACTCCTTTCAAAATTAAATCGCGAGATTTACTACTTTGCACTTTATTAGTATAAGTATACAGTGTCAACTCGTCCAATACCATATTTTTTTGAAAACGATAGAAGGATTCTATCATTCGTTTTATTATTGCCGCTTTCTATTGGTGTTTTCCTCATAAATATGGTATTCTGTACAAAAATCGCTTCCGGAGGTGTGGTCATGACCTTGCTTCAGCTGCGTTATTTTGAGGTTCTTTCAAAGGTTCTTCATTATACAAAAGCTTCACAGGAACTGAATATTTCCCAGCCGAGTTTAAGCTATGCCATAAACGAACTTGAGTTGGAACTGGGCGTAAAACTATTCAGTAAAGACGGTCGAAGAATCAGCCTTACAACATATGGAGAGCGTTTTCTGCCGTATGTCCGTCAGATTCTCGAAACGGTCGATGAAGGCGTTCAGACCGTTCGCTCTATGGCCACCGAGGCCATGCAGCAGGTAAAACTCGGCTATATGCATTCGATTTCTTCCTCGCTGGTTCCTGCCCTGATTCAGGACATCTATTCCAATAACATCCCCGAAAGCATTCAGTTCCAGTTTATGGAGGATACCTCCCAGGCCGTTTTTGATTTACTGGAAAACGACAAGCTCGACATGGTTCTCTGCACCTTGACGGCCGACTGGGCAGAGTCCGTTCCCGTTATGAGGCAGCCCCTTTACCTGGCCGTATCCTGCAGTCACCCGCTTGCGGAAATGCCGGCGGCATCCCTCAGCGATTTCATAAAAGAACCTCTCGTCATGCTGGATAAGCAAAATACCCTGCGGACGCAGTTTAACCAGATTTTGGATCGGCAAGGCATCATCCCTCGGATTGCCTTCGAGGTTCATACCTGCAACACGGCCCTGCAATATGTTGCTCTGAATCTCGGAGTGGCAGTGCTTCCGCACGTTCCGGCAATGGACGATGAACGCATATCCGTCATTCCTCTGTTTGAGAACGACAGAGAGATCAGCCGAATCGTCTATCTTTCATGGAAAAAGAATCGTGCGCAGTCCATCAGTGCCCAGAAGGTAATAGATTTTATTGCGGCCAACCACTCCATTTCCCTGTAATATACAATTCATAAAATCTTACTATCAGTTTCATCTAAAAAAAGTATTTGTCAAATGCCCATAGGTAGATTATGTTTTATATATCTGCTGTTATGATTGTTCCGAATTATCAGGAGGAAAGAATAAATGAACAAACCTTCAAAAATCAAAATATGCGAGGTCGGTCTGAGAGACGGTCTCCAGAATGAGAAAACGATTCTCCCCACCGAGGCGAAGCTGGACCTTCTCAAAGGGCTTATTGATGCCGGTTTCCCTGTCATTGAAGTCGGTTCCTTTATGCATCCGAAGGCCGTACCGCAGATGGCCGATACCGATGAACTCTTCAAAATGATTGGCAATGTCCCCGGCGTTGAGCTCAGAGCACTCGTCCCGAATCTCCGCGGAGTCCTGCGCGCCGTAGACTGCGGCTGCAAAAAGGTCAAGCTCAATGTCTCGGCCAGCCGGCAGCATAATCTCAAAAATCTCAACAGGACTCCCGAAGAAACCGTCGCCGGTTTTGCCGAATGTGTAAGTGCCTCAAAAGAGGCCGGAATTGAAATATCCGGTTCCATTTCCATGCCGTTTGCCTCTCCCTGGGAAGGATTGACACCCGTTGAGGACGTCGATTCTATCATCCGGGCCTATCTCGATGTCGGCATCCGTGAGATTTCTCTCTCCGATGCTTCTGGGATGGCATCCCCCGGTCAGGTTTTCTCCCTTTGTACACATGTAATCAAGGAGTATCCCGATGTAAGCTGGTGGCTGCATTTTCACAATACGCGCGGCATGGCAATGGCTAACATCGTTTCGGCTATGGAAGCCGGGATGACCAATTTTGACAGTTCTTTCGGCGGTCTGGGCGGTTGTCCTTTTGTTCCGAATGCAGCCGGCAACATTTCAACCGAAGATGTTCTGCACATGTGTGTGGCCGACGGAATCGAAACCGGAATCGATCTCCCCAAGCTGATGGCGCTCTCCCGCAAGCTGGCCGAACTTCTCGGTAAAAATCTGGACAGCTATGTGCTCCGCGCAGGGACCAATTCCGACCTGATTGCCAATCAGAGCGAATAATATCATACTCAAACATAAAGGAAATGGCGCAAAGCGAAAGCTTTGCGGCATTTTCATTCGGTTTTATCGTATCTCTTCCGGAACTTATAATACCATGACGATTATTTTTGCTGCAATAACAACAAAAACGAGTGCTACGGGATAGGTAGCGGCATAGGCTGCCGTTACCTCGTCCGTACCGGTTGTGGATATCAGCGCACCCAGTGCAGGCGTACTGGTCATGCCGCCGGTGATGGAACCGAGCGTATTGAAAAGGTCAAGTTTAAATACCTTCTTGGCAAGAATGAACCCTATAATCATCGGAACAATCGTCATGACAGCTCCGTAAAGGAAGTAGCTCAGTTTCACGTTGCTGATGAAATTAACTCCGCCCGGAACGCCCGCGCCAATCAGGAAGAGCACAAGGCCGAGTTCACGGAAGAAATTCAAAGTTCCCTTTTCAATTCTGAGGTCTATGCCTCCGATGTGGCCGAAATGTCCGATAATCAGTCCGGCAACCAGGCATCCTCCGGAGGTGCCGAGCGAGAAGTTGATTCCCGGAATATAGATGGCACCGATTATGCAGCCCAGAGCGATGGCGAGGAAAAAGGCAAGAAATCCGAAAGGCTCCACCTTTTTGACATCTCTCTTTAGGGGAGCAATGGAAATCGTGTTTGCAGCGACAAAGCGTTCTCTTTCCTCCGCAATGTTCACTTTGAGAATTCTCGGCATAAGCTGCACGAAAAATACAACGCCGAGAACGCCGAAAAGATAGGCTATGCCGTATCCGGCGACAACCTGATCGGCCGCTTCGCCGGCCACTTCCTTAGCCGCGGAAAGGCCCGGTGTGCTGGTGAGAGCGCCCGTCATCAAACCGACGGCAAGTTCTGCGCTCATGCTCTTGTCAAGCAGAATGAACAGAACCGTAACCAGAGAGCCGGCAAGAATGATGATTCCTCCAAGATACACATAGGAGATGCTGGCCTTGTTGAATGTTCTGAAGAACTTGGGACCTGCTATCAGACCTACGGATGTAACGAACATCGCGGTTCCGAGGCTGGAAACCAGGGAAAAATTGGATTTCAGAGTAGGGGAGAAAAGAACGATTTCCTTTTCGCCTACGAAAAAGGATGGCACATAGCTTGCCAGAATGCCATAAAGCAGGGCTGCGAGAAGAACGCCGGCCGTTCCCAGCGAAATCCCCTTAACATTGATGGCACCGAGCAGATAGCCGATGGCACCGATGGCAAATATAATAAAAACCATTGAAAAAATACTGCCCAGAACATTGCTTATGTACATTTGCTTACCTCATTTCAACATTGGAATTCCGTGTTTTGCACATCCGGATACCATTACCTTCTCAAGGTACTCCCTGAGCATAGGTTTGAAGTCCGGGTGGGCACATTTTTCAATTATAAGTTCGGCTCTCTCATAGGCTGTAAGACCGCGGAGATCCGCAGCACCCTGTTCGGTAATGAGTACGTCAACATCATGCTCCGTATGGTCTACGTGGGATACAAAGGGAACGATACAGGAGAGCGTTCCGTTCTTTGCCGTGGAAGCGGTAGTGAAAATCGTCAGTCCGGCATTTCTTGCAAAATCCCCGGAACCGCCGATGCCGTTCATCACACGGCTTCCGTTTACATGCGTTGAATTGACGTTCCCACTAAGATCGGCTTCAAGTGCCGTGTTCATCGCAATCAGCCCGAGTCTGCGTATCACTTCGGGAGAATTGCTGATTTCCTCCGGTCTGAGGACAATTCTGTCCTTATACTCGGAAAGCTTTGCATAGACTTCCTCTTTTTTGGAGGGAGAAATCGTCAGCGCCGTTCCGGAGGCAACTTTCACCTTTCCGGAATCCAGCAGACGCACCACCGCGTCCTGCATCACTTCCGTGTACACCGTCAAATCCGTGAAGTCCGACTTTTCGAGACAGCTGAGCACGGCGTTGGCGACGCCGCCCACTCCGGACTGGAGCGGTGGCAGCGGCAGCGGAAGGCGTTCTTCCTTTACTTCGTTCTGCAGAAAAGAAATGAGGTTTTCCGCAATCTGCTGCATCGTATCGTCGGCTTCCTTCAGCTCGCTGTTCCCGTCCGGAATGTCGCACAGGATAACAGCGGCGATTTTGTCCGGAGAGCAGGGAATGTAGGGCGTGCCGATTCTTTCGTTCGGATAGGTCAGAGGAATCGGCTTTGTATTCGGTATCTTCTCAGAAGAATAAATGTCATGGAGCCCCTCTATGCTTTCGGGAATGCAGGTGTTGATTTCAACAATAACTCTGTCTGCAACCTGCACAAGTGTATCGGCACAGCCGACCGATACGGTCGGAATGATGTTCCCCTGTTCGTCGATAGCAGCGGCTTCCACCACGGCGACGTCTACTTTGCCGAAATAGTTGTGCTTGAGAAAATACGGCACTTTGGAAAGATGCATATCGACATAATTGACTTTGCCTTCGTTGATGGCATCGCGCATCGACTTGTTGGTCTGGTACGGATATCTTCTCTCCACGGCGTCCGCTCTTGCGAGACTGCCGTCCAGTTCATCACCCACGGACGCGCCGGTAATGAGAGATATTTTGAAGCCGTCTTCCGCCTCGGCACGTTTTGCCAGCGCCATCGGAAACGCCTTTGGGTAACCGACCGCCGTGAATCCGCTCATTCCTATCAGCATACCGCTTTCAATCAGCGCAGCCGCGGATTCCGGGCTCATCAGTTTGCTGCGGAGCGATTCGTTCCTGATTCGTTCCGTCATGCTTTTTTTATCGTTTCGGCAAGTTCTCTGCCGACTTTCAGAGCCTTCTCGTTCAGAGCTTCGGTACCGGTCGGGATGTGACGCTTTACAGCCTCCGTGAGGACATCTTCATCAAACAGACCGAGCAGACCGTTAATGGCGCCCACGGCAACGATGTTCGCCGTCATGGCTTTGCCGACTTTTTCGGCGGCAGCGCTCAAAATAGGCAGCGTATAGATTTTGCGGCCTTCGAGATTTTCGGGAATCGTCAGGCTTTCGTCTGCCAGAATAACGGCGTCTTCTGCCGTATCCGGTGCAAACTTTTCCAGGGACCTCTGCGTAAGGGCCAGAAGAAAGTTCGGGCATGTAACCTTGGAGAACCAGATCTGTCCGTCGCTCAGGATGGTTTCGGCCTTGCACATTCCGCCGCGGGCCTCCGGACCGTATGCCTGAGACTGTATGGTGTTTTTATCGGCAATAACCGCAGCTTCTGCGAATATGACGCTGGCCAGAATAACGCCCTGTCCGCCGCTGCCGGTGAAACGCATTTCATATCTTTCCATTGTTTTTCTCCTTCATGGCAGCATCGATAATCTTCTGGTATTCGTCGGTGTATTCCGGGTAGAAATTCTCCGTCAGTTTGCCGACGGCGTATTTGCCTTCACGCTGCTCCGGTGTCATCTTTTCCCAGGCAGCTACGGGAACGCCGTGTTCCTTCTGCCAGGTAATCATGTCGATTGCGTCGCCTTTTTTGTTCTTTCTTCCGTAGTATGTCGGGCAGACGGATGCGCAGTCTATTAGGGAGAAGCCTTTGTGCAGTATACCCTGGCGGATGGTTTCGGTCGTCTCTTTCACGTGATAGATGTCTCCGCGTCCGGTAAAGGAAGCTCCGGCACCTTCGGCCAGTTTGGCTATGTCAAAGGGTCTGCTGATAACGCCGTAAACAGCCGTTGTGGCCTTGTCCTGCACGGGAGTCGTCGGTGAGAACTGGCCGCCTGTCATGCCGTATATGTTGTTGTTGTATACAACAACCGTCAGGTCCATATTTCTGCGGCATGCGTGAATAAGATGGTTGCCTCCGATGGCCGAGCAGTCGCCGTCACCGGTGATGACGATAATCTTCATGTCTGGCTGAGCCAGTTTTATGCCGGTTGCGAAAGCAATCGCTCTGCCGTGCGTGGTGTGCAGGGAGTTGAAATCCAGATAGCCGGCGGCGCGGCTGGAGCAGCCGATACCGGATACTATCATAATCTTGTTTCTGTCAACGGGGTTTTCGGGGTCGTTTATGATGGAATCGATAGCCACGGCCACGTCTCTTGTGAGCGTTCCGTTACCGCATCCTGCGCACCAGATGTGCGGCAGGTGGTCAATTCGCATGTATTTCCAGATTAAATCACTTGCCATTTTCACTCATCTCCTTAATCTTTCCGAGAATTTCATCGGGGGAAATTACGGTGCCGTTTACTCTGCCTATAAACTCGACAGGGCATCTGCCTTCCGTAACTCTCTGTACTTCGCGGAGCATCTGGCCGTGATTGTGTTCCACCATCAGAATGCCCTTCAGGTTGGGAACTCTTTCATCAAGCTGCTTATCGGGGAACGGCCATACTGTCACAGGGCGGAACATGCCGACCTTGATGCCGGCTTTGCGTGCTTCGATTACTGCCGACATAACGGCTCTTGTGGTTCCGCCGAAGCAGACAACGGCGTATTCGGCATCGTCCATCTCGTATTCATCAATCTGAGCAATGTCATCCAGATTGCATTCTATCTTGTCAAGGATTCTGGAAATCAGTTCGTTTGCCGCATCCGTCGAGTTGGTCGGGAATCCGGAATAATCGTGTACGAGGCCCGTGGTGTTGTATCTTTCGCCGCCGCCGAAGGGCTTGAGGCCCGGAACCCACTTTCCTTCCGGAACGCGGTATGCGAACTTATAGGCGCCGTCGTTTCCGGCAACTCTTCTTTCGGAGAGTTCGATTTCGGAACTGTCGGGTATTTCGATGCCTTCTCTCATGTGGCCAACGATTTCATCCATCAGGAAGATGACGGGCGTACGGTATTTTTCCGAAAGGTTGAATGCCCGGATAATGAGAGAATACGTCTCCGAAACGGAGGCAGGGGAAATCGATATCATCGGATGATCGCCGTGGGTTCCCCACTTGGCCTGCTGGTAGTCACCCTGAGAAGGAGAAGTCGCCAGGCCGGTGGAAGGTCCGCAGCGCTGAACATCAACGATTACGCAGGGAATCTCCGTGAGGCAGGCATAACCGATGTTTTCCTGTTTGAGGGAAAAGCCCGGGCCGCTGGTTGCCGTCATGGCTTTTACGCCGGCGGAGGATGCACCGATTACAGCGGCGATGGAGGATATCTCGTCTTCCATCTGGATAAAGTGACCGCCTTCCTGCGGCAGACGGACAGAGCAGCGTTCCGCTATTTCCGTAGAAGGTGTTATGGGATATCCGGCATAGAACCGCATGCCGGCCGCAATGGCACCTTCAACGCAGGCTTCATTTCCCTGCAGAAGAACTTTTTTACTCATCTTCGGAAACCTCCTTCAGATAGATTGCGTAATCCGGGCATCTCATTTCGCACATGCCGCAGAGAACGCACTCGTTATCCTGCTTCAGGCGAACCTTGCCGCCCACGAGTTCGAGAGCACCTTTCGGGCAGAAAGCGGCACAGATTCCGCAGCCTTTGCACCATGAGGGCTCAATGATCAGTTGCTTTTTCATGAACAGACTTCTCCTTTGTTTTTCTGTTTATATCTGTATATAGAAAATATAGTCTCTGCATTCTCAAAATAAAATCAGTTTTTCACGGAACTTGTCACAACTAAAAGGTTGTGGTAAACTTTGTCCGGAGGATTGCAAAAATGAACTTCACTTCTCTTAAATATTTCCTTGTAACGGCCGAAGAACTGAGCATTACGCGTGCCGCGTCCAAGCTGTATATTTCCCAGCAGGCTCTTTCCAGTCATATTCTCAAGCTGGAGCGGGAGCTGGGTGTCGTGCTGTTCGACCGGTATCCGAATATGCATCTGACTTATGCCGGCCGTGAGCTGGCCGACTATGCCGCGCGCATCATAGATATCGAGCGGCAGGTTCACCGCACCGTAGGCGACATCAACAACAGTCTGCGCGGCGAGCTGCGCATCGGCATGTCCTACACCTGCGGAAGGGCCATTCTTCCCTACATCCTTCCGGAATTCAAGCAGGACCACCCTATGATTGACCTGCGCCTGTCCGAGGGAAATACCGATGAACTGGAGCACTCTCTTCAGCGCGGAGATCTGGACATCGTCATCGGTTTTGCTCCCTTTACCCTTGAAGACGTCGAGACGGTCGATCTGGTTGACGAGAGGATTTTCCTTGTTGTTCCGGACTCGCTTCTGAACCGGTATTACGGTGCCTGTTATTCCGCCATTCTCAGCGAATGCAAAAGGAATCTGGATCTTGAGCTTTTCCGCCACATGCCTTTTATCATGCTCAAGCCCGGCAACAGGACGCGTACGCTCGCCGATGAATACATGACGCAGAAAGGATTTGTCCCCAACATCATCTTTGAAACCGAAAACATTGAAACCGCCTACGAACTGTCCCGACAGGGTATGGGCCTGACGGTTTATCCGGAACTCTTCTACTGGTGCATTCCGCACATAGGGGATGAAGAGGATCATCATGTCGAACTTTTTTCAATTCCTACAGAAAACGTTATCGGTAAACTGCAGATCGGCTGGCTCAAGGGCCGGTACCGTTCCCGGGCCGAAGAGGACTTTGCCGTTCTCTGCAAAAAGGTCCTGGTCGAAAAAATGAATTCCCACAGACTGCAGGAACCCGCTTAACACAACAAAAATAACCAAAATGTGCCTTTTTCGGTGCAAATATTTTGTTAAATCTACTTTATTGACTCTCGCCATTTAAAGAGTTACACTGTGTGAAAATTCAGTATTAAAAGGGGTAATAAATATGACCAGTGAATATTTAAAGCGTGTTTACGCGCAGGTTCAGGAAAGAGATCCCAACGAACCCGAATTTCTCCAGGCGGTATCCGAAGTTTTCGATGCCATCGAGCCTATCGTTGAAAAGCATCCCGAGTGGGAAGAGGCCTGCCTTCTCGAAAGATTTGTCGAGCCCGAGCGCACGGTCATGTTCCGCGTTCCCTGGTTTGACGATGCCGGCAAGCTGCACGTCAACAGAGGCTACAGAATCCAGTACAACTCCGCGATCGGTCCCTACAAAGGCGGCATGCGTTTTCATCCGTCCGTCAATCTTTCCGTTATGAAGTTCCTCGGTTTCGAGCAGACTCTGAAGGATTCTCTTACCACCCTCCCCATGGGCGGCGGCAAGGGCGGATCCGACTTTGACCCGAGAGGCAAGTCCGATAATGAAGTCATGCGTTTCTGCCAGAGCTTCATGCAGGAACTCTACCGTCACATCGGTCAGTTCACGGACGTCCCTGCCGGTGACATCGGCGTCGGTGCCCGTGAAATCGGCTACATGTTCGGTGAATACAAACGTCTGACCAACCGCTTCGACGGTGCCGTTCTTACCGGAAAGGGTATCTCCTACGGCGGTTCTCTGGCCAGAACTCAGGCTACCGGTTTCGGCATCTGCTACTTCTCCTCCGAAGTTCTTAAGAATCTCGGCAATACGAGCTACGAAGGAAAGACCGTCGTCGTTTCCGGTTCCGGCAACGTTGCCCAGTACTGTGCCCAGAAGGCAACGGCACTCGGTGCCAAGGTCGTCGCCATGTCCGATTCTTCCGGATATGTTTACGATCCCAACGGCATCAATCTCGATGTTCTCTTTGACATCAAACAAAAGCGCAGAGCCAGAATCTCCGTCTATGCCGACGAAGTCCCCGGTAGCGAATACCACGAAGGCTGCAAGAACATCTGGAACGTCAAGTGTGACATTGCCCACCCCTGTGCTTCTCAGAATGAGATGGACAAGGCCGGTGCGGAGGCTCTCATCAAGAACGGCTGCATGGCCGTATTCGAGGGTTCCAATATGCCGCTTACTCCCGATGCCATAGAACTGGTTCAGTCCAGCGGTCTTCTGTATACTCCCTGCATCGCCTCCAATGCCGGCGGTGTTGCGACCTCGGGTCTTGAGATGTCTCAGAACTCTATGCGTCTCAGCTGGACCTTCGAGGAGGTCGACGAAAAGCTTCATGCCATTATGAAGAGCATCTACAAATCCTGCTATGACGCCTCCGTCGAGTGCGGTCAGCCCGGCAACCTCAAGGTAGGTGCCAATGTCGCCGCTTTCCTGAAAGTCGCCAATGCCATGATGGCACAGGGTGTTGTATAATTCCGGTATTATCAGAATTCTATATAAAAAATCTCTCCGTTTTTTCGGAGAGATTTTTGTTTTTCTGTAACGTCCTGCTTTTTGTTTCGTACTATTCATTGAAAGCTTAAATAATTTCAAAAGAAAGGTGGTGTTTACCATGACGCAAAAGAAAACGAAAAGGCTGGTTCTTATGGTTCTTGCCCTTGCACTGGCGGGTTCTTTCATCCCGCCTGCCGCATTTGCAGAAGAACCGGAGTCGGAAGGATCCGAAATGATGGAGGCAGCGTCTCCTGTTATGGAAGCCCCTGTTGATTCGGACGGCGAGCCTCTGCTTGGAACAGCGCCCCCGATGAACAAGGACGACCGTCCTGATTTCAAGTTCAGCTGGGCCGATAAAATAATCCCAGAACTGGGTGAGGAAGTCGGTCAGTACCAGGTGCAGGAAGGTGAGTACTACGTCCTGCAGACAGTACTCAGCAACGGGAAAAGCAACTACATGACGAAACGTCTCGTCTACGTTGACAGAGTATACGAAGCTCCCGGCATCATCTGGGGTACAAGACGTACGATTGATTACACAGACGCGGATACCGGTGAACACCGTACACAGGATATCAGCGGCTGGTCTCCCGAATCGGTACATCTTTTTGTTCCGGAAACAAACAGAATCCAGGACAAGCTCGGATAACAAGCCGAATCATTCATCAGAAAACGAAAGGCTGCAGCAAAAAAGCTGCAGCCTTTTTTTAGAGTTTAATCGGTTTCCCGCTCTCGCAGGGAACGTCCGTCTGGCACAGTCCGCAACCGTAGCGCGGATAGAGTAAAATGCCGGACTTCTTAATGTTCGGATGACAGAGGCTGTGGTTCTTCCCAGTTACGGGGTCAATGGCATTCACCGGGCAGCGCCGGATACAGGCACCGCACCGGATGCAGTAGTCGTAAAGACCCGTGTATTTTCTTTCATCGGCCTCCATCGGCTGATTGATAATAATGCTGGCAAATCTTCCGGCAATACCTTTTTCGGTTATGAGCCCTTTGGAAAGCCCGAATGTCCCGAGGCCGCACACATAGGCCGCATGCCTTTCGGACCAGCGGCTTCCGAAGGTCTTTTCGTCTATTTCCTCATAGCCCTCAATGCCTTTTCCTGCCTCCACGGCCTGAAATCTCGGATCTCCTGCCGGCATGCAGACTTTGATTCCCTGCTCCTCAAGCCGGGCAACCAGTTCCTTCATAAACCGAATCATATAGGCCTGCCCCTCTATTCTCGCATAGGCCCACAGCTTTGACCCGATATTCTTTTCGCTGCGGTTGCTTGCGCGAACTTCCTCCGAGATGGGGAAAACACCGTTTTGGCATCGTCCAGCCACTCTGTGGGGCTCATGTGCCAGGGTCCGATGACTCCAGGTTTTTTATATTCGTCAAACAGCGCATCCGATGCATCTCCGAAGCCGACAATCGGTTCGTCGAAAAGCACGGTTCCAATGTATTTCTTCTTTATGTCGTACGCTTCCGTCAGCACGTTGCCTTCCACGGTTTGAAAAAGCCGGCTTATTTCCTCTTTCAGTTCTGTCTTGTTCATATTATCCTCCGGTAACCGGGGCAAAGAAACCTACTACGTCCCCGTCCTTCAATTCTCTGCCGAACGGTGAGCGCACTCCGTTCACGCTGACCAGCAGCAGCTTGGCTTTGACCGGGCTGCATTTGATGATTTTCAGCATGTCGCTTACGCGGCTGCCCTCGGGCATCTCCACCCAGCCCCGCTCATCCAGAGCGCTTCTGTCGCAGCCGTGCGGCGGAAACACCTTTACTTTCAAGCCTGGCACTCCTTCATCGTAATACATCCGAAGGGACAGGCCGCGGCGCACTGTCCGCATCCTATGCACGTCGTCAGGTCTGCCTCCGGGAATACGTTTTTATACTTTCCCTGCTTTCCGTGAAGACTCATGGAAATGCAGGAGACCGGGCATGCCTGCATGCAGATTCTGCAGCTTGCGCATTTTGAAAAATCAAAAGATGGCTGTTTCTTCAGCATGTCTCCACCTCCAGTAGTTTGTCTATGCCGAGCCGGCCGATGGTCTCCGGCAGGGGTTCCCCTGTCTTTTCATCCCAGCCGAATGCCTTCCAGTGCAGGGCAACCTGCTCCTCGTTCTTTAGCTTCACGCCCTTCAGCGGGCCTCCCGGGAGGGGCGGGTTCCCTGCCATGCGCTCCGGCAGTCTGACCGCAGAAGGTGCATACCCCTGCTTTATGTTGAACATCTGGCGCAGGGTCTGTATTCTCTCGCCTATCTGCATGTAGTAATCGCCGTCATAATTCCAGCCGGCTGCCGCATTGAGGTAGTCAACCAGTTTCCACATGTGCACGCCCATCATTTCCCCGTAATAGCATCCGCCCGCACCGTCTGTCAGCATAGAATAGCAGGCGTTTGCCTTGGAAATCAGAGCCATTTTCTCGCTTGGTTCAATGTCGTCGGCCTTTTTATGCAGCTTGGCCGGAGGCGCCCAGGAGCAGATGTCGCAGAGAGACATGGCTCCGTACTGAAGCCCCATACCGATGGTGTGCTTGCCCGGTGCAGGCTCCGCCACCATGTGCACGGCGAGCTGCGGGTCATTGCGCGTGTCGTGCATGCCCGGTTCCTGTCCGCCGACGTGCATGGCGTATTCTTTTCCGCCGAAAATCTCCGAGGCTCTTTTCACACCGTCCGCAATTTTATCGCCGAATCCTTCGCGCGCAATCATCTTTTTTACAAGCGCTATGATATTTTCTCTGTCGCTCCACCGCAGTTCGAGCCCGTCCGTCTGTTCTTTCGTCAGTATTCCGTTTTCGAAACACTCGATTGCCCAGGCCACCGTGTTTCCGGCCGATATGGAATCCAATCCGGCCCGGTTGAGCAGTTCGTTGATATACAGCACGGAGTCAAGGTCGTTGTTCAGAAGCAGCGGTCCGAACGCCTCCAGTGTCTCGTACTCCGGCTTGTGGGTCTCGGGGAAATCCTTGTACCGGATGTTCTTCAGGTTCAGTTTTCCTCCGCAACCCAGAGGGCAGGAATAGCAGTGATACTTGTAATCTTCTATTTTGTTGATTTTGTCCGGATTGAATGCTGCCGGGGCTCCTTTGGCATCTGCCGGCGTTCCTCCCCAGTTCTTTATCGGGCCGTCTCCGCTGGTAACAGCCAGCGGCGTGTTGGAGGGTGTCCCCCACTCGCGGAAAATATAATTGGTCATAGACCCGTCGAGCGGCATAGACGGCATATGCCCCATCATCCGTCCTCCGAGGCCTATGAATCCGCCGAGACCGGACGGCAGGCTGACCTTCAGCAGTTTTTCTCCCAGTTCGTCGGAAAGTTCAAGAACCTTTTCTCTGTCTGCGCAGGGCATCGGCTTTGTGCCGGCCAGAACAACGGCCTTCAGCCGCTTGCTGCCCGCCACGGCTCCCACACCGCTCCTCGCGGCAATTCTGCCGCCTTCGTTGCAGATGCCGGAAATCATCGACAGCTTTTCACCGGCCGGCCCGATAAGGGCAATGCAGGATTTCTTCCTGCCGGGTTCATCCACGGCGGCGTGCAGTTTTTCCTCCGCCTCCACCGCGTCCAGCCCCCAGAATTCGGAGGCGTCTCTTATTTCTGCGCCCTTGTTGTCGCAGTAAAGGTATACCGGTTTTTCGGATACGCCGGAAATGAATATGGCATCGTAACCGCATTGTTTAATGGCCGGTGCAAAAACGCCGCCGCAGTTCGCGTCGCCCCAGCCGCCCGTCAGCGGACTCTTGCAGGCAACCGTCCAGCGTCCGGTCAAAAGGGCCCCGGTACCCGTCAGGGCACCACTGGCAAAGCACAGTATGTTCTCCGGGCCGAGAGGGTCGGCTCCTGCCGGTATGTTTTTATAGAGATACCAGGCTGCCAGGCCTTTGCCCGACAGAACCGAGGCGTAAACCTCTTCCGGTATCGTTTCCGAAACTGTTTCCCCGGTCGAGAGATTCACTCTCAGAACTTTTCCCATACAAGATTTCATGGATCGCAGTATTCTCCGAATTCACATCCAATATTTTTTGCTTCAACTATGTCAATCAGCTCGTATTTGCCGAACTTCTTTGCATAAAGCTCAATGATGCCCGTTCCGTTGCCGCCGTTCCAAAGGCGGTTGTGGTGCTTCTCGCCGCTCGGTGCTTCGTAATTAACGAGAATCATATCCTTCTTCTTACAGCTGATTTTTGAATCCATCAGAGCTGTCGAGGTCTGCTGGCGAACATGCCAGAGTATCTCGTCCTCTGTCTCTTTGCAGTCGAACTCTGTTCTGCACAGTGTCCAGAACTTGGAGAAGTTGAACTCGTAGCTTTTGCCTTCATACCAGAAGTCCGAAAGCAGCTGTCTCGGCAACGCCACTCCCAGCACCTTCGGTCTGCCGCCGCCAATGTCAAATACACTGTTTTCGAGCTTTTTACCCGAAATCTTACTGACAAGATTGTTGCTTGAAAGCCATACCCAGGGGCTTGTAAAGTCTCCGCCCCAGTTTTTATCCGAATATCCGTAGCAGGTCTCCGGTTTTACGGTGTATTTTTTCCTGTTGAGAATAATGGTTCCGTTAAATGCCGTTTTCATTCCTTCGGCATGCCAGAACATCTCAAAGGCGTTCAGTTTCTGGAAAAACTGGGAAGCGCCGTAGCCCACGTGGAATGCCACCTGCTTGTCAATGGCAATGTCCCACTCCATCGAGCCGGAATTGCACATCCATTCGGGATGGGCTTTTGCCTCCTCCTCCGAAATAACGACCTTGCCTGTCATGTGTGTTTCGGAGCAGGAGCATTCCGGCGCCGTCAGTTCAAGGTCTCTGTCCGGGTCAAGCTTAATGTCCTTCCACGGGTAGAAGCGGTGCAGCTGTGCTCCGTTTTCTCCCCACCAGCCGCATTTCACCATCAGGTAGGAAGGCTTTTTCCCGTCGGTTTTTCTGTCCGGATGCTGTCCGAGAACAGGCTCGTCCTCCGCCAGGCCGGGGTTACAGGTAAAATATTCGATAAAGAAAGGCTGCTCCGCTCCGGTTTCGGCGTCCTCTGCCGTAAATGAATGCCACCACCAGTCATATCCGCGTGTTGCAAGGGGGCCGCGCAGCATCGAGTGGTCTCTCTGTTTGTCGCTGATATTTGCCATTGAACATTCCTCCTAAGATTTATATATTTTCGTATTACTGTTTTTTCTTTGCCTGTTCCACTCTCTTCAGGAACCTTCCCAGACGTCCCTGCTCCACCTTCCAGTATACGCTTCGTACCGGAGGCAGAACCGTCATGAGCGCTTTCGACGGCAGATAGACAGGGCAGGGGTAGATGCTCTTCTTTCCCTTTTCAACTCCGCTGACAACCGCTTTGGCAACCGCGTCGGCGGACTGTACCGGGAAGGGCTTTTCCACTTTTATGCCGTTGCCTCCCACATTGAAAAAGTTTGTATCCGTAGAAACGGGATATACGCAGGTAAGCTTCAGGTTCTTCGGGGCCTCAAGCCGTATTGCCTGCTGGAAACCTTTCATCGCGAACTTTGTTGCGGTGTAAAGGGCATAGCCCGGCAGCGCCATTTCGCCCATCGCCGATATGGTGTAGACGAGGCGGCCTTCCCTGCCGTTCAGATGATTCAGATACTTGGAAAATGTGTATATCGGGGATACCGTATTCAGATTGAAAATGTTTTTCACGCGGTCCCAGTTCTCATAGTCGTACTTTTCATAGTACGGAGCGCCGGCGTTTGCGATGAAAAGATCCACCTTGTCAAAGGTTTCGGAAATCTTCTCAAAGAGGGCATCGACGCCCTTTTCTTCGCTCAGGTCGCAGCTGAAGGGAATAACCTTTCCGTCGCAGTCAGAGATTTTGGATGCGTTTCTGCAGGCTGCTATTATCTTATTATCGCCTTCGCAGAGCAGCTTGAGTATTTCTTTTCCTATTCCGCTTGATGCACCGGTAATAACTATTTTCTGGCCTGTTATCATTGTTCTTCTCCTTATCGTATTTTCATCACAGTGTTGTATGCGCTGTGGCAGGCATCGGCTATCGTCCCGCCGGAAAGTGCATCACCCACCTTGAAAACGTTTTTAACGCCCATCTCTTCCAGTTCGGATGCCAGCGCATCAACCGGACGTACACCGAGGGACAGAACCACATAGTCCGCCGGGATTTCGCCTTCTTTCCCGCGCTTTGAGGACCGGACTATTATCTTCCCGTCTTCTACGGAGACGAGCTTTGTTCCCGTCTTAACTTCGGTATCGTATTGGGAAAGGCGTTCAAACTCGTCGTCCACAAGCTGGAACCACGTTCCGGGGGCAACCTCGTCCGCCATCTCGATGATGGTAACCTTGTTGCCGCTTTCGTTCAGGATTTCCGCCGTTTCAAGCCCGGTCATGCCGGAACCCACCACGACAACGCGGCTGTTTTCTATTATTTTCTCCCGCATGATGATTTCCGGAGCCGTGAAAACATTCTCTCTGTCCGTGCCCGGAATCGCCTTTGGCCGAATCGGTTCGCCGCCGGTTGCCGCAATGATGGCGTAAGGCTTCAGTTCTTTAAGCTTTTCTGCCGTCATCTCACAGCCCAGATGAATCTTGGCACCCGCCTTTGCGGCATTCGTCATAAGGTCTTCGATGCACCAGTAGAGTTTTCCCTTCAGGTTGCAGGACGAGGCCGTAATAACCTGTCCGCCCGGGCGCTCCGCTTTTTCATACACATCTACGTCAAAGCCGCGCATGGCCATTGTCTGGGCGGCGGTCAGGCCGGCGGGGCCTGCTCCGATTACCACGACTTTTCTCCCGTAACCGTCCTTCGGCATGCTGAAGTAATTCTTTTCATCGGCAATGCTCATATTGAGGGCACACTCACCCGGCTTTCCGACTCCCGCATTCGTCATGAAGGATCGGATGCAGTTCAGGCACCCGATGCAGCGGCGAATCTCATTACTGCGGCCGGACTGTGCCTTCAATGCCCAGTGCGGGTCGCAGATGAATGTCCTTGCCGATGCCACAAAGTCCTGATATCCCTCTTCCAGCTGCTGTTCGGCCTGTTCGGGTGTGCGGATTACGTTTGCGGCAATAACAGGGATGCTCACGACGCTTTTTATTTCTTTTGCCAGATACTTTCTCCAACCGGGTTCAAAGGAGGTCGGCTCGAGCCAGTAGTTGTAGGCGTCATAGCACGCGCTTGTAACATTAATAGCATCCACGCCGAGCTCTTCGAGCCGTCTGGCTATCTGTTTGCCCGTTTCGATGTCATAGCCTTTTCCCGGCTGACCTACCCGGGCATACATTTCATCGGCCGTAAGTCGCACAATCAGCGGATACTCTCTGCCGCAGCGCTGCCGTATGCCGTTGATTATTTCCGTAATGAATCTCAGCCTGTTTTCAAAGCTTCCTCCGTACTCGTCCGTTCTCAGATTCGTATTCGGCGAAAGGAACTGCTGAATGATATAGCCGTGGCCTGCATGCAGCTCCACAGCGTCCACACCCGCCTTTTTGCATCGCTCGGCGGCATCGATAAAATCATTAATAAGGTCTTTGACTTCCTTTTGGCTCATTGCATGAATACGTGTGGCACCGTGTTTGGAAAGCTCGCATTCGGAAGGAGCCTGCACCGAGAAGCAGATGCCCTTTGCCTCCATTCCGAGAAGAAGCGGCGTGCACTTGAAAACAGCGTTCATCGCCTCCGGGAATCTGTCGGCTATGGGTATCACGGCTGGCAGGGAATTGATGGCGCTCGCCATACCCTGGCGTCCCGGGTGATGCAGCTGTATCGCCAGTTTTGCCCCGTGGCGGTGGATTCTTTCCGAGAACTCACGCATCGGTTCAATGTGCCAGTCGTGGCTCATCGCCAGCTGTGTGAATGTTGAGGCACCTCCCATATCATTGACGCGGCATATTCCGGGGATAATCAGGCCAACTCCGCCTTTCGCTCTCTCCTCGTAATAGTCCATCAGCCGCTCGGTCGGCTTTCCGTTTGTCTGTCCGAGGCTGAACTCGGCAGCCGTCATAACCGTTCTGTTCTTTACCGTCATAGTTCCGATGTTCATCGGCGAGAACAGTATATCAAATGGCATTTTTGTACCTCCGTTTAGATATTTCGAACTGTTTTTAGAATTATATTATATCTTGTGGAACCAAAACCCGTCAAGGCGGAACGGTATGCTAAACAATAATGTTCTGCGGCTTTTCGCCCTTCATTTTTGCTTCTATGTTCCGTGCGAAAAAAGCATACCGACGCTCGTGAAAGTGCACTCCGTCCGGATAGCCGGCCGTGTGCGGCGTAAGAATCACGTTGTGCAGACCGCGAAGCGGACTATCCGCTGCAAGAGGTTCTTCTTCAAACACATCAAGACAGGCTCCTCCTATTCTGCCCTGCTGCAGAGCTTCAATCAGGTCTGCCTCATCAACCAGCGCGCCACGCGAGGTATTGATAAAAAGGGCATCCGGCTTCATTTTCGAAAAAGTCTCCCGGTTCATCATGTGGCGGCTGTCATCCTGCAGGGATGCATGAACGGTCACAATATCGCTTTGGCTCAGCAGCTCGTCCCGATTGACCAGAACGATTCCTTCTGTTTCCTTCGGATTTCTGGTGGTTCCGAGGACATGCATCCCCAATGCAAGGCAGCGCTTAGCAACGGCCTGACCGACGGCCCCCAGCCCTATGATGCCAACCGTTTTCCCGCTGATTTCTCCCCCGCAGTATTCCGGTATGGTTTTGAATCCGCTCTTCATAGCGGAATTCAGCAGGCACATATTCTTGTAATGGCAGAATATAAAGGCCAGCACATGCTCTGCTACGGCGTCCGCGTTCACGCCTGCAGCATTGCATACGGTAATGCCGCGTATGCGGCACGCATTCAAGTCTATGTTGTCGTATCCGGCTCCCGTCTGAATTATTTTGAGGGAGGGCATGGCGTCAAGCATCTCTCCGTTAATCTCTATATGTTCCGGAATGATGGCATCGGCATTTGCTGCTGCCGCCGGCAGCCTTCCCGGCGCGGCAAAGGATACATCCCAATCGTCCGGAAAGCATCGGATGGCTTTCCTTGCGCAGTCTTCCGGCATCTGGCTTATGATTACGAGTTTCATTGCTTTCCACCTCCCGTATGTTTTTTTCATAATATCACAGAAACTGTGCATTGTACAAACGAGGTCCCATGCAGTATAATCGGCTTATGGAAATTGAAAGAAAATGGCTTATCAAAGCCGAAAACATTCCCTATGACCTGGCTTCTCTCCCCTGTGAGGAAATGGAGCAGGCATATATTACCTTCTCTCCGACCATAAGAATCCGGCGCATCAACGGTGGGCAGTGCAATGTCATGACCATAAAAACGAGTCCCCTCTCGGGTGACGGTTCTCTGGCCAGAGAGGAACACGAGTTCCCGATTCCTTCCCGGGACTACGATGCTCTTCTCCCGCTCACAAAAGGCCGTATTATCCGCAAAAAGCGCTATATCCATGAACTCTCTTCCGGGCTGAAAGAGGAAATCGACGTGTTCTGCGGAGAATTGGAAGGGCTTGCCTATCTCGAAATCGAATTCCCCGATGTCGAATCCGCCACGGCCTATCCGGATCCTGTCTGGGTTGAAAAAGATGTAACCTATTTATATGAATACAAAAACGCATCCCTGGCGCAGAACGGGATGCCGGTATAAATCAAAAAGCTGCCATATGGCAGCTTTTTGATTACTATTCAGGTGTAAAGAATGAGAGCAATCAGCTCTATCGGTTCCGTTCCGGTATTTACAAGACCGTGGCTTTCACCATCGTTGCATATGGTGATGTCGCCGCCCTTTACGGTGCTGATTTCACCGTTGTCGTTGTACTCGCCGCTGCCGCTCAGAATGTAGTAGACCTCGTTGTCTCCTTCGTGCATGTGGTAGCCGACGGAGTTGCCCGGAGCCAGAATCATGTGATTGAACAGGCGGCCCTTGCCGTACATCTCTTCGGGTGCATTGAGAAGCTTGTGTGCCTCGGCCTCACCGATTCCGCCGCGGATGTTTTTCATTTCTACTGGAATCTCTTCTTTTCTTCTGATCATGTTTTTTACCCCTTTTCAAAAAATAATACTGACTGTATTATATAAATTACAAACATAAAATCAATAACCCGGAGGATGATTCTTTGAATAATGTTCCTGTTATAACCGACTGTATTTACTGCGGTGAATGCTGCAACTGCTGCCTTGAAAATGCCATTATTTGTGAAGGCGGGAAATATGTCATTAATCCCTCTCTGTGCACCGGCTGCGGTTTCTGTGAAGATGTCTGCCCTGTGGGCGGAATCGTCATTTCCTGATATGAAAATCTGTGTATTCTGCGGCTCGGCTGCCGGCCACGACGAATGCTATTCCTGCTGGGCCGAAGAGCTTGGCAGCTGGATAGGCAGCGGCGGTCACACGCTTGTATACGGCGGTGCCAAAGCCGGTCTGATGGGCATCCTGGCCGACCGTGTTCTGGCATGCGGCGGAAAAGTCATCGGGGTCATTCCCGATGTCGAGCTTATCCAAAGCCGCCGTCACACGGGTCTGACGGAAACCATAGAGACTGGCAGCATGTCCGACCGCAAAGCGAAAATGATAGAAATCTCCGATGCTTTCATTGCTCTCCCCGGGGGGCCGGGAACACTTGACGAGATTACCGATGTTGTCACTCTGACAAGGATCGGTGTCAACAAAAAGCCCCTTGTTCTTTTTGATGGCAACGGGTACTATCGTCCGCTCAAGGCTGTTTTCGATGCGATGCTGGATGCCGGCTTTGCCGATGCATGCGATTTTTCCAATCTCCTCTTCTCGAGTGATTGGAAAGCCATCGGGCAATTTATCTGCGGCGCATGAATGCATTCGAAGAAATAGACATCCACGGTCTCACTTCACAGCAGGCCGCGATTGCCATTGATGCCAAGCTCAAAAAAAACAAAGGTGAGGTCTACACGCTGAAGGTCATTCACGGATATCGCGGGGGAACCGCTCTGAAGAACTTTGTACGAAGTCACTATAAGAATGATATCCGCGTAAAAAGGATTGAGGTCGGTCTCAATCCCGGTGAAACCGACCTCATTCTCAGAGAATTTTGATTATATCCAATAGCTTATCAACCGTATATTCGGCCGTTGAAGTCTCTGCTTGGCGCAGAGGCTTCTTTTTATAATGGCAGGTATGCATACCGTATTCCGTCCCGCCCGAGATGTCGGATGTCAGAGAATCGCCGATGATGATTGTCTCCTCCGGCTGAAGGTCGGGAAACTCCGTTTCTCTTAGTTCTGCAAAGCAGGCGTCAAAGAACTCCCGGCTGGGTTTCTGCGCACCGATTTTTGAAGAAATGAAGAAGTGCCGGAAAGAATCCTCCATTTTCCCGACTCGAAGCCGGTTCATCTGCTGTTCGTACGGTCCGTTGCTTGCCGCGCAGAGTACATATCTCTCCGCCAGATAGGAAAGCAGTTCCATCGCCCCCTCCTCCGGAACGGCGCTGAAGTGCAGCTGATCCCGAAAGAACGTCTCAAACCGGACTCCGTCAAAATCGATGCCGAGTTCTTGGAAAATTCGATTCCAGCGCACCTTTATCAGTTCTTCAAAAGTGAGTTCGCCTTTTTCCAGCTCTCTCCAAAGCCCGTTGTTGACTCTTTCGAAAATCGGGAACATTTCTTCTTCATACGGTTTCAGGCCGAAAAGCCGGAACCCGTCCTTCATGGCCTGCCGGACATAGCCCGAAAAGCTCAAAAGAGTATCGTCGATATCAATAAAAACCGCTTTTATGCCACAACTGCTCACTGCTCGCTGCTTCCCTCAATCCTCGTAAACCTTCTAACAGTCTTTCCGTCTTTTTCAACGGTTTCGTTCCACATCGATGCCGGGCGGACCCACACGCCTCTTTCTCCGTACAGAGCGCGGTACACCACCATCTCCTCTTCGGTTTCGGAGTGTCTGGCCATACAGATCACTTCATATTCGTTCCCTTTGTAATGCCGGTACTTCCCCGGCAGTATTTCATCCTTCACTTGCTGCTCCAATAAATTTCCACTGTGCAAGGCTTCGTATGCCCGCCGGAGAATCCTCCGACTGCACATACCTTGTCAGATAATTGTCTTCTGCGGTTGTAATCTTTCCTTCTTCGGATATACGGATGCGGTGGATTCCCTTCGGTGTCGGATCCGCCACCAGATAATCCTCACCGTCCCGTCCGATAACCACCACGGCGTGATAATGTCCGTTTCCGGACAGATATACCAGCACCGGCGACCAGATACCGTCTCTGTCGTCCGTGTATAGTTCAAACATTTTTTCAAAGGCCTTTCCCGCCTCGCCGTCTTCATACACCGGTGAGCCGTAAGGAGAAACTTCAATCATTTCGTCCAGTCCGTAGCAGCTCTGCAGATAAGTCCTGGAACTGAAATCCAGCAGGGCTTCCGGGCTGGCGTCCACGCCAAGATAGCTTAGAGCCATCGATATGCAGGCCGTCGTGCACTCGGCTCCGGCCTTCCACCCGTATTTTCCCCAGCCGTTCTTGTCGGCCTCCTGCAGCTGCCAGACGTATCGGATGTTTCCGGCCTCCACACCCTGCTCATAGTCTCTCACTTCCGGAACTGGCTTCGGTTCCGGTGTCGGTTCGGGCGTCGGTGCCGCCGTTGCGGTCGGTACGGGTGTTTCAATTTCCGCCGTCATCACAGGCTCTGCCAATATTTCTTTCGTTTCACCGCGTCTTGAAAGGGAAACTACGGCAAACACGGCAAGTACCGCTGCGAAAAGCAGTTTCAGCACATACGCGCCTGTGCGCATCCGCCCTTCCCCCTTCATCGTTTCAGCGGTTTGAGCTTCAACATTCGGGTGGCATTGATTTCAAGCTGCCGGCGGCTGAGCTCTCCGGCTTTGGCGGCTTTCCGGATATTGCGGGTATCCGCCGCAGAACCCGGCATGACGACGTCTCCGCCGGCCAGAGCAATTCTCCAGGCCTGCGGGGCCGGATGCTTCGAGCCCTTTGTCATAATCTCCTGGGATATCAGCCAGTCTGTCATGACCGCTCCGTCATATCTCCACTCACAGCGCAGGATGTCCCGCATAAGTCCCAAATGCTCCGATGTGTGGATTCCGTTGAGCAGATTATAGGACGTCATAAGGGCAAGCGGTGCCCCTTCCCGAACGGCAATCTCGAAGCCCCGCAGATAGATTTCACGCAGGGCTCGCTCCGAAAGGCGCGAATCGTTCGAATATCTTTTGAATTCCTGGTTGTTGGCCGCAAAATGCTTGATGGTGACGCCGCAGCCCGGGTGTTTCTGAACCCCCCGTGTGATGCCGGCCGCCATCTTCCCCGACAGGAGCGGGTCCTCCGAATAATACTCGTAGTTTCTGCCGCAAAGCACGCTTCTGTGTATGTTCAGAGCCGGTGCCAGCCACAGGTCTACGCCAAAGAGCTTCATTTCCTCTCCGACGATGTCCCCGCATTTCTCGGCCAGAGCAACATTCCAGCTCTGGGCTATGGCGGTACCAACCGGAATCGCGGTGGCATACTGTTCAAGCTGTTTTTCGTCTTTTCCGACGCGGCTTCCCGAGAATTTTTTCAGTGCCTTAACCACAGGTGCCGGTATGACGGAGGACAGACTCTCCGGTATCGTCAGACCGACGGATTTCACGCCGTTTTCACTTTTTACATATTGGCGGCTCAGACGAAGACCTGCAGGTCCGTCTGCCATCACAATTCCGTTAAAAGACTCCCCGGCAGCTCCGGCAACGCTTGTGCTCGCCTCGCCGATGATGCTCTGAATAGCATTGCCCGGTTTGAAATAACCCACGTTCAGCCGGATAAGGCTTTCGGTATCGAGCCGGGCCGCCTCGGGAGATACGGCAAACGGCCTGTAATAATCGCAGGCTCTGCACGGCAGGTTCTCTGCGCGGATGACGAGTTCCGGCAACCGCTTTTCCGTCTCAAATTCTCTGCCGGGATTCCAGTCCTCAAAGCCCGGCTTTCCAAGAATGTTTCTTACCTTTGCTGTCACGGCCTGCCCGTCCAGACGGATAACCGAAACGGCCTCCGTCCGGCGGCTGTCGCTGCCGAGTCTCAGCACATAGTCCCCCGCTTCCAGAACATAGCGGGCATGCTTCCCGTCATAGACGGCAAGCTGCGACATGTCGAATTTAAGCGTAAGCCCTGCCCTCTCGCCCGGGCGCAGTTCCGGCGTTTTGGCAAACGCCGCAAGAGCCTGGTAGGGCTTGTCAATCTTCCCCGCGGGCGGGGAAACATAGAGCTGGACGATCTCTTTTCCGCAGCAGCTCCCGACATTGGCAGTCTCCGTCTGCACGCAGACATGTTCCCCGTCTGCCGAAACCGAAACGCAGGTCGTTTCGAATTCCGTATAGCCCAGTCCGAACCCGAAGGGGAAAGCGGGCGCGATGCCGGCCGAATCGAAATACCGGTATCCGACGTAGACACCTTCGCGGTATTCCGTCTCTTCGGCCCCGCCGAAGTCTCCGATGCGTGGAACCTCTTCCGTGGATGCCCAGGTGGTAGTCAGCTTTCCCGAAGGATAGGCTTTCCCGAGCAGAATGTCGGCAAGAGCCGCGCCCGTTTCGACACCTAACTGCGAAAGAACCAGTATGTCGCCGACGCTTTCCAGCCCGCTCAGGTCAACCGGACCTCCCGTGTTGAGCACCAGCAAAAAGCGGCTGAAGTTTCCGGCCAGGGCCAGAATGTCCCGCCGCTCCGAATCGGTCAGAAGAAAATCGCCTTTGGTAAAGCTGCGGTCCGTTCCCTCGCCCGAAATGCGCGAAAGCACATAGACCGCTGCCTCTCCCTCGGCCGGGAGAGAAATGCTGTATTCCGGTTCCGGTACGATTGCGCCCATAATCTCGGAAACGGCCCCTATGGGGTCACGCAGCATCTTTTTAAAGGCTCCGTCGGCAAACTTCTTCTGCGCCTTGGCTCTGACTTTGTCATACGCGTCCAGCCAGGCGCCGGATACGATGTTGAATCCTGCCTCTTTCAGCCCTTCTTCGGCCGATACAAAAAATCGGGAATTGACCTCTCCGGATCCGGTCCCGCCTTTTACGGTATGCCGCGCCCCGTTCCCGCACAGGACCAGGGAGCATGGCTTCTCCAGCGGAAAGGCTCCGCTTTTGCGCAGCAGCACCGTACATTCCGGCAATAGAGCACGCAGTGAATTAAGATGTTCTTTTTCGTAGATGTTCATAGAGTCTCCCACAGAAAACAGGTTCAGCCGCCTGCGGACAGGAACCGCATGGTAAAGCGGCGGTGAAAATCTTCCGCTTCCGCATCGGGTCCCTGAATGTCCAGATGGATTCTCTGGAACGAGAGCGAACCCATTTTCTTATCCGGCAGGGCCGTAATGGTTATTTTGCAATCGCCAAAGCCGTAGCTTCCGTCATCATGCTTTGTGATTTCTTTCAGACTATCCACATACTCCAGCGCTCTTGGCGCAGAAATGCCCCAGTCTTCCTGAAAATGAGCCATTCTCTGTCAGATGACACCGGCAGGAATCAGAATGATGAGCAGCAGCGCCACCAGGCCCCACAGGCAGAGGAGGAAGCGCTTGCGCTTGGCCGGCTCCATATCCGGCACATAGTTGCTGGCAAGGAAAAACGGGATATACGTCGTCACGAACACGGGCAGTACACCCCACCACTTGTAAACCCAGATAAAGGAATTGTTGGAAGTTCCGGCGAGGAAGGACTCAAACAGGGCAAACAGCAGGGCCATCTCCAGTGCCCCCGCCAGCCGGCAGTCGATTCCTTTTTTTCCGTTTTTGGCAAAATATCTTGTGCTTCTGTCATCCGGCAGCATCTTGAAGGAGATGATGCCCGCGAGGGAGAACATCATCGAGAGCTCCCAGCATACGCCTATCAGCAGAATAAAGGTCGTCGACTCATTGCTGACAGACCAGAGCGGATAGCCGAATATCTTTGCAATGATTGCATTTGCGATTTCATACAGCCAGTGCACGCCGTACAGGGCCAGGCCTGCGCAGACGGCGTCATAATTTTTCTTGCGAATCTCCGTCCAGTAGACATAGAACACAACTGCGAGGATAAAGATAAAAGTCCAGTTAAAGTTTTCGGTGCTTCTGACGGTTATGGCATCCACGAGATTCTTCGCGGTCTGAGAACCGTCTCCCCAGAATTTGAACATTGGTTTTTCCTCCTCTTTTTGATGATTTGATTATATGCCATCTGCAAATAACGGTCAATAAATCAAAATGAGACCGGAGAGATTCCGGTCTCATTTTTCAGTTGATTTCAAAATCCGCCGCTTCGCGGAAGATGCTGTCGTCGTTGAACCAGCCCCGGTCCATCAGCCAGTAGGTATATTCAACGTCCTCCTCGTTGGAGATATCAACGTCCTTCTGGCGCTGCATCTTCAGCTGCATTTCGTATTTCCTCAAGTCCGCCACCTCAAACGGCAGGCCCTCCGCCGCGGCAATCGGGATGAGGCAGTCCTCAACCAGATACTCGCGGTTCTCCCAGCTGCCGGGCCATGCGTTTACGGCATCGTCCACACGCTGTTTGAGTTCGGGCTCGGTATCCAGGCGGTCCAGAAATGTCTTTACGTTCTCGTTGTATGCCATAGTATTAATCCACGCAATAGATTGTGACAGTCTGCGTTACGCCGTTGCATTCGGCCGTGAGCTGAACGCCGCCGGCTTTGGTTCCCTCCTGCCAGGCGACAAGCCCGTTCGGGTTGTCGGCCATCGGTTCTATGTGCAGAACATCGGGGTCGGAAACCGTCCAAGTGATGACGGGATTCTGAATGTCCATCGGGATGACCTGTGCCGTGATGTTCATCTCGTATCTCTTGACCTGCTCGTTTCCGCCGTCACGGGAAAGGCTGAGCATCGGCCAGGCCTTTTCTGCCGTAATGTCGTTGGTGTAGTTGTAGATTCGGATGGCTTCGACCGTCGGCGTCGGTGTGGGTTCCGGCGTCGGTGCCGCCTCGACAATGGGGCCGAGAGCCCCTTCCTGCAGTTCTGCAGCAGGCGTCGGTGTGGCCCGGACGTTGCCCGTATCCAGACCGTTGAGGGAACTGGACACCATCACAACGACGGACAGAATAACCGCACCCACGAGAATCAGGCCGAAGGCCAGCTGCCACTTGGCATTGCTTCTGGCTCTGTCGTTTGCAACCGTCCCTCTGACGGTGCCCGGCGTACCGGCCGGTGTTCTGGCACTCTGCACAACACGTCTGGTTCCGCAGTTGGGGCACCGGCTTCTCGTCGCCGAGAAGGTTGCGCCGCATCTGCGGCATTTTACCTGATTGGCCATTTATGCTTCCTCCTTGCCGTCGTCATTGAGGCCGGCTCTTTTTTCGATAATATATCTGGGTCTGGCCTTCGTTTCGAGATAAATCTTCCCTATGTATTCCCCTATGATGCCGAGAGAAATGAGCTGCACACCGGATACGAAGCAGATGATGCAGGTCATGCTCGCCCAGCCGTCCACGGTGTGGCCGCCTATGGCTCTGACCAGCGCCCAGATGCAGCCGACAAAGCTTATCAGGGCCACGATGACGCCGAAGCTCATGATGAGATGCAGCGGCTTCACGGAAAGGCTGGTTATGCCGTCGATGGCGAGAGCTATCATCTTCTTGAGCGGATAGTGACTCTCCCCGGCGATTCTCTCGTTGCGGGTGTATTCCACCGTGGCGGACGGGAAGCCCACCAGCGGAACCAGCCCTCTCAGGAAGAGGTTGACTTCCTTATAGTTTGCGAACTCCTTCAGCACTTTTGAGGAGATAAGCCGGTAGTCCGCATGATTGTAGACAACATCCGCTCCCATGGCAGCCAGGAATTTGTAAAAGCCCTGCGCCGTGGCGCGCTTGAACACGGTATCGGACTCGCGGTTGTTTCGCACGCCGTATACGACCTCGTTTCCCGCGAGGTAGGCATCCACCATGTTATCCATGGCATTGATGTCATCCTGCCCGTCGCAGTCGATGGAGATGGTGATGTCGCAAAGGTCCTTGCTCTCCATCAGCCCGGCCAGCACCGCATTCTGGTGGCCACGGTTCCGGCTCTGCGAAATGCCCGCATAGTGCGGATCCTTGGCCGAAAGTTTCTCAATTATGTCCCAGGTGGCATCGCGGCTGCCGTCGTTGACGAACAGAACCTTCGATGCGTCCGAAATCTTTCCTTTTTGAATCAGTTCCGTCAGTTTGTTGAGGAACATCGGTGCCGTAATAGGCAGCACCGCCTCTTCGTTATAACACGGAACAATTATATACAGTGAAGGAATCATACAGCGCTCTCCTCGATATGTTCTCTGCCGCATTGAATTATATCACGAACGTGGTCATCATCCAATGTATAATATGTAAATTTGCCTTCGCGCCGGACATGCACAAGTTTTGTCATCCGCAGCGTATTGAGCTGGTGCGAAACGGCAGACTGTGACATGCCCACCTCTTCGCACAGTTCGTTCACGCTCTTCTCGCCGCCCTGCAAGGCAATCAGAATCTTGATGCGTGTCGCGTCGCCGAAAACCTTGAAAAGGTCTGCCAGTTCTTCCGTCTTCATCACAGTTTCCTCACGTTCAGAGCTCTTACGGAATTGAGCACCGCAAGAATCAGCACGCCGGTGTCGGCAAAGATGGCCAGCCACATGCTCGCATGGCCGAGGGCGCTCACAATCAGGCAGATTATCTTGATGCCGATGGCAAACCAGATATTTTCATAGACAATCCGCATGCACTTTCTGGCTATCCGGATGGCCTTTGCAATCTTGAGCGGGTCGTCATCCATCAATACCACATCCGAGGCCTCTATGGCTGCATCGGAACCGATGCCGCCCATCGCGATACCCACATCCGCTCTTGTAAGGACCGGCGCATCGTTGATGCCGTCACCGACAAAGGCCAGGTTTTCCTTCGGTCCCTTGAGCTTCAGCAGTTTTTCGACATATTCCACCTTGTCGGCAGGCATGAGTTCGGCATGCACTTCGTCAATCTTCAGTTCCTCCGCCACACGTTTTGCCGTAGCTTCGGAGTCACCCGTCAGCATGACGGTACGCTTCACGCCGTACTGCTTCATCTTTTCGATGGACTGTGCGGCATTGGGCTTTATCTGATCGGCTATGAGAATGTGGCCGGAATAGATGCCGTCGATAGCCACATGGACGATGGTCCCGGCACAGTCGCAGTGCGGGATTTCGATGCCGGCACGCTTCATCAGCTTTTCGTTTCCGGCCGCAATAGTGTATCCGTCAACGATGGCGGTAACACCCTCGCCGGAGTATTCATGCACATCGCTCACCCGGTTCTCCTCGATTTCCCGGCCGTAGGCCCTCTGCAGGGAAAGGCTGATTGGGTGGGATGAATAGCATTCGGCCAGAGCCGCCAGCTCGATGAGCTTTTCGTTTTCAATCGGGCAGTGGTGTACGCCGGCCACCTCGAATACGCCCTTCGTCATGGTACCCGTCTTATCGAAGACCACGTATTTGGAACGGGCCAGCGGCTCCATGAAATTGGAGCCCTTGATGAGGATGCCGGCGCGGCTCGCCCCGCCGAGCCCTCCGAAGAAGGCCATCGGAATCGATATGACAAGGGCGCAGGGGCAGGATATGACAAGGAAGGTCAGGGCTCTGTATATCCAGTTCTTCCATTCGGGGCTGCTTCCGGCAAGCATCCGAAAAGCGGGCGGAATCAATGCCAGGGCAACAGCTGCGATGCAGACGGCCGGTGTGTAGACTCTGGCAAACTTAGAGATAAAGTCCTCGCTTTTGGATTTCCTGGAGCTGGCATTCTCCACGAGGTCCAGTATCTTCGATGCCGTGGACTGGCCGAATTCCTTCGTTGTCCGTATCTTCAGAACGCCGGACATGTTGATACTGCCGGAGAGAATCTCGTCGCCGGCTCTCACGGAGCGCAGCATGCTCTCCCCGGTCAGGGCGGAATTGTCTATGGCGCTTTCTCCCTCCAGGACCTCTCCGTCGATGGGTACTTTTTCTCCGGGACGCACGGTGATGACGGTTCCAACTGCTATGCTGTCGGGGTCCACTCTTTCGAGCGTTCCGTCCTCGCCTTCCACGTTGGCATAATCCGGGCGAATATCAATCAGCTCGCTGATGTTGCGGCGGCTCTTGCCGACAGCAATGCTCTCGAAGAGTTCGCCAATCTGATAAAGGAGCATAACAAAGCAGCCCTCGTCCAGATCCCCGTAACCGAGCAGCCCGAGCACGATAGCGCCGATGGAGGCAAACGCCATCAGGAAGTTTTCGTCAAAGGCTCTTCCGCGCAGAATGCCCTTCCAGGCTTTGAGCAGAATGTCATAGCCGACAATGAGATAGGCAGCAAAGAAGAGAATCGTCGAAACCGTTTCGCTCTTCTCTTCGAGTATCATCGCCGGAATAATCAGTAGGGCGGCGGCGATGATCCGCTTCAGGTTTTTCTTCTGTTTTTTATTCAAGCTCTTATTGGGAAATCAGAAATCGATTTCGCAGTCGGGCTCCGCCTTCTTGCAGTTGGCGAGAACTCTGGTCATGACTTCCTTTTCGTCCGCACCGTCTTCGAATTCAACAGCCATCTTAAGAAGCATGAAGTTCACGGAGGCATCCTTGACGCCCTCCGTCTTTTTGGTCTCGTTTTCCATCAGATTCGCGCAGTTGGCGCAGTCGACATCGATGTTATAGGTTTTTTTCATAATAAAATCCTCCTTGATAGATGAACGTTTGTTCATATGTTCAAGAAGGATTATAAGCTAAAGCTATTCTATTGTCAACAGGGTTTACTCGATGGTGATAACGTCGGTAAAACCGGTCACTTCGAACACCTCACGGATGGTATCGTTGATGTTCTTTACCACAAGCTTGCCCTCTTTTTTATTCATGGCCTTCTGTGCGCCCAAAAGAACACGCAGCCCGGCGGAGGAAATGTACTCCAAACCGTTGCAATCGAATGTGATATCGTCTACGGCATCCAGAACCTCTCCGAGCTCCTTTTCCAGTTCGGGAGCGGTGGTGGTATCGAGACGGCCTTCCAGAGACAGAACGAGTTTGGAACCTTTTTTGTCAGCGGATATTGTCATTATTTGTCTCCTCCAAGAATATTAGACTTCAATTTAGCTTTCTGATCTATTGTAACACCGCCTGCGACGAATTGCAATTCCTCGTCACTCAGCGGGGCTCTTTTCATTTTCTTACAGACCGAGTCAACTGTCATAGAGAGAGCATCGTTCCAGCCACCCATGCGCTGGCTGTCGGACGCGATATCAAGAAGCTGTTCTATTTTCATATCAACGTACCTCCTTTCCGTAAACATTTCCGCTGTGAATTAATACGCACAAAAACGGAAAACGTTACGGATTAAAAGTCTGAAAAATCGAAATCTCCTATGCTGTCCTGCATGGCCTTCATCGCACGCGACTGAATCACCCGGACATTGCCGGCGCTGAGACCGAGCCTGTCGCCGGTTTCCTCCGCGCTGAGCCCTTCGAAGAAGCGCAGCACGATAATCTGCTTGCTTCTCTCATCCAGAACCGACAGGGCCTTGGCCACGGCCTGACGGGCTGCCATGACATTGTCCGCCTGCGCCAGAGGCGTCTCGCCGGGAATCTGCCAGTCCTCCATCGCATCGATGGAATCCTCGTTTTTATGAGAGCGGTAGTACGAAACCACTTTGCGCCTTGCAATAATGTACAGCCAGGCCTGCTCGTTGCAGCGGGCCGGGTCGAATTCTTCGCAGTGCTCGTAGACACTGACAAAGACATCCTGCATGATGTCCTCGGCATCCTCGCGGCTGTGGCAGTGCTGCACAAGCCAGCGCAGAAGCCCCGAAGAGTACTCGTCTATTAAATGTTCAACCCAGGTTGCATCCATGTTTTTATTATATCCAAGAGAATCCTAAAAAGCAATTAACAAAATGTAAATGTAAAAAAGAGGGCGCCGAAACGGCGCCCTCCAAAACACACTATAGATAAATAACAATTATATTATCTTAAATAGATTATGCCTTTTTCTTGCCGAGAGCCTGTACGCCTTCGATAACAAGAAGGATAGCGAGAACAACGAGTGCGCAGGACCAGATGAGCTGGAACCAGTCGCCCCAAGGAGCACCGGCAGCGACAGCGCCGATCTTCTGGATGATGGTCTTAACAAGAGCCGTCAGAGTTGCGCAGAGCATGAAAATCATAGGAATGAAGAACATCTTGTTGTTCTTGCCGATCTGGCCGAGCCAGCAAGCAACAGCGAGCATAGCAATGCCTGCGAGCAGCTGGTTGGCAGCGCCGAACACGCCCCAGATCTGGCTGAGTCCCAGGAAGCCCATGCCACAGCCGATAGCGGCCATGATAATGGTGCAAACGAGAGGCTTTACCAGGAATGCCTTGAAGCCGGTGAGGTCAGCAGCAGTCTTTCCTTCGGGAATAAGGAGTTCGCCGAAGAGGTAACGGCAGAGACGTGTGCCGGAGTCGAGGGAGGTGAGAGCGAATACGGAAACTGCGAGTGTGAACAGGGTGTAGATAACCTTGTAGGAAGCTTCACCAGCAAAGCTGGAGAAGAGGGTTGCAATGCCGCCTGCGAAAATCGTAGGAGGTGCACCGATGGAGAACTTGAGACCATCGCCAACCTGGCTCCATACAACGCCGGCTGCGATAAGAGCCATGATAGCAAGAGCGGACTCGATGATCATGGCGCCGTAGCCGATGACCTTTGCGTCCTTCTCGCTGTCGAGCTGCTTGGAAGTCGTGCCGGAACCAATCAGAGAGTGGAAGCCGGAGACAGCGCCGCAGGCAACAGTGATGAACAGAGTCGGGAACAGACCGGCTTTTCCGGTGAAGGCAGGGAGCTGCAGGTTAGCAGCGCCTGTGAAGGAACCGCCGATGATGGAGATGATAGCAAGAATCATCATACCGTAGAGCAGGAAGGAGCTCAGGTAGTCACGAGGCTGCAGGAGCATCCAGACAGGAAGCAGAGAAGCGCAGATGACGTAGATGAAAATGAAGATAACCCAGAAAGTACGGCTGCAGTTGAAGCCAACATTCAGACCGGCAAGAACGATAGCTACGATGCCGATGATGCCGATGATGGTTGCAGGGCCGACTTTTGCATTCTTTCTGTAAACAAAGTAACCGAAAATGAAAGCGATTACGATGAACAGGAGAGAAGTGGTTGCAGTAGCTGCGGTGTCGGAAACGTTTGCTACGCCGAAAGTGAAGAGACTATCGGAAGTGGAAGCAAAGGTGCCGGCAACAACTGCGGTGAAGGAAGCAATGACGAGTATCAGAACGCAGAGAGCGAAGATAATGAACAGTCTCTGAGCCTTGACGCCCATGGAGTCTCTGATGACTTCGCCGATGGAGCCGCCGTTGTGGCGAACAGATGCGAACAGAGCACCAAAGTCGTGCATCGCGCCGAAGAAGATACCACCGATGACAACCCAGAGGAAAACAGGAACCCAGCCGAAGGCTGCAGCCTGGATAGGTCCGTTGATCGGGCCAGCGCCAGCGATGGAGCTGAAGTGGTGACCCAGCAGAACAGCGGGGTTGGCAGGAACGAAGTCTTTGCCATCGTAGCTGGTATGTGCAGGGGTCTCATGATTGGGGTCAACGCCCCACTGCTTTGCAAGCCAGGAGCCGTAGAAGATGTAGCCCAGAGCAAGCAGAGCGATTGCGATGATGAGAATTACTAATGCGCTCATACTAATTCACTCCTTTTATCATTTTGTGTGTTTTGTCCTATATCTGTACAGCTCAGGATTTCTTCTGAGCTGCGAACAGCTTTTTAAAATACTTTTTCATCTCGGAACCTACGCGGTTGGTAAAGACGCTTTCGGTATCGAGATTGACGCCGCAGGTGATGAGGTTGGAGTAGCCCCAAAAAGCCCGGTTGTATTCCACATGCCGTTTGCTGCGCTTGATTTCCTCGACGGCTTCGTCCGAGAAATCGTCTGCGAGAAAAACCGTCTTGACGTTGGTGTACTGGTGCTCCTTATGCGGCTTGACTCTCGGCATGCCGTGTTCCCAGGCATAGTCGATGCACTTTTTCACATCTTCCGCATCGAAGCGGGATTGCGAGAAGACATAGGCGAATTCGTTGGTTTCGTTTCCCCAGACCGTTATGCGCTTGCTGAGCCAGAAAAGCTCGTCCTTCTGGAAGTAATCTCCCCGGAACACAACAGGAATATCCTCCGGGAGGTCATCCTTTATGATGTTGTAGTAGGCGGTATAGGATTCCTCAAGCAACTTGAGGAACTCGGTTCTTTCAAAGGCCATAAATCAATTGTATCCAACTAATTGTGAACAAAATATGTACAACTTAATATACCAACATATCCTTGAATTTTCAATAGTCAATTTATCTAAATTATGTTATATTCTGTTGTATGAAATATGTAGTACCATGTCTGCTCGGGCTGGAAGGCCCGATTCGCGACGAACTCGTGCGTCTCGGCATGAAGGACGTCGTTTCCGAGAACGGAAGAGTGTTTTTCTCCGGCGGTTTTGAGGACCTTGTCAAGGCCAATGTATGCCTCCGCATCGGGGAAAGAGTGCTCCTGGAAATCGGCTCTTTCGACGCCGTGACCTTCGATGAGCTCTTCGAGCGCACCAAGGCTCTCCCCTGGGAGGACTATATCCCGGAGGACGGGGCTTTCCCCGTCAAGGGCTATTCTCTGAACTCCGCGCTCTTCTCCGTGTCCGACTGTCAGAAAATCATAAAAAAGGCCGTTGTCGAACGGCTCAAAACAAAATACCGGACGGACTGGTTCCGGGAAACCGGCGCCCTGTATCAGATTCAGTTTTCCATCATGAAGGACCGCGTATCCCTCTGCATCGACAGTTCCGGGGCCGGGCTTCATAAGCGGGGATACCGCCCGGCGCACAATGTGGCGCCGCTCAAGGAGACAATGGCCGCCGCGCTCGTAACGCTTTCCCGCTACCGCGGCCGGGAGGACTTCTGCGATCCGTTCTGCGGAAGCGGCACCATTCCTATCGAAGCCGCGCTCATCGCCCGCAACATTGCCCCCGGTCTCAACCGTTCCTTTTCCTGCGAAAACTGGCCGCAGATTCCTTCCGGCATCGGCCGCCTCGTCCGCGAAGAGGCCCGTTCCCGTGAATATCACGGCTCCTATTCGATTCTCGGGTCCGACCTTGACCCGGAAGCCGTGAAGATTGCCCGGGAAAATGCCGAGAGGGCCGGCGTGGCGGATATCGTCCGCTTCGAGGTGGCCGATGCCCTGCAGTTTGAGCGGAAGACGCAAAACGGCATTATCGTCACCAACCCGCCCTACGGCGAGCGCATTCTCGAAAAGCAGCAGGCGGAGGAACTCTACCGCGGCTTCGGCCGTGCCTGGTCGGCTTTGGAGAACTGGAAGCTGTATCTGCTCTCTTCCCATACGGAATTTGAAAGAACCTTCGGCCGGGAAGCGGACAAGAAGCGCAAGTTATATAACGGCATGATCAAATGCGACTTATTCATGTATTTTAAGTGAGGTTTCCCATGTACCATCTTTTTGTAGTGAACCCCCTGGCCGGCGGCGGAAAGAGAGCCGCCGAAGTCGAAGAAATGGCCGAGAGCTTTTTCAAAGACAAGGACGAAACATACGAAATCTACCGCACCACGGGTCCTATGGATGCCGCGCGTGAAATTAAGAGCCGCGCCATCCGCGGCGACGAGTTCCGCGTGTATTCCTGCGGAGGAGACGGCACCTTCAACGAATGCTGCAACGGAGCCGCGGGCTATAAGAATGTTGCCGTCGCTCCCTTCCCCTTCGGAACCGGGAATGACTTCATCCGCATGTTCGGCGACGAAGCTTCCCTTTTCCGCGACCTTTCAGCCATCTATGCCGGGCGCGTGCACCCTATAGACCTGATTGACGTGAACGGGCGCTACTGCGTCGGCATCAGCTCCGTTGGCGTCGATGCGCGCATCGGAACCAATGTTCACAAGTATACAAAGATCCCGCTCCTCGGCAATTCGGCGGCCTATGTCGTTTCCGTCATCGTCGAAGTCATGCGCGGCATCAACACCTATATGCGCATCACCTGCGGCGACTTTACGGCCACCGGCCCGATGGCCCTCTGCTCCGTTTGCAACGGCCGCTGCTACGGCGGCGGCTTCCAGCCCTCTCTCGATGCCATGCCGGACGACGGTGTGCTGGACATCTTCGTCTGCAAGGAAATGCATCTTCCCGCGCTGGCCGCCAACATCGGCAAATACGCCGCCGGCAAGGCCGATTCCGTTCCGAAATGGATTACCCATCTGCAGTCGGACTCCATCACCATAGAGACGAAAGAGGACGTGGTCGTGAACGTCGACGGAGAAGCCATCTACGGCAAGAAGATTGAAATGAAGCTCATCCCCGGCGCTTTGAACCTCATCGTCCCCGCCGGCATGACGTTTTTTGACAAGAAGTAAACAAGTATAAAAATAAGGCTCTGCATTGCCTGCAGAGCCTTATTTTATTTTGTAAACTTTATGCTGCTTATACTCTCTTTCAGTTCATCGCGGTAGGAGCGAAGGAACTGCTCAAGCACGGTAAGGGCGAAGCGGTGGACACGTGTATCGTCCCGGAAGGATTTTGCCACTTCGCGCAGGGCCCTGATGTTGCTGTCTTTCAGGTCGCGGACGGTGTTCGCACCGCCTGACATCAGCGTGTCGAAGAGTTCGTCCACAAAAGCCTGCTTCTCGGCGTCGCTCATCGAGCCGAGAGTCTCATCCATCGCCTGTTTGAACCGCAGGCTTGTATCGGAGAGGCCTTTTTCCCGGACAAAGGCCGTGCCTTTCACTTCCCAGGAAAAGCCGTCATGTGCCAGGGGGCCCTGCCTGCTGCTGTGCACCGTCACTTCGGTGCCGGGCGCTTCGAGAAGCGTTCCCACCAGGGCATTCTGGGAACGGATGAGCATCGTTCTTTCCAATACGTCCCGGTATCCTCTCGTCTCGAAGAATTCCGGCCGGAATCCCGGCCCGTCAAAGCTGCATACGGACAGGATCCGGTTTCGGATTCTTTTCGGAACGGTGGCCGCCGCATAAACGGCCAGGTTGCCGCCCTTGGAATGCCCGCAGATGCGGATTTTCCCCTTTTTGGCAAGGGCTACGCGGCGAAGGTACGCTTCGGCATCCTTCTGCGCCGGTACAACCGGCTTCGTGGCCATGTTGAAGTCTTCCTTCCAGCCGATAAGCGTATCGTCCGTTCCGCGGAAAACAACATTCACCGTCCCGTCCGGGACGAGAATCGTCAGCGCCGTGCACTGCTCCTCGTTGCCGAAGTCCACATTGTTATAGGCAAAGCAGAGCCTGAGATCCGCAAAGCGCACCGTCTCAGGCAGCTTTTCCAGCATCGGGAGGACATACGGCGATTGAAGGACCCCGAGGCTGTCGGCCGTGCTGCCGTGAAGGGCGAAATACTTTTCCGCCGCCTCTTTCAAAGGAATCTCTCCCCCGTCTCCGGGCACGATGCCTTCAAAGTTCACGGAACAGATTTGCGAGAGGATGAACAGGTCCACTTCGCAAAAAGGAGACCTTTCGAAACTCAGGTCTCCTCTCCAGTCTAAATAATCCAGTGCGTTCGTCACGTCAGTTCAATATCAGAATCAGCGCAAAAATCACAGCGCCCGCCGCGAGCATAATGATGCCGCCCCAGAGGCCCGGCTTCTTCACATCGATGGGAAGAACATAGCAGATGGCCAGAGCAAACAGGAGCACCGTAATTGCATAGGGTGTGGCTCCGCCCATAAATCTTGCAAAGCACATAAGGAGCGGAACAAAAATCGCGGAGGCGGTTATCGGCAGGCCGAGATAACTCTTGCGGTTGCTCGTCTCCTTCTGCTGGCGCGTCTCCTCCACAACATTGAAGTATCCCAGACGAACCACGCCGCACAGCACGAAGAAGGCCGCTATGCCAACCTGCCACCAGGCCGTTGCGCCGGCGGCATAGGAAATCGCAGCCGGCAGGCAGCCGAAGCAGACCACATCGCAGAGCGAATCAATCTGGATTCCGAAACGCTTTTCATCCTCGGTCCTGTCCTTCTTCGTTCTGGCGATCTTGCCGTCGAACATGTCGCAGCAGCCGGAGATGAGCAGACATAAAAGCGCAGCCCGCACGTTCCCCGCAAAAGCGAGGAACATGCCGACTACGGATGAAATCAAGCTGATGTACGTAAGATATACGGTATAATTATAAAAACCTAACATACATTCACTATAAACTAATAGATGAAAACTTTCAACTACCTTTCAGTTTTCTATCAATACATTCCCATGTCCGGGGCAGGAGGAGCCATCGGAGGATTCTTCTCCGGCAGGTCGGCTACGAGGGACTCGGTAGTGAGCACCATTGCGGCAACGGATGCTGCATTTTCAAGAGCGCTGCGGCAGACCTTGGTCGGGTCGACAATGCCAAGCTGGATCATGTCGCCGAAGGTGTCGGTGGCGGCATCATAACCGAAGTTGGCATCGCTGTTTTCGAGAACGGTGTTGAGGATGACAGCGCCTTCCACGCCGGCGTTGGCTGCGATCTGCATCGTCGGAGCCTTGAGAGCCTTTGCAATGATGGCGGCACCGGTCTTCTCGTCGCCTTCAAGGCCGGCTGCGACCTTCTCGGCTGCCTTGGAGGCTGCAACATAAGCGCTGCCGCCGCCCGGTACGATGCCTTCGGCAACTGCTGCACGGGTTGCGTTGAGTGCGTCTTCAATGCGGAGCTTCTTTTCCTTCATCTCGGTTTCGGTAGCAGCACCGACCTTGATAACGGCTACACCGCCGGAGAGCTTAGCCAGACGTTCCTGGAGCTTCTCTTTGTCGTATTCGGAAGTGGTGGTCTCAATCTGACGTTCGATCTGAGCGGCTCTGTTCTTGATCTCGCCCTTGTCACCGGCACCGTCGACAATAACGGTGTTCTCCTTGGTAACCTTGATCTGGTGTGCCTGGCCGAGAAGGCCGATGCTGGCATCCTTGAGCTCCATTCCGAGCTCGCTGGAGATGACCTGGCCGCCTGTGAGAACGGCGATATCCTGGAGCATTTCCTTACGTCTGTCGCCGAAGCCGGGGGCCTTGACGCATACGCAGTTAAAGGTGCCGCGGAGCTTGTTGAGCACGATGGTAGCGAGGGCTTCGCCTTCGATGTCCTCGGCAATGATGAGGAGCTTTCTGCCGGCCTTGACGATTTCTTCAAGAACGGGCAGGATTTCCTGAATGTTGGAAATCTTCTTGTCGGTTATAAGGATGAGAGCGTCATCGAGAACGGCTTCCATCTTGTCGGGGTCGGTTACCATATAGGGAGAGAGGTAGCCGCGGTCGAACTGCATGCCTTCGACGACATCGCTGTAGGTCTCGGCGGTCTTGCTTTCCTCGATGGTGATGACACCGTTCTGGGAAACCTTGTCCATCGCTTCGGCTATGAGAGAGCCGATGACTTCGTCTCCGGAGGAGATGGTGCCGACACGGGCAATGTCCTTGGAGCCGGATACGGGCTGGGAAATCTTCTTGATTTCTTCCACGGCGCCGGCGGCTGCCTTCTGGATACCGCGCTTCATGACCATCGGATTTGCTCCGGCTGCGAGGTTCTTCAGGCCGTCATTGATCATCGCCTGTGCCAGAACGGTAGCGGTTGTGGTGCCGTCGCCTGCGACGTCATTGGTCTTGGTGGAAACTTCCTTGATGAGCTGGGCGCCCATGTTTTCAAAAGCGTCTTCGAGTTCAACTTCCTTTGCGATGGTGACACCGTCATTGGTGATGAGCGGAGTACCGAACTTCTTATCGAGGACGACGTTGCGGCCCTTGGGACCGAGTGTAATCTTAACGGTATCGGCGAGCTGGTTTACGCCGCGTTCAATGGCCTTTCTGGCCTCTTCACCGTAAATAATCTGTTTTGCCATAATTCATTAACCCTCCAGAATGGCAAGGATGTCTCCCTGCTTGACAATTGTGTACTCGACTTCGTCGAGCTTGACTTTGGTGCCGCTGTACTTGCCGACGAGAACCTGGTCTCCGGCCTTGACGGTCATAACAACCTCGTTGCCGTCAATCACGCCGCCCGGGCCCACTTCCACGACATCGTAAATCTCGGGCTTCTCCTGGGCGGAAGACGTCAGGAATATGCCGCCGGCCGTCTTTTCCTCGGCCTCGTTCTGCTTCAGAACGACTCTGTCAGCCAATGGTTTTAACTTCATAATCTATACCTCCAAAATATTATTATAAACATATAAATGGGAAATAAAAAATTAGCACTCTTTATTTCCGAGTGCTAATATACCGCATTTCACTGAGAAATGCAAGTTTATTTTTATTTTATTTCACCGGCTTCGGGCATACAGTGCATCTGCGTCGTGCCGAGAACACGGAAGCCTTCGGCCGTCCGGCAGAGCTTCCGGATGCCGAAATCGTAAGCTCTCAGCTTCAGATAGAGAGGGATGCTCTTTGCGTCCGCGCACTCCGGCGGGAACTGCGAGAGATGCGAATCGAATATCGCTGCCAGCTGTTTTTCGAGATAACCGGAGGTGGCCACGAAAGCATTGCACCTGGCACTCATGTACATTGCCAGTGCCTTGACCGCAGCGGGTTCCGCTCCGAAGCCGGCCATGATTCCGGGATTCGAGGCAAAGTTGGCAAGCTCCTTGCAGAGTCTTCCCACGTTCAGATGGTCGGCATGGCATTCGGAAATGACGTCGGGGTCCGGGCAGAAAATGACGTCAGGCGCGAAGTCGCTTATCTCCCGCGCCAGGGCCTTCCGGAGAGCGCCCAAATCATATTGGTTTCCGTCGCTGAAGCCGAGCATGCGAAGGTCTTGTACACCGAGCATCGAGGCGCTCTTTCTCGCCTCCGCCTTTCTTGTCTCCACGAGGGTGTCCCCCCGTAGGGCCGTATTGGTGGTGCCGTAGCAGCCGTCCGTACAGACAAGGAAACGGACGGTTTTGCCTTCGGCGGCAAGCCTCGCCGCCGTGGCTCCCGCTCCTATCTCGATATCGTCCGGATGCGGACCTACAAAAAGGAAGCGGTCGAAGCTCTCTATCGCGGGCAGCGGAGCCGCCCGGTTGATGATAAAACTTAAAAGACTCATGTCAGAACACGAACTCCGGCATCGGTTTCAGCTTGAAGAGATTGGCATTGTGTCTCTTTTCTATCTTGCTCCGGATTTCGTCGTCCTCGCAGGCACCCGTCAGAATGTAGGTGTCGAGCTGTTCGTAGCTGAAGCCGAAGTTGTCCTCATCGGTCTTGTCGGTCAGGCCGTCCGAAGGGGCCTTATAAATGAACATGTCGGGAAGGCCGAGGCATTCGCCCACCTTCTTCACTTCGGCAACCGTGAGATTGGCCAGCGGCGAGAAGTCTCCCGCGGCGTCGCCGAAAAGCGTGGAATAACCCACAAAGTTTTCGGACCGGTTGCAGTTGTTGGAAACTCTGCCGTTCATCGTCTGCGAAACGGCGTAGAGCGTCGTCATCCGGATGCGCGGAGGGACATTGATGTTCATCTGGTTCGTCGCTGCTCTCCCGGCATCGGCAACCGACTTTTTGACGGCTTCCACGGCCGCATGAATGTTGACCTCCGTATAGGGGATGGCCAGATAATCGATCAGGGCTCTCGAAACCGAGATGTCCACCTGAAAACCGTCCGGCATCATCACGCCGAAAACCCGGTTCCGGCCGAGTGCCTCGACGCAGAGCGCCGCAACCACACTGGAGTCCTTGCCGCCGGATATGCCGATGACGGCGGGGATTTCCGGCCCGTTCTCGGCAAACCAGTCGCGAATCCAGGCGATGCAGCCTTCGGTTATGGCCTGATAGTCTCTTCCGTTTATGTAATTTAGCAGATTGTCATTCATGATTATTCTCTCCGTTCGTATTCTTTGCAACTTCATACAGGGCAAGCATCGCCGCGAACACCAGAAGATGGGCCACTACGACGGGAGCACTGCCGAGAAAAGCGTTCGTCGCCTGGCTGAGAATGGCCAGACCGAGCAGAATCATAACCGTTCTTTCTCTGGCCGCCTCTTTTCCGTGCCGGATACATTCCGCAATGAGAACGGCGGCCGACGGCATCGCATAGGCCACAAAGACATAGATGTCTGCCCGATTGATCAGCAGCTTCAGCAGGCAGGAGGCAACATAGCACGCGATGCAGGCGTAAAGCCACTTTCTGTCCGGTTCACGTCCCTTCAGCGCTTTAAACATCAGGCTGAAAAACAGCCAGACGAGCCCGTACAGGAAGATGTATAGAACAACCCACAGGGCCTTGTTGGCCGCCAAAGGCATCGCAAAGCAGTGAACAACGGAGCCCAGCATGCCTCCGACGGCGATGAGAAGGTATTCGATAAACCATCTTTTACTGTCGGTACCGCCGTTTTTCAAAATAAGGAAGGCGAACACCAGCGCCGCAAGGAAAATCGGCACATCGGTCAGCCCTTTCCAGACTTCCCCGGGTTCGAGCAGTCTCACAGCGATTCCTCGTATGCCTTACGGACCGCTATGGCGAGCTGGTCCGCGCAGGAGGTGTCCTTATAGCCGCAGGTATTTCCTTTGAGCACTTCCTCTATCTTATCCACCGTCCAGCCGTCCACGAGCTTGGATATGGCCTTGAGATTTCCGTTGCATCCGCCCAGGAAGCTGATGTTGGTGATAACGTCCCCTTCGATGTCGAAATCGATTTTCTGGGAACAGACGTTTCTGGTTCTGTATGTGTAATGCATGCTTGGCTCCTTTATTACCGCAGATGATTTTGGGCGGCCGTGAGTATGTTCTTCATCAGAATGGCCCGGGTCATCGGCCCCACCCCACCGGGTACGGGCGTAATATACGACGCTTTCGGGGCCACTTCATCGAAAACCACATCTCCGGTGAACTTACCGGTTTCGGCGTCGCGGTTCATCGCGACGTCAATGACGACCACGCCGTCCTTCACCATGTCTCCGCTGATGAGATTCCGGCAGCCGGCGGCCGAAATGAGAACGTCGGCCCGGCGGGTGATTTCCTTCAGGTTCTTTGTATGCGTGTGGCAGGACGTCACCGTGGCATTTCTCTGCAGCAGCATGAGCGCCATCGGTTTGCCGACGATGTTGCGTCTGCCGACCACCACGCATTCTTTTCCATCCACCTCTATGCCGTAGACCCGAAGCAGTTCCAGTATGCCCGTCGGCGTGCAGGGGCACATGCCGTCCTGCCCGAGGAACAGGCTGCCAACATTGAAGGGATGGAATCCGTCTACATCCTTGTCGGGCCTTATGGCCTCGATGACTCTCTTTTCATGGATGCTGTCGGGAATCGGCAGCTGGACAAGAATGCCGTCTATCTCGGCATCGCCGTTGAGCTGCTCTATGAGAGAAATCAGTTCGTCCTCCGTAACCGAGGAGTCGAAAAGATACTCCCGGCTTTCGAAGCCGCAAGCTTCGCAGTCTTTTCTCTTGTTGCGCACGTACAGCTCGGATGCCGGGTCATTCCCTATGAGCACCACGGCCAGGCCGGGCTTTCTGGGAAGCGCAGCCGACTCGGCCGCTATCTGCGAGCGGATGTCGGCCGCTATCTGTTTTCCGTCGATGATGATTGCCATATTACATCGGTGTCACGTTGATGACGGCCTTATAGAGGCTGTAGAGTACCATCACGATAAAGCCCGGGTTCAGGAAAGCTTTTTTGAACTCTCCTTCCGGCGCCTTGTTCTGCCGGATGACCTCTGCGATTTCGCCGCGGTGCGGCAGGCACAGCAGCACTGCGAGCACTACCATGACAAGGCTGAAGACCGTGGCGGCCGTGCTGGCCACCTTTTCCGGAAACAGCGCAAAAATCAGCATGTCTATGCCCACGATGCCCAGATTGTTGATGATGTGGAAAATGCAGGCCCATTTGAACCCGTATTCGAACAGCAGCCAGCCGAAAACCAGTCCTGCGAAGAAGGTGTGTATGCAGAGATAAAATCTTCCGTGCCCTATGGCAAAGGCGGCCGCCGAGACCACGATGCCGAGCACCATGCCGCCCTTGAGCGAGAAATTCTTGGCCCCGTAGCTGCGGTAGAGCAGTTCCTCTATAATCGGCCCCAGAATAATCGGGAAGAACGCCGTGGTAAGCTTTGCCAGCGCGTCGTCGAAAAGAACCTGCTCCTGCACCACATCGGACCCGCCGTACATCGTCCGGCCCATGAGGTTGAAGATTTTTTCGAACAGCCAGTAAATCGGCCTTCCCAGCAGCTGCGCCAGATACAGGAGGCCCAGCACGATGATGAAGACTTTGAATGTCATCTTTTTGCCGGTTCCGTCAAATGCCAGCTCCCCTTTGCCGAGCTTGCAGACAAGCAGCACGACAAGGCAGCCTGCAACGGACGCATAGAAATCCGGGAAGCCCGTCCGGTACAGCGTTCTGTAGAGCATCAGATAGGCCGTGAGGGCGAGGAAAATGGCCGTGTAGCTGTTGAAAACCTTTTTCATCCGTTTTCTCCCTTATTCGGCAGCCTGCGCGTCTTTAATCAGGGCAAGTGCACCGTAAACAACGGAATCGTCGCCGAGGCTTGCGCACTTGAATTCCACGGTCGGGCGGATGGACGGCATGCAATACTTGTCGACCTCATCCAGGATCTTCTCCAGGAACGTTTCTCCGCAGGCCTCGAAAATGCCTCCGCCGTATACAATCAGGTCCGGGCTGAAAATGTTGATAAGGCTGCCGGAAGCAATGGCCATATAATGGCAGGCTCTGTCTACGGCCTCCGTGGCGACCTTGTCGCCGAGCTTCAGCGCCTTTTTCAGATATTTGCTGCGGAATACTCCGTTTTCTATCTTATCGCTCAGGAAAGACTCCCTGCCGCGGTTTGTCTGCTCCAGAATATAGGCCGACATGCCTTTTTTGCTGGAAAAAGACTCAAAGCATCCGCGCTGACCGCAGCCGCACAGAGGCCCTTCCGGGTTCAGCACCATGTGGCCGATTTCTCCTGCCTTGAATCCCGTGCCGGTATAAAGTTCGCCGTTGATGATGAAGCCACCGCCTACACCGGTTCCCGGGAAGATGCCGACCACGTTGTTATAGCCTTTTGCTGCTCCGTAGCGGTACTCTCCGAGCACGCCGCAGTTGACGTCGTTTCCGATATAGAATTTAGCGCCGAACTTCTTCTCTATGGGTGTGCGGAGGTCATAGTTTCTCCAGGGGAGATTCGGCGTGAACAGTACAACGCCGGTGGCAGAATCGCTGACACCGGGAGCCCCCGCGGAGATGGCGTTGATATCGCTCTTCTTCAGGCCTGCCTCGTCCAGCATTTCCTTAACCGTATTGATGATAATATCCTCAATGTTGCTTACATCGTCGCCGTTTTCCTTTGTGCGTTTTTTGAGACGATAGATGATTTCATCCTGCTCATTGAAGATGGCACCCAGCACTTTCGTACCGCCGATGTCCAGGCATACATTATATTTCCCTGACATATTGATATTTCTCCTTCTGATTTTTTCTCCGAAGTGTTCTAACCCTTTAAGTATATAGTATTCCGCCCTCGGCTTCAATAAAATAAAAAGACAGAGCGCAAAATTATTGGCTGGTTTTTTTCCCGAAAATAGATTATTCTGTACAGGTAAAAACTTTTAAAAGAGGTATCGCAATGAGACTTGTTACAAGATCCGATTTTGACGGGCTGGCCTGCGGAGCCCTCCTCCTCGATGCCGGCATAATCGACAGCTGGAAGTTCGCCCATCCGAAAGACCTGCAGGACGGTCTGGTAGAGGTAGGCGAGAATGACGTTCTTGCCAACGTGCCCTTCGTCGAAGGCTGCGGGCTCTGGTTCGACCATCACTCCAGTGAGCATGAGCGTCTTCAGCTCGCCGGCAAATACAAGGGTGAAAGCCGCATGACTCCCTCCTGTGCCCGTATCATATATGAATATTACGGCGGTGCCGAGCGCTTCCCCCAGTTTACCGAAATGATGGACGCCGTCGACAAGGTCGATTCCGCCAATCTCACGCTGGATGAAATTCAGAATCCTCAGGGCTGGATACTCATAGGCTTCTTAATGGATCCCCGTACGGGTCTCGGCCGCTGGCACGATTTTACCATTTCCAACTATCAGCTGATGGAAAAGCTCCTCCACGCCTGTGCCACCATGAGCACCGAAGAAATCCTCGCTCTGCCCGACATTCAGGAAAGAATCGCCATATACAACGAGCAGAACGAGAAGTTCATCGAAATGGTCAAAGAGCACACCCGCACCGAAGGCAACGTAATCATCTCCGACCTGCGCGGCGTCAACCCGATTTACACCGGCAACCGTTTCATGATCTACAGCCTGTATCCGGAGCAGAACATTTCCTGCTGGATTGTCAGCGGAAAGGGCGGAGCCGGATGCTCCGCAGCCGTCGGCTATTCCGTGCTGAACCGGACCAGTAATGTCGACGTCGGCAGTCTGATGCTCAAGTATCACGGCGGCGGCCACAAGGCTGTCGGAACCTGCCAGTTCTCCGATGAAAATATGGAGACCGAGCTTCCGAAGATGCTTGCGGAGCTCTGCGAGCTGAGCAATTCATAAAACAAGTGCCAAAAGGGCCGGCAGTTGCCGGCCCTTTTGTTTTTTCTATTGAATCTTGTGCCCGATGGTGCTACATTTCTTCTTTGCACAAAGCACATTTTATTACACGGGAATTTGCCTTGATTGATTTAAAAGCCGGAAAGTTCACATGGATATCCCGCCCCTCCGAGGGCATGCTGTTCTCGGCCCGGGACCTTCGGAAGCTCATCGTCCCTCTGGTGGCGGAGCAGTTTCTCTCCTACCTGATAGGTCTGGCGGACTCTCTGATGGTATCCAGCGCCGGAGAAGCCGCCGTGTCGGCGGTATCGCAGGTCGATGCGATTTCGGTGCTTTTCATCATGATGTTTACGGCCCTTGCCACCGGCGGCGCCGTGGTGGCCGGCCAGTATCTCGGCCGCGGAGAGCCGGGCCGGGCGCGTGCCTCCGCCGAACACCTGACGGTTCTTCTTTTTGTCATATCCGTCGGCATCACGGCTCTTCTCCTTCTCTGCCGGGAAAACGTGCTTCGTATCCTCTTCGGCAAGACCGATCCGGCCGTGCTGGAAAACTGCCGCACCTACTACCGCATCGTCATGTATTCCGTGCCCTGCATCGCCCTGTATAACGGCGGTGCCGCCATCTTCCGCACCACCGGCAACAGCCGCACGCCTATGCTCATTTCGCTGCTCATGAACGCCATCAACATCGTGGGCAATGCCGTGCTGATATTCGTTTTCAAAATGGGCGTGGCCGGCGTCGCGATTCCGACGCTCGTCTCCCGGGCGCTCGGGATGATTATCATCTTCGCCCTCACGGTGCGGAAAAGCTTTTCTTTGAATCTGCGCGGTCTCGTCCGCTTCCGGCCCGACTGGCACCTGATTGGCAACATTCTCAGCATCGGCATCCCGGCCGGCGTTGAAAACGGCATGTTCCAGTTCGGCAAGCTCATTCTCGTCAGTCTGGCCTCTTCCCTGCCTCTTTCGCAGATTACGGCCAACGCCATCGGCAACGTTGTCGCCAACTT
>JAZUEY010000093.1:0-23230 GCA_045640405.1 Candidatus Limivicinus sp.
GTGACTGCCTCTCCGTTATTGCTCAGAGATACGGCACCACCGTCAAGACTCTTTGCGAGCTGAACAACATCAAGAATCCTAACCTGATTTATGCAGGCAACAAGCTCCTCGTTCCTTACAACGGATAAGAGTGGCTGAAAAGCTTCCCGAAAGGGAAGCTTTTTTTTATTGAATCATACCGTTTTTTGAGATATATTAAAACAAATATCAAAAGGAGTTTTTATTATGGCAGAAGAAGTTAAAAATCCGAATCCGCAGCCGCAAAGCAATCCGCAGCCGCAGAAAGTTCAGCGCCCGGAATCTAAAGCCCCCACCGCGAATGTGAAGCGCGATCCCAGGCGTTTTCCCCAGAAGCCGTAAGATTTTGAGTTTTTGATGTTAAGAGCGAGCGAAGTTATTGCAAAACTGAATAACCTGCCCGGTGATAAGCAGTTTCTGGAAGGCTACGCCTTTGAAGTGAACGGGTCCTCCTTTTTGGCGGATCTGCTGATGATTCACGAATCCGGCATATATCTGTTTAAATTTTTCCCAGAGCCCGGTCTTTACACGGGGAACGAGCTGCATTATTCCTGGAAGTTCAGCCCCGCGGACGGGAGCGGCCTGAGGCAGATTACCAACCCTTATATCGACCAGGTGAATCTCGGCAACGCTTTCAAAGCCTTTACCGACGAGCTGTTTGCCAGCCGGCTTTTCTGCTACGATGTTTTCAACACCGCCAGCAGCTTTTCCGGCGATAACGCAGGCATAGTCGGCAGCCGTCTTGTCCGGCTTATCGACCTGGACGACGTCGTCTCCCGCGAAATGGAAGCCTCCGGCAAGTGCTACGATGCCGCAGGATTGAAGAAGATTTACTCGGCGCTCACGGCAAAACCGGCCGAGGAGAAAAAGGCTCCTGCCAAGGCAAAGGCACCGAAGAAGAAAAAGACTTCCGGAAGAAATAAAAAGAAGCCTTCCGTCGATGTTTCCGATTCGTACAAGCCGAAAAAGAGCTTCCATTTTGCGCCGTTGCTTGCGGTGCTCATTATCGGTTTCGGCGTTTACTATGCCGTGAAGACGGTCAATAAAGACGTGGAAGACAAGAAGGAAGAGCTGGCCGCCGCCGTAACCGCAGAAGCTGTGTCTTCCGATAAGCCTGTCGAAACGGTGCCGGCTTCCGTCACGCCGACGAAAATTGAGCCCGAATACCGCAAGTTCGGCGACGAGCCGAATACGCTCATCGTGCACAACGATGCGGACGTCTCCTGCCAGGTGTTCCTGCTCGACGGGAACGATGAAAACGTGTTGGTTTTCAGGGTGCCTTCCGGCGTATACGAAGTGAACATTCCGGTCGGAACCTGGCGGACGATTCTGGCCTTCGAGGGGAGCGGCCCCGTCGATTACGGGGACATTGTCTCGGTCTGGGATGCGAAGGAACCGATTGAGATATTCATAGTCAAATCATGATGAAAAATACCGTGGAATTTTGCACCTGTTCGGACAGAAACTGCCCGAACAACCCCGTCAATCATGAGGCGGGCTGCACGCCCTGCATTGAAAAAAATCTTGCCTGCGGGGAGATTCCGAGCTGTTTTTTCAACGCCCTCGGGAAGTCTAAAAAGGGGACGGGTTACAGTTACGAGGCCTTTGCGCATACGGTGCTCGATGAATAATTATTAGCTGCAGAGATATTCTGCAGCTTTTTTATTTGCAAAATGCAGTGTTCAATGTTATAATGACCACAAGATATAGTGCTCTGACGTTTATCGGTCATCGCAGCCCCAACGCTATCAGAAAGGAGAAACATCATGCAGCTGAATGCTCCCAAAAAGATTACCTGGTTAGTCTGTGTGGTCGCAATCGTTCTCGGCATAGTGCTTCAGCTCTGCAAGGTCGGCTTCGGTTTCTGGCTCCTTGCTATTGCTGCTATCGTACTGGCTGTTTCCTGCGTACTGTCCGGTCTATAATCCGAATTTTTTATTCGATGAATCCGCCTGCTTTAGGCGGATTTTTTATTGAATAAAGTCTATCTTTATTATATAATCTATTATCTATGAAAAGAAATATTAAAAGCTTAATATCTCTTTGTCTTTCGCTGCTGCTTCTCGTGTCGGAAGCCGCTCCTTTCTGCCTCGCGGAGGAGCCGGTTGCAAAGCAGGTGACGGTCTCTTCCGAGGCTGATTTGCGCGCTTTGCGCCAGCGTTGCCGGCTGGACAGCTGGAGCCTGGACACCGTGGTAACCTTAAGCAGCGACATAGTGCTTACGAAAGATTTTGAACCGATTCCGATTTTTTCCGGTCGCTTCGAAGGGAACGGGCACAGCATCCGCGGGCTGGATGTTTCCGGCCGTACGGAACACGCCGGTCTCTTCGGCATCCTGACCGAGAGCGCCGAGGTTACGGATCTGCATGTTTCGGGCAAGGTCCATCCGAAAGGGGACGTGCTCTATACCGGCGGCATCGCCGCCCTGAACCGCGGAACCATTCGGAACTGTTCCTTTTCCGGTTCCGTTACCGGCAACACCGCAACGGGCGGGATTGCCGGGCTGAACGAAGGCACGATTCTTTCGTGCACCAACAGCGCCTCCATCGACTACCGGGCGAGAAAGAACGTCAAGCTCAAAGTCGGCAGCCTGATTGCTTCGATAAAAGAGAACGGCGTGACGGCTATCATCGAAGCCGTTACCAAGGGCAGCGTTGACGTATCGGATGACTGCAGCGGCGGCATTGCCGGCTTCAACAAGGGCGCGGTTGTCTCCAGCGTGAATGTGGGAAGCGTCGGCAATCGTTTTCTGAACGAAAAACGAAGGAACTACAACGTCGGCGGCATCGCAGGGCGGAACGAAGGCAGTTTGTATCTCTGCAGCAACAGCGGCAGCGTCTGCGGTTACGGAAACGTCGGCGGTGTTGTCGGCATCAGCACGCCGCATTTTCAGAAAGGCACTTCCGGCAACCTCCTGGGCGATGCGCAGGAGGACGTCAACAGCATCATAGATCTTGTCGAGACCATTTCCTATAATCTGGACGACGGCACGGCCGGCATCACGGATGCCGTGAGCGGCATCGCCGGCAGTCTCGGGAATGCGATGACGAGCGTCTCCCAGCTCGAAAGAGAGATAACGGGCTTTGCCAACGGGAAAATCGGCGAAGTGAACGAAGTGAAGGACTATGCGAACACCATCGTCCACGGCGTCAAAGGCATGACGGGGGAGATCTCCGGTGTCGGCGACGATATAAATGACATCTCCGATAATGTCTACAAAGGCATTATCGAAGTTAAAAATGACAATATATCCGGTGCTCTTGATTACTTCGGATACGCTCTGAACGGGGTTCCGAAGGTCATTGAAGACGTGAACGGCATCACGACGGAGCTGGACAATACACTCCGCATGATGGATGAGTCCGGGCTTCCCGAATTTGCCCGCATCAGCCCGGGCGTGGATTATGCCGCTGCCTGTGTCACCGGCAACCTCCGCAGTGCAACCGAGCAGATCAAGGCGCTGAGCAGCGCTCTCGACAGCTTTGAGCTTTCGCTGACGGACGACATCCGCGTCATTACCGATCTGGCGCAGCAGATTTCCGACCAGGCTTTTAAGGTCATCTATTCGCTGGATGATTTATCCCTGAACTCCTTCCTGAAAGACAGTTCCGGGGATTCGGACGCCGCTTCGGACCCGCTGCCCGGCATCATCAGCTGCTGTGTGAACACCGGGACGGTCAAGGGCTTTGATAAAACGGGCGGCATCGCCGGGGCCCTGGCCTTTATGGACAGGCTGTCCCTTGATCTTTCTTCTTCACCGGAAGAGTCCCAGGAAAACGGTTTCAGCCTGAAGATGCTGCAATACCGCGATGTCGTAACCGGGAGCCGGAATTACGGGCATGTATACTGTAAGGGGGATAACGCGGGCGGCATCGCCGGCTATGTCCAGACGGGAGCCGTCAACGAATGCCAGGCCTACGGCAGCGTGTATTCCGAAGGGAAATATGCCGGCGGCATCCTGGGAAGCGGTCGCGGCATTATAAGGGACTGCTTCGTTCGAAGCAGCATTTCCGGCAGTGACTACGTCGGCGGCATTCTGGGAAGCGGCGAAGACAAGATGCTTCTCTTCCCGGAGCCGACGGTTCTCCGCAATTTTGCGGACGTGGCCGTTGCCTCGGACGACATTCACTACGGTGCCATCGCCGGGGAGGATACCGGCAGCTTCCTGTATAACTACTTCACCATCGGCACGCTGAACGGAATAGGCGAGTACTCCGAGGAGTTTTCGGCGGCACCCGTCAACCGGTCCCAGATTCTGGAGCTTGACAACTGCCCGGATGAATTTACCTGGAGCCGCGAAAGGCTCGCATCCACGGCCGCTGCGGAAAACTACCGCACGTTTGCGCTGACCGAACTTGAGAGCTCTGCGCTTCTCTTCATCATGGCGGTACTTCTTGCGCTCATTGCGCTGCTGCTCTATCTGCTTTTCAGAAAGCCGAAGAGCGCCCGGGCACCGAAAGAAAACAACAAAAAATTAACCTATAAACAACCCTGGAAGGATTAATACCATTGGCTGACTTAAGACAGGAAATCGAAAGAAGACGCACATTTGCCATCATATCGCACCCGGACGCCGGCAAGACCACGCTGACGGAAAAGCTGCTCCTCTACGGCGGAGCCATTCAGACGGCCGGCAGCGTAAAAGGGAAGGCCACGGCCAAGCACGCCGTATCCGACTGGATGGAACTCGAAAAGCAGAGAGGTATCTCGATAACCTCCTCCGTGCTCCAGTTTGAGTACGAGGGCTACTGCATTAATATTCTGGATACCCCGGGGCACCAGGACTTCTCCGAGGACACCTACCGGACGCTGATGGCGGCCGACTCCGCCGTGATGGTCATCGATGCGGCAAAAGGCATCGAGCCGCAGACCAGAAAGCTGTTTCACGTCTGCGCCATGCGGCACATCCCGATATTCACGTTCATCAACAAGCTGGACAGAGACGCCCGCAGCCCCTACGAACTGATGGAGCAGCTGGAGAACGAGTTCGGCATCGGAACCTATCCGATGAACTGGCCCATCGGCTCCGGGCGTGACTTCAAGGGTGTTTACGACCGAAAGAATCAGCGCGTGCTGGCCTTTACCGAGAGCCACAGAGGCTCCAGCCGCATCGAGGCCACCACGATTGACGTGGAGGATACCGAAGCGCTGAACGAATACATTACGCCGAAGCTCCGGCAGATTTTGGCCGATGACATCGAGCTGCTCGACGGCGCGGGCTACGAGTTTGACGCCGAAGCGGTCAGTCAGGGTCAGCTGAGCCCCGTATTCTTCGGCTCGGCTCTGAACAACTTCGGTGTGGAGGAATTTCTGGAGAACTTCCTGAAGATGACCTCCAGCCCGCTGCCTCGCAAATCCGGCGACGCTCTCGTTGACCCCTTCGGTGAGGGCTTCTCGGCCTTCGTGTTCAAGATTCAGGCGAACATGAACAAGGCCCACCGGGACCGCATCGCCTTTATGCGCATCTGCAGCGGCAAATTCAAAAGAGACACGGAGTACTTCCACGTACAGCAGGGCAAGGCTGTGAAGCTGGCACAGCCGCAGCAGCTGATGGCCTCCGACCGCGCGATTATCGACGAGGCCTATGCCGGGGACATCATCGGCGTGTTCGACCCTGGCATCTTCTCGATTGGCGATACCATCTGCGAGAAGAATTCCAAAATCACCTACGAGGGCATTCCGACCTTTGCACCCGAGCATTTCGCCTCGGTGGAACGCGTGGACACGATGAAGCGCAAGCAGTTCGAAAAGGGCATTGAACAGATTGCCCAGGAAGGCGCCATCCAGATTTTCCACGAGCCGCATACCGGCTTTGAAGAAGTCATCGTGGGCGTCGTCGGCGTGCTGCAGTTCGAGGTTCTCGAGTACCGGCTGAAAACCGAATACGGCGTTGAAATCCGCCGGAGAGACCTGCCTTTCGAATCCATCCGCTGGGTGGACAGTTCTCCCTGCGAAATCCGCGACCTGAATCTCACGAGCGATACCAAGTGGGTGCAGGACTTCAAAGGACAGGACCTGCTGCTCTTCACCAGTGACTGGACGGTTCGCTGGGCGCTCGACAAGAACGAGGGCCTGGCACTCAGTTCCTTCAACAAGGAGTAAGACATGATAGAAATTAAAATACACAGCAAAGAGACTCTGGACGACTTTACGAAAGACTTCGTAAACGAAGACAAGCTCGATACCGGGTCACTCAATGCGATGACGGCCGCCTGTGCCGCAGCCCTTTTCTGCCGCGCGGCCGCCAGGGCTCCGCAGAGCGAAAGAGGGGAATACATGGTGCGCAACGGCGAAATCCTCCGCTCGTATTTCATTCACATGGTGGATGATGACGTGAAGTGCCGCCGGGACTATGTCCGGCTCAAAAAGAACGGCGAAGAACAAATAAAGATTGAGGCGGCAATGCATCCGGCCTGTACGATAAACGAGGAAATCGTTTCCATGTGTTCCCAGATGCTCGAACTCGGGCTGGAGCTGAAGGAAATGCTTCCGGAAGAAGACCGGCATGTTCTCCGGGAAATGGCCGAGCTGGCATTCGGTGCCGTGAAAAGCTCGATTGCCTGGCTTCTGAATCTGACTTCCCGGACCTCCGACGAAACCTATAAATACGTCGTCCGGCGGGAGAACGAACTGAATCTCGAAACGATAAAGGCATACTATGACCAATATTGAAACGTTAAAAAACTGGATACGGGAATCCGATAACATTGTATTCTTCGGCGGTGCCGGCGTTTCCACGGAAAGCGGCATACCCGACTTTCGCAGTGTGGACGGGCTTTACAACCAGGAGTGGAAATATCCGCCCGAGACGATTCTTTCCCACACCTTCTTCACGAGAAATCCCGAGGAGTACTACCGCTTCCACAGAGCCAAGCTGGTTATTGACGGGGTAAAGCCCAACATTACGCACAGGCGCCTGGCCGAGCTGGAAGAGGAAGGAAAGCTCAAGGCCGTCGTCACGCAGAACATAGACGGTCTGCACCAGATGGCCGGCAGCAGGGAAGTGCTGGAGCTGCACGGCAGCATTCTTCGCGCCTCCTGCTCCAAATGCCACCGGAAGGCCGACGCGGATTTGATGAATCACGGAACCGGGCTGCCGGTCTGCTCCTTCTGCGGCGGCGTCATCCGCCCGGACATCGTCCTTTACGAAGAGCCGCTGGACGACGGCGTGATGTACAAGGCCATCGACTATATCCGCGATGCCGACATCATGATAGTCGGAGGCACCAGCCTCAATGTCTATCCCGCTGCCGGGCTCATCAATTACTACCGGGGCGAAAAGCTGGTTCTCATCAACCGCTCCGAAACACCTTATGACCGGTACGCCAACCTTGTCATTCATGCTAATTTAGGAGATGTTTTCTCACAGATATGAAAGGCGGTCTTATTGTTCTGGAAGGGATCGACGGGTCCGGGAAATCCACCCAGTACGATCTTACCTGTAAAAAATTAAAAGAGGACGGTATAGATTTTACCAATATCGTTTTTCCCCGCTACGATAAAGAGAGCAGCGCCCTGATAAGGCTCTATCTCGACGGCGCTTTCGGTTCGCATCCGGATGACGTCAACGCCTATACGGCTTCCGCCTTCTATGCGGTGGACCGTTTTGCCTCCTACCGGGACGACTGGGGCAGGCTCTACGAAAACAATGCGTTTATCTTTGCCGATAGGTATACGACGTCCAATTTCGTGCACCAGGGCAGCAAGCTTCCCGAAGACGAGCTGGAAGGCTTCTTCTCCTGGCTGAGCGATTTGGAGTATAAGAAAATGGGTCTCCCGGTACCGGACCTGGTCATTTATCAGGACGTGACGCTGGAGATAGCCGAAAACCGCAGGCACATGCGGGAAGCCGAAAAGGGGACGAAGGCGGACATTCACGAGCAGGACGAGAGCTATCTGGCCAAATGCCTGCGCGCCGCCGACAGGGCCTGCGACTACTTCGGCTGGAAACGGATTGCCTGCCTGGACGAAAACGGAAAGGTCCGCGGCATCGAAGAAAAAAACGAGGAGATTTATCAAATCATAAAGAATTATCTGCATGGCTGAAAAGAAACAATCAAAAAAGACACCGAATCTGGTTTCGGTTCCATACAGAAACACGTTTGTTGTGAGCCTGATGTATTTTCTGCTGTTTTTGTGTATTGCGGTTGTCATCGCCGTCTTTACCTGGATGTGCGCCAGTGACATGCTGGCCCTCAACAACGATAAGTTCACAACCGAGGTCACGCTGCCGGACAGCATATTTTCCACAAATCCCGACAGAGGTCGTGTGGCCGACATTGACTATATATCCAAAGAACTGCACGACAAGGGCCTCATCGACTACGAATGGCTTTTCAAGTTTTACTGCCGCATTTCGGACGCGGATATCAAGGTGGACCCCGGTGACTACGAACTCAGCAGTACCTATGACTACCGTGCGCTGATTCAGGGAATGCGCGAAGGTTCGGCCATCTTAAAGACGGTGACCGTCACCATTCCGGAAGGCTTTTCCATGTACGACATATTCACGAGGCTGGCCGAGAACAAGGTGGCGAGCTACGACGAGCTGATGAAAGCGGCCGAGACCGCCCAGTTCAAGTATGACTTCCTGGAAGGCACCGAGGACCTCGGCGCTTCGAGACTGGAAGGCTATCTCTTCCCGGATACCTATGAATTTTATGTGCACATGGACCCGGCTTCGGCCATCAACAAGATGCTTTCCAACTTCTACACCCGCTTCAATCAGGACTACATTGCGGCCTGTGCCGAGAGGGGACGCTCCGTCAAGGACATCATCACGGTTGCCTCCTACATTGAAAAAGAAGCCAAGTTCGACGATGACCGGACGAAAGTTGCCGCTGTTGTGTACAACCGACTGAATGCGCAGATGAATCTCGGACTCGATACCACGATTCTCTATGTGCATCCCGAGCACGAGGGCGAACCGGATGCCGCCATGCTGCAGGAAGATTCTCCCTACAACACACACGCCGGCTTCCACGCAGGGCTCACGCCGACGCCTATCTGCAATCCGGGCATGGCATCTATCAATGCCGCGCTGAATCCGGAGCCGAACTGCTATTATTACTACTTCTATGCCGACATCGAGACCGGCAGGCTTACATTCTTCAACAGCGGGGAGGAGTTCAACTACTATGTCAGTAACCTGCAGAACGAAGGATAAGCCGGAGCTCCTTTCTCCGAGCGGCGACTACGAAAAATTGCTGATGGCTCTGCACTTCGGAGCCGATGCGGTGTATCTGGCCGGACGGGAATTCGGCATGCGGGCCTCGAGTGCCAACTTTGATGACGAAACGCTGGCAAAAGCCGTTGAACTGACGCATTCTCTCGGAAAGAAGCTCTACGTGACCTGCAATACGCTCCCGCGGGAAGACGAGCTGCAGAGGCTGCCCGCCTATCTGGAATTTCTGAATTCCCTCCGGGTGGACGCCCTCATCATAGCGGACCTCGGAGTTTTGCAGCTGGCAAAAAAATACGCCCCCGATGTGGCCAGACACGTCAGCACCCAGCTGGGCGTCGTCAACAGCGGCACGGCCAACTTCCTCTACGAACAGGGGGCCGACACCGCGGTACTGGCCAGAGAGCTCTCGGTGGAAGAGATTCGGAAGATTCGCGAAAACACGCCGAAAGATTTGCGGCTCGAGACTTTTGTACACGGCGCGATGTGCGTATCCTTTTCCGGGCGCTGCCTGCTCAGCAACTATCTGACGGGCCGCGATTCCAACCGGGGCAAATGCGCACAGCCCTGCCGCTGGAACTATCATCTCGTCGAGGAGACGAGACCCAACGAATACTTCGAGATTACCGAAGACAAAGGCACCTTTATCCTGAACTCCAACGACATGTGCATGATAGAGCATCTCGACGATCTGATGGACGCCGGGGTTTCCAGCTTCAAGATAGAGGGGCGCATGAAGAGCGCCTACTACACTGCCTGCGTGACCAACGCCTACCGGCACGCCATCGACGCCTTCTGCGAAGGAAAGCGGCCCGATGAGATCTGGATTCGGGAATGCGATATGGTTTCGCACCGGCCCTACAGCACAGGATTTTTCTACGGGGAGCCCGGCCAGCACTACGGGACCTCGAGTTACTCCCAGGATGCCGAAATCGTAGCGGTTGTGGAAAGCTGCGATGACAGAGGAAACGCCATCCTGTCGCAGAGAAATAAATTCGGCAGCGGGGAAACGCTGCAGCTGCTGACGCCGGAGAGCGAACCGATAAGCTTTATTGCCGAGAACGTTCCCGAGATTGTTTCCCACGCTATGGCAGAGTTTGAAATGAAACTGCCGACCCCTTGCAATAAATATTCAATAGTCAGGAGACTTAAAAACATATGAGCAAAAAATACGGTTTAAATGAATTGAGAGAGATGTTCCTCAGCTTTTTCGAGACCAAAGGACATCTGAGACTGCCCAGCTTTTCGCTGATTCCCCAGAATGATAATTCTTTGCTGATTATCAACTCCGGAATGGCCCCCATGAAGCCCTACTTCAAGGGTGAGCAGGAGCCGCCGCGCAGAAGAGTCTGCACCTGCCAGAAGTGCATCCGTACCGGTGACATCGAGAACATCGGGCATACGGCACGCCACGGCACCTATTTCGAAATGCTCGGCAACTTCTCTTTCGGGGATTATTTCAAACACGAAGCCATTGCCTGGAGCTGGGAATTCCTGACTTCACCCGAATGGGTCGGCCTGGATCCGGACAGACTCTATCCCTCCGTTTACGTGGATGATGACGAAGCCTTTGCCATCTGGAGAGACGAAATCGGCATTACTCCGGAGAGAATCTTCAAGTTCGGCAAAGAAGACAACTTCTGGGAGCACGGCGCCGGTCCCTGCGGCCCCTGCAGCGAAATCTACTACGACCGCGGCGAGAAATACGGCTGCGGCAGGCCCGACTGCACGGTTGGCTGCGAATGCGACCGTTACATAGAGGTCTGGAACAATGTTTTCAGCCAGTTCGATAACGACGGACATAATAATTACAGCGAACTTAAACAGAAGAACATAGATACGGGAATGGGGCTCGAGCGTCTCGCGGTGGTATCGCAGGATGTTGCCTCCCTCTTTGATGTGGATACCGTTATGAACATAACCAACAAGGTCACGGAGCTGACCGGGGCCAAGTATGAGCAGAGCGACAAGATTGACGTATCTCTGCGCGTGATAACCGACCACATCCGTTCCGCCGTCTTTATGATATCCGATGGCATTCTGCCCTCCAACGAAGGCAGAGGTTACGTGCTCAGAAGGCTTCTGCGCCGCGCCGCCAGACACGGCAAGCTGCTCGGCGTGAACAAGCCCTTCCTCTGGGAGGTCGTCGATACGGTGGTGCACGAAAATGAGTGCCAGTATCCCGAACTCCGCGAGAAGGAAGACTACATTATCTCCGTTATCAAGTCGGAAGAAGAAAACTTTAACAAGACGCTCGACAAGGGCCTGCTTGTTTTCAAAGACATGCTTGCCGCCTCCGAGGGCAAGGTATTTGCCGGGGCGGATGCCTTCCGTCTCTACGATACCTTCGGCTTCCCGCTCGACCTCACCAAGGAGATGTGCGAGGATGAAGGGCTCACCGTCGATGAAGAGGGCTTCCGGGCTCTGATGGAAGAGCAGAGAGTGCGCGCCCGCGAAGCCAGAAAGGCTCTGGGCGATCTCGGCTGGGCCGGCGAGGAATTCGGCAAGGATGTTCCCGATACCGAGTTTACCGGTTACACCGAAAAGGCCACGGAAGGCAAAATCTGCGCGATTCTGGTTGACGGGCTCAGCCGCAGCGAACTTGCCGACGGGGAAGAGGGCATTATTGTACTCGACAAGACCTCTCTTTACGCAACGATGGGCGGCCAGGAGTGCGACAAGGGCACCTTGACGGCCGGCGACGTCTGCTTCACGGTGGACTCCGTCCGCAAGAACAAGGGCGGAAAATTCATGCACATCGGCCGCGTTTGCGGCGGAAAGCTCTCCGTCGGCGACACTGTGGTTTCCGAGTACGACGCCGAGAGAAGACAGGCCGTTGCGAGAGCGCACAGCGCCACGCACATGCTTCAGAGCGCTCTGATACAAGTCCTCGGGGCCCAGGTGCACCAGGCCGGTTCCTTCGTGGATGAAGATACGCTCCGTTTCGACTTTACCAACAATCAGGCGGTCAGCCGCGAGCAGCTGAACGAAGTGGAAAAAATCGTCAACGCCTATATTCTTTCCGGCAGCGAAATCAAAACCGAAGTCATGAGCCTGGAAGAGGCCCGCAACAGCGGCGCCACGGCTCTCTTCGGCGAAAAGTACGGCGACGTCGTCCGTGTGGTTTCAATGGGAGACTTCTCCTCTGAACTCTGCGGCGGTACACATCTGAATAATACCGCAGAAGCAGGCTCCTTCCGCATTCTGGCGGAGGCCTCCGTGGCTTCCGGCGTGCGCAGAATCGAAGCCGTTACCGGTTATAAGACGATTCTCTCGCTGAATGAAGATAAAGAAAAGCTCGCCGCCGAAGGCGACGAACTCCGCGAGAAGATCAAGGAACTCAAGAAGGAAATCGAGCAGTACAAGGCAAAGCCCAGCGGCAACAGTGCCGAAGACTATATCAAGAATGCAGTGGACGTCAACGGCAGACACCTGGTATTTGCCAAGGTCGAGGGCGACGCCAATGCGCTCCGTGCCCTCGGCGACAAGCTTAGAGACAAAGACGCCAAAGTCGTTGCCGTTCTCGTTTCCGGTTCCGCCTGCCTCTGCGTTTGCGGTGAGGAATCCGGTGCCAATGCCGTGGAACTCATCCGTGCGCTCGGCAAGGGCGGCGGAAAGCCCCAGAGCGCCATGGGCAAGGTTGAAAAAGAAATCAGCTTAGAAATGATAAAGGAGCTTTTATAAAATGGAAGACTGTCTTTTCTGTAAAATCATAGCGGGGGAGATTCCCTCCACAAAGGTCTATGAGGACGACTATGTCTACGCTTTTCGTGACATCAATCCTCAGGCCCCGGTGCATGTCATCATTGTTCCCAAGCAGCACATCTGCTGCGCCCAGTGCGTGACGGCCGAGAATTCCTCTCTTGTGGCCAAAATATTTGAAGCGATTCCCGCCATTGCCAAGCAGGAAGGCCTCGATAACGGCTACCGTATAATCAACAACTGCGGTGAAGACGGCGGTCAGACCGTCATGCATCTGCACTTCCACCTTCTCGGCGGAACGAAGCTCGGAGAGAAGATCATCTGAAGCAGATTATTCTGGACATTCTGGAGTCCCTGTACTCCGGCAGTGTCGAAGTTTTTATGAAGAGCCTGCTGCTCGGTGACAGGGCGGATTTCTACGGCGATAAAGCGCTGTATATTGCCCTGTCTCGAAGCGGCATCATGCACATCGTGGCCGTATCGGGCATGCACATTGCCTTTCTGGTCGGCTTCGTGCAGCTGCTTTTCGGCAAGACCAGAAAGAGCTCCGTTTTCTGCATCGCTCTCATCTGGGGCTTCACGGCGCTGGCCGGCTTTCCTTTCTCCGCCGTCCGGGCCGCCATCATGCAGACGATTCTGCTCCTGGCCCCGATTCTGAAAAGAGAAACGGATTCCGTCCGGAGTCTTCTCGCGGCCTTTGTGCTCATCGAGATCATCTGGCCGAAGGCGATTCTGGATACCGGTTTTCAGCTGAGCTTCGGCGCTATGGCGGGCCTGCTGCTCTTTTCGGGCCGCATCTACGAAAAGCTGCATTCGGACAGCCGTTTGGTCCAGTATTTTGCGGGTATTCTGGCTTCAAGTCTGAGCTGCATGGTTTTTACGGTGCCGCTCTCCGCTTGGCATTTCGGCAGCATTCAGATTCTCTCACCGCTTACGAACCTGCTGGTTCTGCCTTTTGTCACGCTCTGCTTCTGTGGCGGGTGGATTTCCGTGTTGCTGGGTTTTATTCTGAAGCCTCTCGGTGCGCTTGCTGCGGTTCCGGTCTCGTATGTGGCCAAGTACATCATCGGTATGGCAAAGCTGGTTTCCCGGATTCCGTTTGCCTGCCTCTATACCAAGAACAGCTTGGCTCTTGTCTGGGTGGTGCTGGTGTATCTGCTGGTTATTTTGGCCCTTTGGAAGAAGTGGAAGTGGACGGTGCCCTGCGGAATTTCCGTAGCGCTGCTGGCGCTGCTTCTTGTCGGAACGAAGCTTTTCTACAATGCCGTGCCCGGCGTCTTTTCCGTTATCGACGTCGGCCAGGGACAGTCCATAGCCGTCATGCAAGGCAATAAGACGGTGATGGTTGACTGCGGCGGGGACTATAAAGCCGGCTCGAATGCGGGGGAGTACCTGCGTTCCTGCGGCCGGCGGGATGTGGACATTCTGCTGCTGACGCACCTGCATTCCGATCACATGAACGGTGTGGAAACACTGCTCCAGTACATCAAAGTGCATGAGATTGTCATTCCCAAGTACGGGGACAACAATCCGGACTATTTAAACAAAATCAAATCTCTCTGCTCGGAATACGGCATCGTCTTTACCGAGGTAGGGATTGACTCCTATGCGGATATAGGCGGCATACACATCGGCATGTTTGCTCCGTTCTATGCGGAAAGTGCCAATGAGGCCTGTCTGATGAACGTTGTTTCCATCGGCGATTACGACATGCTCGTAACCGGGGACGCCGGTATCTCGCAGGAAAAGTCGCTTATCGAGACACATGAGATAAAAAACATCGACCTGCTGATTGTCGGCCATCACGGCTCAAAGAATTCCAGCGGCAACGAGTTCCTGGAGTCGATTGGAGCCAGTACAGCCGTTATTTCGGTGGGCGAGAACGATTACGGCCATCCTACGGTGGATGCGCTCAACCGGCTGAAAGCGGCCGGATACGAAATAAAAAGAACAGACCAACTCGGGACTGTCGAACTGATTCTCAAATGAAAATAGAAGCCTCCTGCAGTTATAAAACCGAATCGGACCTCTTAAAGAAACAGGGCCCTCTGCCGCTGTATTTCATATACGGCCGGGAGGACTATCTGCGCGACTATTTCGTGAACGAACTCAAAGCCCTCTGCACGGGTGATTCCGGTGACGGCTTCGGTTACTACCGTTTTGACGGCATGCCGGAAAAAGAAGTTCTCTCCGAAGCGGTCGACACGATGCCCTTTCTCTCCGACAGGACCTTTGTGGAAATCCGGAATGCGGATTTCAATAAGCTTTCGGAAGAAATGCTGTCAGTCCTGAGCGAGATTCCGGAATACTGCACGTTGGCCCTCATTGCGGATGCCGTCTTCGAACCCGACAACCGCACCAAATGCATTAAATTTCTGCGCGAGAAGGCACACACGCTGCATTTCGGCTCGCAGGTCGGCCGGGACCTGGACAACTGGGTGGCCCGCCGCTTCAAGGCAGCCGGCAAGAGCATCGGCAACGATGCCATCAAACGGCTGGAGTTCATCAGCGGGGAATACATGAATGCCCTCATTCCGGAGATTGACAAGCTCGCCTCCTATGTGCGCGGCGACACCGTCACGATAGAGGATGTGAACGCTATTGCCAATCACATTCCCGAAGCCAGCGCCTTTGATCTCGTAGACAGAATCTCCTCCCGGAGGAACAACGAGGCCGTGGCCCTGCTTTCGGAGCTTCTGAAGCAGAAGGGCGTGGAAGTGCCGGAGATTATCGGGGCTCTGTCCTACCAGTTCCGGCAGCTCTATGCGGCCAAAGTCTGCGAAGGGAAGGGGCTCAGCGTTCTGATGGACGTGCTCGGGACTTCTTCCGATTACCGGGCGAAACTCGCCGCCGAAGCCGCTTCGCGTTTCCGTAAAGAAAAACTGAAATCCTGCATCAACGTTCTGGCCGATGCCGAGTACCGGATGAAGACCTCGGCTAACGGCGACAGAGAAGAACTCCTGAATTCTATTGTGCGAATTATGGGAGAGGAGGCTTAAATGTCTATCCAAGAATCGGGCGAGATGTATCTGGAGACGATTCTCGTCCTGAAAAAGCAAAAGGATCCGGTCCGGGCCGTCGACGTGGGCGAAAAGCTCGGCTATTCCAAGCCCTCCGTCTCCAGAGGGCTGGCCATTTTAAAAAATGATCATCTGATAATAGTGGAAGATTCCGGCAACATTTTGTTTACCCCCGAGGGACAGAAGATTGCCGAAACCATATATGAAAGGCACCTGCTGCTGACGAATCTGCTCGTCAGCTGGGGTGTGGACCCTGCTGTTGCCGCAGAGGATGCCTGCAAGATTGAACATGTGATATCCGACGAATCCATTGAGGCAATAAAAAAATCAGGCCTAAAGGCCTGATTCTGGCACCCCTGACTTGACTCGAACAAGCTACATTCGGCTTAGGAGGCGGACCCTCTATCCCGGTGAGGTACAGGGGCATAACATTTGTATTTTAATCAATTTAACGGAGATTGTAAAGTGCTTAAATTAATCGACATCAAAAAAGACTATCTGGCCGGCGATAACGTCGTACACGCCTTAAAGGGCGTCAGCCTCGCTTTCCGCGAGAGTGAATTTGTTGCCATTCTCGGCCAGTCCGGCTGCGGCAAAACCACGCTGCTGAACATCATCGGAGGTCTGGACCAGTATACCAGCGGTGACCTTGTCATCAACGGCAAGAGTACCAAGGACTATGATGACTCCGACTGGGATCTGTACCGCAATCACTCTATCGGTTTTGTTTTTCAGACTTATAATCTGATTCCGCACCAGACGGTTCTTTCCAACGTGGAGCTGGCTTTGACGCTTTCCGGCGTGGACAAGGCGGAGAGACGGCGCAGAGCCGTCGAGGCTCTTGAAGCCGTAGGCCTGGGCGACCAGATAAACAAGAAGCCTAACCAGATGTCCGGCGGTCAGATGCAGCGTGTTGCGATTGCGCGTGCTCTCGTCAACAACCCGGATATCATTCTGGCCGATGAACCCACCGGTGCACTCGACTCCGAGACCTCCGTGCAGATTATGGAAATCCTCAAGGAGATTTCCAAGGACAAGCTCATCATCATGGTTACGCACAACCCGGAGCTGGCCGACGAATACGCTTCCCGCATCATACGCCTGAAGGACGGTCTCATCACGGCCGACTCGATGCCCTTTGACGAGGAAGAGACGAACATCGATACCACCGTGCGCAAAAAGCCCTCCATGAGCTTCTGGACGGCCCTTTCGCTCTCCGTCAATAACCTGATGACCAAGAAAGCCAGGACGATTCTGACGGCTTTTGCCGGCTCTATCGGCATCATCGGGATTGCGCTGATTATGTCTCTGTGCAACGGCATTCAGAACTATATCGACAAGGTGCAGGGCGATACGCTGTCCTCCTATCCGCTGACGATTGAAGCCGAAACCGTCGACATGACGTCGATGATGACCTCTCTGATGGGTGTGCAGGCGGATATCGAAGCCAACCAGCACGAGAAGGATGCCGTGTATTCCAACACCATTCTTTATGACCTTATCAACAATCTGCAGAACGCCGATACACAGGAAAATAACCTGGAGGCCTTCAAGAAGTATCTCGACGACCCCGCAAGCGACATCAACCAGTATCTCAGCTCCGTCCGTTATTCCTATGACATCGACATGAACCTCTACTGCAAGGATGTGGACGGAAAGATTGTCAAGACCGACATCACGCAGGTGATTCAGGCCGCGATGGGCGAGACCTTCGGCGGCGACTACAGCTCGTATTTCGACACCTTCGGTTCCTTCTATCAGGTGGCGGACGCCTGGTCCGAACTCCTGGCCGGCGAGGGCGACGAACTCATCAACCCGCTCCTGAAGGAGCAGTACGACCTGCTCTACGGCAAGTGGCCCGAGAAGTTCGACGAGGCGGTGCTTGTCGTCAGTGAAAACAACGAAGTGTCCGACCTGGTGCTCTATGCGCTCGGACTGAAGTCCAATTCCTCCCTGGCCGACGACATGCAGTCCTTCATGAATCTCGACAATCTGAAGACCGACATCGAATCCTGGTCCTACGAAGAAATCTGCAATCTCGAGTTCCGCTATATCTATCCGAGCGATGAATTCGAATGGAACGAGGAAGAACAGAAATACACAGCTCCCGAAGAACTCGAAGACCTGCAGCTTGAAAATCTCTTCAAGAAGGGGCTTCCCGTGCACATCACCGGCATCATCCGCCAGAATGAAGACGCCGTATCCGGTATGATGAGCTCCGGCGCCATCGGCTACACGCACGACCTGGTCGAATACGTTGTCGGAGAGGCGGCCAAGCGCGAGCTCGTCAAGAATCAGCTGGCCGACCCGAAGACGGACGTTCTTTGCAACCTGCCGTTCCTGGAAGGGGATGAAACCCTTACCAACAACATCAAGATTGAGGCCGTCAAGAACTACATCGCCAATGCCAACGAAGAAGAGCTGGCCGATGTCTATGTGGAATTTATGACACTCCCCGAAGAGAGCTATATCGACGAGAAGCTCGACGAGGAGCTGGAAGACACCACCCGTGAAGACATTGAGGACATGATTCTCGACAATTATCCCGAGTACAAGTCCTTTATCGAAGACATGGACGACGATACGCTCTTTGACTATGTCCGTCAGATGATGACGCAGACGGTCGAGGAGCAGTACGCCTCCCAGATGCGCGAGAAATACGAGCATCTCAAGGATTCCGTCCTCTGCGAGAACTTCAAGCTACTCAACCTGGATGACGACGATTACCTCTGGATGTACAGCCACGCCATCCCGCCCGTGTATTCCGAGTCCAATTATAAGGATGTTCTGCTGTCTCTCGGCTATGTGGATCTCGACAGCCCGAGCACCATCAATCTCTACGCCTCCACCTTTGAGGACAAGGATGCGATAGCCGACTGCATCGAGCGCTACAACGAAGGCGTCGTCGAAGAAGATAAGATTGAATACACCGACATGGTGGCGATTCTCATGAGCTCCATCTCGACAATTCTGAACGTCATCAGCTATGTTCTGATTGCCTTCGTTTCGATTTCCCTCGTGGTTTCCTCGATTATGATAGGCATCATTACCTATATCAGCGTTCTGGAAAGAACCAAGGAAATCGGCATCCTCCGCGCTATCGGCGCCTCAAAGAAGGACGTTTCCCGCGTGTTCAATGCCGAGACCTTCATCGTCGGCCTCTTTGCGGGTCTTATCGGCGTGTTTTTGACGGTTCTTCTCAACATCCCCATCAGCATCATCGTCCGCGATTTGACGGACATTCAGGTGCTCACGTCTTCGCTCCCGTGGGCGGGCGGCGTGTTCCTCGTGTTCATCTCCGTGTTCCTGACCTATATTGCCGGCCTGATTCCTTCCGGCCTTGCCGCCAAGAAGGATCCCGTCGAGGCTCTGAGAACCGAATAATACATCCATCAGGAGGATACAGCTATGATTAAAAACATTATCGGCACCGAAGGCATGATGTGCCCGCACTGCGAGGCGCATATGATTGAGGCCATCAAAAAGACTTTCGGCGTGGAAGAAGCCACAGCCTCTCATCAGGAGAAGAAGGCTGAGTTCTTAAGTACGGCCCTGGCCGACGAAGAACTCGTCCGCAAGACCGTAGCCGATGCCGGCTACACCTTTACCGGAATCACTTTCGAAGAAGTATAAAGAATAGAATCGCAGGTTGACTTTCATGCGAAAAAACCCGAAAATTTTTACAGACAGACAGACAGACAGACAGACAGACAGGGGAGGTGGATTCATGAATAAAAGAAATCAGGTTCGGATTGCACTTCTCATATCTTTGATTTTTGCCATTCTCTTCGGTATCTGCCTATTCATTCTGCACAACAGTGCCGACCAGCGCTTTATGAGTTCCGCTAATTCCATGACTTTGCAGATTGAGAGTTTCATTGAAAACAACGAAACCGAAAAAGCGGCCCTGCAGGACTCTCTGAAAGAGGATTACATCTCCAGAGCCCGCTCTCTTGCCTACCTGCTGGAGATGAATCCCTCCGTGCAGGAGGACTATTATGAGCTCACAAAGGCGGCCTCTTTGCTGGACATCGACGAAATTAACATTTTCGATACAAAAGGTCTGATTGCCTACAGTACCGTGCCGGATTACGTCGGCTTCAGCATCTACAGCGGCGGCCAGATAGCCTTTTTCGAACCGATGATGACGGACAAGAGTCTCGAACTCTGTCAGGACATGACACCGAATACCAAAGACGGCAAGCTTATCATGTATGCGGCTGTCTGGCGTCAGGACGGTGACAGCCTCGTAGAAATCGGCATTACGCCGGAGCATCTTCTCGAATCCATGAAGAGAAACGACATTTCCAAGGTTCTCGACAAGATGCCGCACGACGAGACCATGTATTTCATTTACGACACTGAGCAGGACCTTATCGTCGCCTCGACGGAGGAGGTCATTCTCGGCCGTTCCAATGCGGAAACCACCTTTGATCTCAGCGTTTCTGAAGATGTAATGCGCAAGTTCATGGTGGAGGGTACGGAATATGCTTATGTCCTTTCGGACTATGCGCCTTACCGCATCGGCGTCTGCGAACGCACGGCCGATATTTATAAGGACGTCAGTTCGAGTTCCTCGATTCTGGCCTTCTTCCTGCTGTTTACGCTGCTCGGCGTCTATGTGCTGATTGTTTACATGGAAGACAAGGAGCACAGAAAGGAAAGAGAGTACATCGAGGTCCTGCAGGATTCTTCCGACAAGCTCTCCACCTATAAAAAGACCGTTCTGGCCGACGCTCTGATATCTCTGGAAGCGAATCTGACCCGGGACGAACTTTACGACGGAACCTGGAAGGACGACAACGGGGCCGAAGTACCTCTGCAGGATATTCTCGGCATCAGCATGCCCTGCAGCTACGATAAGTACATTCAGCTCTGGCAGCAGAAGTTTGTTAAAAAAGACCAAAACAATCAATTCTCCGGTCGTACGGACCGGAACTATCTGCTGGAAGCTTTCGAGAATGGTACTTCCGAAATCACGCTGGACTATGAGGCAAGGACCATCTCCGGTAAAACGGCCTGGCTCCGCCGCTTGATCAGCATGTCTCGCAACCAGGAAGGGGATGTCATTTCCTTCACGAGTGTTAAGGACGTATCCGCCGAAATCATGCAAAGCAAACGCGAAGAAGAAATCGTCCGCGCTCTTTCCAACGAATACGAGAGCATTGCGGTGGTTCATTTTGATAAAAATAAAAAGAACGACAAAGTTGTCGTTCATAGCCGTGTTTCCGAAGACGTTGCGGCTCTTGTAGACTCCGATACTTTGGTTGAGGAAAACTTCTCGACAAAGCTGGACTTCCTCATGCAGTACATCCATCCCGATGATAAAGAGCGCTTCTATGCCGAAACCCGACGCGAGGCTATGTTTGCTTCCTTTGCCGAGAATATAACGCATGTTATCGACTTCCGCATGATGAAGCCGGAAGGGGACTATGCCTTTTACCAGATGCGTTTTGTGCCTATCCGGGACGATGAGAACCGGATTTACGGCATGATTGCCTGCGTGCGTTCCACCGACAGCGAAATCCGCAAAGAAGTCGGTGCCCGTCAGGAACTGGAGGCAGCCAAAATTGCCGCCGAGTCGGCCAACCAGGCCAAGTCTTCCTTCCTCTTTAACATGAGCCACGACATCCGTACGCCTATGAACGCCATCATCGGCTTTACCGACATGGCGCTGAAACACATCGATGAAAAAGACCGTGTGAAGGACAGCCTCGGTAAAGTCAGGGCTTCGGGTGAACATCTGCTCTCACTCATCAACGACGTGCTCGACATGTCCCGTGTGGAAGCCGGTCGAGTCACGCTCGATGAGCAGCCCCTCTGCATCGATGCGGCCAAAGATAATCTCTACAGTATGCTGGCCGGAACCGCGGCGGCCAAAGATCTCACTTTCACTTCGGTCATCGATCCTTCCGTAGAACACCATTGGATTTATGCGGACAGGCTCTGCACCATGCGCGTGCTGATGAATATTATCTCAAACTCCATTAAATACACGAATCCGGGCGGTACGATTTCGCTGGTAGCCGAGGAGCTGCCCTGCGACAAGGAAGGCTTTGCGCATCTGCGCTATACGGTAACCGACAACGGAATCGGTATGTCCAAGGAGTTCCTGGAACATATCTTCGAAGCCTTCTCTCGCGCGGAAACTGCCACCAAGAGCGGCGTCGTCGGCACTGGCCTTGGCATGTCTATCACAAAGTCCCTCGTCGAGATGATGGGCGGTACCATTAAAGTGGAAAGCGAACTCGGCAAGGGAACCCGCGTTACCACCGATTTCGTCTATCGCATAGCCGAACCCGTGACGGAGGAAATCCCGGATGATGAAGCACTGCAGATGAAGCTGCAGGGGGCTAAGATTCTTCTGGTGGAAGACAACGAGCTCAATCGCGAAATCGCCACCGACATTCTCGAAGAGGAGGGCGTCTTTGTCGATACTGCCGAAGACGGCGACATTGCCGTAGAAAAGGTCCGCTCTTCCGTCCCCGGGCAGTACGATCTCATTTTGATGGACATTCAGATGCCGCGAATGGACGGCTATACGGCGACACGTGCCATCCGCAGCCTGTGCGACCCTAAATTAGCCATGATTCCCATTATTGCCATGACGGCAAACGCCTTTGAAGAAGACAAGCAGAATGCCTATAACGCGGGCATGAACGGCCATCTGGCCAAACCGATTGACGTTCCCAAGCTTCTCAAGACGCTTTCCGAAATGCTGGAGAAATATTAAATAACAAACATATAAACGGCTGCTTTCAGTAAGCAGCCGTTTTTAATATCAGATTGATTTTTCGGGAATTGGTCAGCACCTGCAGTACATCTTCACAGAAGGCATCCGGAAGGCCGTCCCGCGTCAGGAGGACGCAGGTCTTCGGGAGATCTCCCAGACAGTCATAAAGAGCATCCAGGTTGCAGCCGTAATAATCGGGTAAGCCGAAGGCTTCTTTTAAATATGTATGCTTACATTCCTTCAGCTTGGACAGTTCCAGTTTAATTATGTTCATCCGGCACCTCAGTAGAGCTGTTCAAAAGTGTTGTAGTGATCTTCGGTATAGAAAATCAGGCCGTCGTTCGAAAAGATGATGCGCTCGGTGCCGCGGGTACCGCCGTTGTAGTTGATGTCACACGCGTAGTATTTCCGGCCTTTCTGCTGGGGCAGTTTCTTTTCGTAGTTTCCGAAATAATCCCCGCCGATGGACATGTGGTCCGTCACCTTCCAGAGATTGCCCTTGGAGGAAACCCAACCGAGGTCTTCGGCTTCATCCTTCGTAAGGAAATTGTCGGGCAAATGAAGTCGGTGGCCAAG
>JAZUEY010000094.1:0-4452 GCA_045640405.1 Candidatus Limivicinus sp.
GGCTCATGCGGATTTCCTTGACCTCGATGACGTGTTGATTTTTCTTTGCCTCTTTTTCGCGCTTGGCCTGCTCGAAACGGAACTTGCCGTAGTCCATCACGCGGCAGACAGGCGGTACTGCATTCGGAGCAATCTTGACGAGATCCAAACCCGCTTCTTCGGCGACCTTCAGTGCCTCTGCAGACGACATGATGCCGAGCTGCGCACCGTCTTCCCCGATCAGGCGAACTTCCTCGTCCAGGATTTCTTCGTTAATCTGATGACTGTCGTTAGCTGCTATTGTTATCCACCTCCGAAAATATAAAAAAGTGCGGACACACAGTATCCGCACATAGAAATCCCTTAAAAATTCCTATTGACCGGAGGGCTCATTTGCCACGGTGAGGACGGCGGAAACCGTGCCTTCTTAGTTTTAGCTTGGATAATATACCTTATCCCCGGTAAAAAGTCAAGAGTTTTCTGCTATTTTTACGATTCTGGATGTTCCCAGGCGCTCGGCTCCGAGAAGCATGAAACGCTTGGCATCTTCAATCGAGGAAATGCCGCCCGCCGCCTTGACTTTTACATAGGGCGGGCAGTTTTCGCGCATCAGTTCCACGTCCTCAAACGTGGCTCCGCTCTTGGAAAAGCCGGTGGACGTCTTGATGTATTCGGCACCGCATTCGGTCACGATTTCGCACATCCGGACCTTCTCCTCCTCGGTAAGGAGACAGCATTCGATGATAACCTTCAGGATATGGCCCTTCGTCGCCTTGCGGACGGCTGCGATGTCCTTCGCCACCTCGTCCCAGGCACCGTCCTTCACCATCGAAAGGTTGATGACCATATCGATTTCATCCGCCCCGTTAACAATGGCGTCCTTGGCCTCGAAGGCCTTGACGGCGGATGTTGCATAACCGTTCGGGAAGCCGATGACCGTGCAGATCTTCATTTTTTTGCCCACATAGCGCTTGGCTCCGGCCACGTGGCAGGGCGGAATGCAGACGCTTGCACAGTTGTATTTTATGGCCTGGTCGCACAGCTGCATTATCTCCTCGGAGGTGCAGTCTACACGAAGCAGGGTGTGGTCGCAAATCTGCAGAATCTCTTCTAAGCTAATTTCATCCATATTTTTTCATCCTTCACATCCAGGGTTGCCGTCTCCGGCATGCCTTTGTCGATAATCTCCTGTGCCAGGGGGTCCTCTATCTCCTTCTGAATCAGACGGCGGAGGTTTCTGGCACCGTATGTCACGGAATAGCCCTTCTTTACCAGATAGGCGGTTACTTCGGGCGTCCACTCGAGGCGGATGCCGCGCTCGGCCATCACATCCCTGAGCTCGGCAAGCATCAGGTCTGCAATGCCGGCAAAGTTCTCCTCGCTGAGCTGGTTGAAGCAGATGACCTCGTCCACACGATTGATGAATTCCGGCCGCAGGAACTCCTCCAGCGCCTTCATCGTCTTTTCGCGCGTCATGTCGCTCAGCGTTCCGCCGAATCCGACGGCACCGGTCTTGCTGCCGCTACCGGCGTTGGTGGTCATAATGATGATGGTATTTTCAAAGTTGACCGTCCGGCCCTGGGCGTCCGTGATTCGGCCGTCGTCCAGAATTTGGAGCAGAATGTTCATCACGTCGGGGTGGGCCTTCTCGATTTCGTCGAGCAGCACCACGCTGTAGGGCTTGCGGCGGATCTTCTCGGTCAGCTGGCCTGCCTCGTCATAGCCTACATAGCCCGGAGGCGAGCCGATGATGCGGGAAACCGCGAACTTTTCCATAAATTCGCTCATGTCCAGGCGGATGAGAGATTCGGGCGAATCGAACATATCCTCGGCCAGACGCTTGACAAGTTCCGTCTTGCCGACGCCCGTACCGCCTACGAAAATGAAGGAAACGGGCTTCCGCTTCGTCTTCATGCCGACCCGGCTCCGCTTGATGGCGGCGCAGACGGCATCCACGGCCTCGTCCTGCCCGATGATGTGGGTCTTCAGCCTGTCGTTCAGGCCGGCCAGACGCTGCAGTTCGTCCTCCTTTACGGTGGAGGCGGGTATCTTCGTCCAGAGTTCTATGATTCTGGCCAGATTGTCTATGCTGAGCACGGGCCTTTCGATGCCCTTGAGATTGGCGTATTCCTGTTCCAGCTGCATCTCGCGGCTGCGAAGTCTCGCAACGGCTTCGTAGCGCTTGTCGAGGAACTCCTGTTCGTTCTCGACGCCGTCCGGGATGGCCTCGCTCTGCAGCGCTTCGCGCTCGGTGCGCACGCTGTCGAGTTCCTTCTTCACCACGAGCTCGCGGCTGATGTTTCTGTCCTTCAGATTGACATCCGAGCAGGCCTCGTCCAGCAGGTCGATGGCCTTGTCCGGCAGGAACCGGTCGGTAATGTATCGCTCGCTCATTGTGACAGCCAGACGGCACATCTCCTTCGGGATGGTGACACCGTGGTAGTCCTCGTAATAATGGGCTATGCCCTCTATGATTTTGACGGCATCCTCGATTGACGGCTCGTTGACCGTGACGGCCTGGAAGCGGCGTTCGAGTGCCGTGTCTTTTTCGATGTGCTTTCTGTATTCGGCGAAGGTGGTCGCACCGATGACCTGAATCTCGCCCCTTGAAAGAGCCGGTTTCAGGATATTGGCCGCGTTCATCGAGCCCTCGGCATCCCCCGCTCCGACAATCGTGTGAATTTCGTCGATGACCAGGATGATGTTGCCGTGCTTCTTAATCTCCTGAATCAGGCCCTTCATGCGGCTTTCAAACTGGCCACTGAACTGCGTGCCGGCCACGAGAGCCGTCAGGTCCAGAAGATAGACCTGCTTGTCCTGCAGTTTCACGGGCACGTCACCGGAGACGATCTTCTGTGCCAGGCCTTCGGCTATGGCCGTCTTGCCGACGCCGGCCTCACCGATCAGGCAGGGGTTGTTCTTCTGGCGGCGGTTGAGAATCTGAATCACGCGCTCGAGTTCTTCTTCCCGGCCGATCATGGCGTCGAGCTTACCCTCTCTGGCACGGCCTGTCAGGTCAATGCAATAGGTATCGAGGAACTTGCTGCGGGAAGGCTTTCTGGCGTTTTCCTTCTTTTCGCCGGGCTGTGCGCTCTGGGCGTTTCCGCCTGCCTGGCCGCCGCCGAACATTCTGCCGAAGAACGGGAAGGTGGAGGTTTTGCCCTCTTCCTCGTCGTCTGCGGAGTCTTCGTTTCCGTCGGGAACCAGCCCGTCGATTCCCTGGACGAAATTCATCATTTCGCCCGAGAGATTGTCCAGGTCGTCATCGCCGATGTTGAAGCGGTTCAGAATGTCCTCCAGCGGCTGAATCTTCAGCTCGCGGGCACACTTTAGGCACAGGCCTTCGCTGACCTGCTTTCCGTCCTCTATCTTGCTTATGAATATGATGGCAACGTTCTTGCCACAGCGTGAACACATGGTTGTCTGCATTAAATCAACGTCCTTGTAATGAATCTGAATGCCTGGAAGAATCGCAGCAGCCCCGTCTTATCCGCGGTGCTGCGCCCGATGAGCAGGCCCAGGAAGCCCAGCAGCCAGCAAATCAGGATACAGATGAGAAATCCCTTCAGGAATCCTATGGCCGCTCCGCCCACATCGTCTACGAGGTCGGCATTCGGCAGCCTGATATTGAGATTGAGCATGTCCATCAGCGCCGAAAACAGCACCAGTATCAGGATGAACACCACCGTCACGCACAGCACATACGCCGCCGAATTGCATACGACGGTGATGACCGAGTCCGTCATGCTGATGTTGTTCTTATCGGCATAGTTTACGGCATCGCCGGCCAGGTCCTCGGCCACTTCCTTGAAGAAGCCGGTTTCCCGCAGGCACTCGTAGGCATAGTCGTAGCGAAGCGAGCTGTCCTCGGCCAGAATGTCCGTCAGGCTCTTGTCGCTGGTGCCGTAGCCGAGATTGTCCAGCACGGTCTCCGTCGTGCTGTCGGACTCCACGAACCCGCCTATGAACGGTTCCACAGCCGGAACCAGTTCTCTGGCAAGGCCCGATGCGACCACGCTGGAGATGACCAGCGCCAGAATGATTGCGGCAAAGCCTGCCGCGCTCCGGATAATTCCGCGCTTGTATCCGCTCCAGATGCAAAGAGCCATTATCAGCAATAAAACAATGTCAATAATCAGTCTCATACAATCACCATAATAAAATATATATCATATTCTTATTAAGAATCCGTGAACATTTCTCCGACGGGGCCGTCGTACCAGATTCGGTTGAGATACAGCCCCTGCGGCGGCATCGTCGGTCCCGTGAGCCGTCTGTCGCCCTTTTCGAGCAGGGCCGGAATATCCTCCGGCTGCAGTTTGCCGTAGGATGCATAGACCAGCGTGCCGACAATTGCCCGGCACATGTTGTAGAGGAACCCGTCCGCACACATGGCGACGGTGATGAGGTCCCCCTCCTTTTTCGCGCGGCAGTGGTAGACCGTGCGCACGGTGGTCTTGGTCTCCGTGCCCA
>JAZUEY010000095.1:0-7124 GCA_045640405.1 Candidatus Limivicinus sp.
GGCGAATGCGTCGGCGTCGGGACCTATCTCTGCGCGAAGAAGTACCACGAACTGGCCAAGCTGACGCCGAAGGCAAAGAAGTTTGAGCCGCTCACGGAGGCATGGATAAACGAGAAGTTCGGCGAGCGCCTGGCTACCGGCATCATCAAGGAGAACGCCAACGACATTCTGGCAAGCTTCGATGCACAGAACATCGTGGACAAGTGGGAAGACATCCGCAATTTGATCAGCACGATTCCTTCCCCGGAGACCCTCGAGGCCCTCTACAAGGGCTGCGGCTGCAAGTATCTGCCGGAGCATATCGGCATTGACCCGGCCCTGAGCGAGGAGATTCTGCCTGTTTCCGCGGCCATCCGCAACCGGCTGACACTCGTCAGAATGCTCAGAGTACTGGATTTTGAATAACAGCTTCTGCTGAAAAGAAACCGGCAGCTGTCTCGTTCGGACAGCTGCCGGTTTTCATTATTGCTGGTTGTTATTCTTTGGCGGAGGTTTTGATGTTTTCAACTTCGCTCAGAATCCAGTTGCAGAAAGCGTCCACCCCTTCACCGGTTTTGGCGCTGATGGGGAAGAATATGGCATTGGGATTGAGCTTGAGAATGCGCTCCTTGGCTTTTTCCACGTCGAAATTGAAAACGGGAAGCGTATCGATTTTGTTGATGAGGACTACATCGCTGACCTGGTACATGAGAGGATACTTCAGAGGTTTGTCGTCCCCTTCGGGAACGGAGAGAATCGTAACATTCTTATGAGCGCCGGTGTCAAACTCGGCGGGGCATACGAGATTCCCGATGTTCTCCAGAATGAGCAGGTCAAGAGAAGAAGTATCGTACTGCAGAAGGGCGCGGGACGTCATGTCCGCATCAATGTGGCACAGACCTCCGTTGTGAATCTGGAGAGACTGCACACCCGTCCTGTCGGCAACACGCTGGGCGTCCAGGCTCGTCTCAATGTCCACGTCCATTTCGCCGATACGCAGCCTGTCCTTCAGCTTGTTGATGACGGCGACGAGCGTCGTAGTTTTCCCGCTTCCGGGCGAAGACATAAAATTAATAAAGAAAGTGCCGTTTTTCGTCAGCTTTTGACGGATGACATCCGCTTCGTTCTCGTTGACGGCGAATACGGATTCATGAATTTCTATTACTTTAACGCCGGCCATAATACAAACTCTCCCGATTATTCCGTAATGGCAAGGACACGGCAGGGAAGCCCGTTGGCCCCCTTGAAGTTCGGCCAGGAGGCTATGAGCACGGCCCCTGCGGGCGGAAGCTGGTCAAGATTGCGCAGAAGCTCAATCTGAATCTTTTTATGGGTAAGAACGTAGCGTTCGCAGGCAAGGTCTCCGAGGCGGGCGCATTCCGCAGAACCGTCGGTATCGAATGTTTCGTGGCCGTTTGCGGCGGCGTTGCGGGTTTCGTAAATATAGCGGATGGCGTCAATCGACCAGCCGGGGAAGTTCTCGCTACCGTCGGGGGCAATACCGGACATTTTGTCCATGTCGGGCCAGTTTTTGGACCAGTCCGTTCGCAGGGCTACAAAGGCCCCGTCGGGAATGTCGCCGTACTGCGCTTCATAGTCCTTGATGTCCTGCACGGTTACACAGTAAGTGGGATCGGCTTCAACCTGTTTGGTAATGTCGATAACACAGAGAGGGAATGCTGCATCCTTTAGCGTATAGGCTTCGGCTGTATCCGAACCTTTGTCAAAATGGGCGGGGAAGTCGATATGCGTTCCGAACTGACCGGGGAATTTGAAAGCCTGAATCTGGCATTCGAGCATGGGATTACCCCAGTCAAAAACAACGTTGCCGAGCTGAACGGTTCCCTCGGGTATGCCGCTCGAGTAGGGGCTGTCGTTGTCCATCAGGTGAGAAAGCTCAACCCATTTCAGCTTTTTGGCGTCTTCCAGTGCGTTCCAGAGTTTATTCATAGAGCATGTCCTCCAAATGGTTTGTTTACAGAAATAATAGCATATAGCACCTTGGGAGACAATCAGAATTCTTTGTTTTCCATGATTCGGATGCTTAAAAGGACGGACCCGGCGGTGAACAGGACAACGGCGGACGCCAGAAGCAGGATAACGGCGGGCTCGGAGAGCGAGATGTTTTCCGGAGCGAAGGACAGAAACTCCGGCTTCACCTTCGAAAAGAAGGCCGCCAGAGCAAACAGGGCACCCCAGATGATAAGCAGAATGATGCGCTTCTTTTCCGAGCCGTATTTCAGGCTGATGGGGATGCTGATATCCAGAACGAGAAGCGGGAAAAGGATGCTGGAAAGAAGAATGCTTCTTTCCTCATCGGACAGGGGAGTGCCTTTCACTTTCTGGGCGAGACAGGTAAAGGCAACGGAAAACACCCAGAAGCAAAGCCCGCATAGAATTCCGAAAACGTATTTTTCCACCGCGTATGACTTGCGCGATATGGGCAGGGTCATCAGAAAAGGATAGCCGTTGTCATATTCGTCATAGGCTATCGTACTCATGGAAAGAATAGAACCCATGAGCATGAACCATACAACAAAGAAGGAACTGTCGTTGGTAAGGCCCATCAAAAGGCCTACGGCAAGAATGATAAGCAGAGTTTTTCTTGTGCGTTCAAAGAGAATGCGCCCGTCTTTTATCAGCAATCCTTTCATGTCAGTTTTCATCTCCCAGCATCATAAGTATCATGTCGTCCAGGCTGCAGTCTTCTATGACGGCTTCCGGACAGTTTTCTGCATAGAACTGCTTCTGGTTTGTAAAGCAGGACCAGCCGTACCTTTCCTGCCTGGCTTTAATAAGATATTGCCGGTCAATCTTTTTATACACATCATCGCTCATCTTCAAAACAGCATAGCGGTCGAGAATGATGTCGGTATCCTCGTGCAGGATAATCTGCCCGTTATGAATCATGTAGATATCGTCGCAGATTCCCTCCAGGTCGGAGGAGATGTGGGAAGATATCAGCATGCTTCTTTCGCTGTCTTCGGCGAGATAGTTCCGGAGCATGTTCAGAACCTCGTTTCTGGCAATGACGTCCAGTCCGGCTGTGGGCTCATCAAGAATCAGAAGCTTTGCCCCGTGACTGCAGGCGACCAGCGTTTTCAGCTTGGCATTCATACCGGTTGAGAAGGACTTTAAAGGCTTGTCAAAGGGAAGCTCGGCCTTCCGGCACTGCTCTTGGAAACCGTTTTCGTCAAAAGATGGGTACATGCCCTTGAGTATGGCGCAGATGTCGTTAACGGTGAGATAGCTGCTGAAGCCGGAATTAGAGAGCGCCACGCCGATTTGGCATTTATCGGCGGAAGACAGCAGCATAGCTTCTTTGCCGAGTGTATAGACCTTTCCGCTGTCGGGGCGGATAAGCCCCAGCATAGCTTTGATGGCGGTGGTTTTTCCGGCGCCGTTCCGCCCGACGATTCCGCTCACGCGGCCGGAAGGCAGTTCCATAGAAAGATTCAACTTGAAATTGCCGTATGTTTTAACAAGATTTTCCGCTTTTATCATGTTAAGCCTCCAGGATAATGTCGATAAGTGCTTTAATTTCTTCGCGGCTCATGCCGGAAGCTCTCGCCCGTTCTATGGCCTCGGCGAACAGGGCTTCGGTTTCACGCTGCATTGTTTCGGCTATCAAAGTACCGTTGTTATCGGCAACAAAGCTGCCTTTTCCGTGCACGGTAACGATGACGCCTTCCTCCTCCAGCCGGTCATAGGCCTTTTTAACCGTCAGAGCGCTGATCGCCAGCTCGGCGGCCAGAGAACGGACGGAGGGGAGAACGGAACCGGGAGCCAGCTCTCCGCTGACGATGCCTGCCTTGACTTGGCTGACAAGCTGCTCGTAAATCGGTATCATAGACGAATGATTCAGAATGATTTTCATAGAGACCTCTTTGCAAAGACTGTTCGTTAACGATAAACAGTATATAACAGCATATAACAGACGTCAAGAGTTTATTCTGAGACGTCTGTCTTCCGTTGCTTTTTACGGTGGAATATGTTATTATCACAATGCTTTTGCCGGTGTGATGGAATGGTAGACGTGACGGACTCAAAATCCGTTGGTGGCAACACTGTGTGGGTTCGAGTCCCACCACCGGCACTATAAAAACAAGGTCATCTTTTCGGATGATCTTGTTTTTAGCATTTTACATGGAATTGACATTGACATACGCCTCGCGTATGATGGGAAAGTAGAGGAAAAGAAGACTTTTTTATAAATTACTTTTGAGAGGAGTCATTATATGGAACCGTATTTTAAAAGAGTGAATGCACTGACGCCTACCAGGATGTGGGTAAACAACGTGACAATAGAACAGGCAAAAATGGGAATAGAAAATGGCGCTGTAGGGTGTACGCAGAATCCTTCGTTCCCTTGGAAGATTTTAAATAATTCTTCGGATGCCCCCATGGCAAAAGAAATGTTATCCAAGATAATGGAAACCACGGAAGATACGGATGAGATTATTGCAATCTTACAGGCTGAACTCGTAGCTAACATTTGCAAAGAATTCCTGCCGATATATGAGAACAGTTTCGGTGAGCATGGATGGGTCAGCATTCAGGGAAACCCGTTTCTTGAAAATGTTGATGACATTGTCCGATTTGCGCTGATGCATCGCGAGTATGCACCGAATGTTATTTGTAAAATTCCGGCAACAAAGGACGGTCTTGCTGCGATTGAAGAATTGTGCAGAAAAGGAGTTCCGATACTGGCTACGGAAGTGATGAGTGTTCAGCAGGCCATCGATGTAATTGACATATACGAGAGAGTATCTTCGGAAGTCGAAACCGTTCCGATGTATATGGCTCACATAGCCGGTATATTTGATGAGCATCTTAAGGAAACGGTGGAAAAGAACCATATCGAAGTTCCCGACGATTATCTATGGCAAGCCGGAATCCTCGTGGCAAAAAAGATTAACAGCATACTTATCAACAGACGCTCCAAGGTCAGGCTGCTGAGCGGCGGTGCAAGAGGACTTCATCATTTTACGGAGATGGTTGGGGCAGATGCCGATGTTACAATCAACTGGGCAGGTACTGCGGATCAACTGATTGCTGATAATCCGGTTGTAATTGACAGATTCAGTGCGCCGATTCCGGAACAGGTTATTGATGAACTTGTATCGAAGGTTCCGGATTTCAAGAAAGCCTATGTTCCCGGCGAGCTGAATCCGGAAGACTACGAGTCGTTTGGACCGGTTGTAAGATTCAGGAATTCTTTTGAAAAAGGATGGCAGTCTTGCAGAGATTACATAGACAGTCTTAAGAAATAATGAAAATCGGTTGTTGCGCAAAAAACTCGCAATATCAGGAGGTTAAACAGTTCGGTTTCGATTATGTGGAATTGTATGCAACCGAGTTAATGCGATTATCCGAAAAAGAGTTTAATGCCTTCTATGAAGCCTATATAGAGACCGGGCTTCCCTGTTTGGGTTTTAATGCATTCAGTGATGAAAAAACACCTATCATCGGCTCGGATGTCGATTGGGAGAGGCTTTCGGATTATTCAAAGACACTATGCGACCGTGGAGCAAAATTAAAGATAAAGACCATTGGAATCGGTGCTCCAAAAGCAAGGAACATAGCGGATTCGTTTGACAGAAAAACTGCGGAAAAACAGCTTGAGAACTTCCTTGTTATGATATCCGAGTATGCCGAGCCGTACGGAATAGAGATACTGCTGGAGCCTGTTTATTCTAAATACTGCAATTTTATCAACAAGACGGAAGAAGCCGTTAAAATAATTCATGCTTTGCATAAAAACAACCTTCACCTGACTTACGATTATTACCATTCGGTCAATGAAAATGAGACGCTGGATACCATGAAGCGTGCAATGGCGGATATTAAACATATGCACTACACTACCGGTCGAGGCGCTGAACCACGCGGATTGCCAACGGAAGCAAACAAGAGGGAGCTTGTTAAACTCATCAGCACGGCATTGAAAAACGGATATGACGGTAATATCAGTCTGGAGCCGGATTTCCCGTTCTTTAAGGACGGGAAAGAGGCAGCGGCTGTTATGCACAGAGTTTTGGAAGAAGTCATTGCATCTGTTTAAAAAAGGCACGTAAAAAAAGCACGCCGCCCCTGTTTGGGGTGGCGTGTTTTCTGCGTATTATGTGCATGACATGTATATACACATGAATTTATATTCATTTTACCATAAAAAATTCAAAATATAATGAATATATATGCAAAATGACGATTGACATAAAAGTGGGGGAAGCGTATTATTTTGGCATATTAAAAAACGAGCCTAAGGAGGGTTCTAATATGTCTGAGAAAGAAATCAAAAAGATAGTTCTGGCTTATTCCGGAGGACTTGATACCTCTATTATTATTCCCTGGCTGAAAGAAAATTACAATAACCCTGAGATTATCGCCGTGGCCGGCAATGTCGGTCAGGCGGATGAACTGGACGGCCTTGAGGAGAAGGCAATCAAGACGGGCGCCAGTAAGCTGATTGTTGCCGACCTTGTGGACGAGATGGTAGACGATGTCATTGTCCCGGCCATGAAAATGGGTGCCAAATACGAAACCTATCTGCTGGGCACGGCCTTTGCCCGCCCCGTCATAGGCAAAAAGCTGGCGGAGATTGCCATCGCCGAAGGAGCGGACGCCATTGCGCACGGTGCCACGGGCAAGGGCAACGACCAGGTTCGCTTTGAGCTGGCCATAATGCGCTTTGCTCCGGATATGAAGATAATCGCGCCATGGCGCGAGTGGAGCATCAAGTCCCGTGAGGAGGAGATTGACTATGCCGAGGCGCACAATGTGCCTCTGAAGATTTCCCGCGAGACCAACTACTCCAAGGATAAGAACCTCTGGCATCTGAGTCACGAGGGCCTTGATCTGGAAGACCCCGCCAATGAGCCGGATTACGATAAGCCCGGTTTCCTCGAGATGAGCGTTTCTCCCTTTGCCGCGCCGGATGAACCGACTTATGTCACCATTGACTTTGAAGCGGGCGCACCCGTTGCGCTGGACGGGGTGAAGATGAAAGCCAGCCAGATTATCGAAAAGCTGAATGCTACCGGCGGCGCCAACGGCATCGGCATCATCGACATTGTTGAAAACCGTCTGGTCGGAATGAAGGACCGTGGCGTATACGAGACACCGGGCGGCACGATTCTCTATTT
>JAZUEY010000096.1:0-30862 GCA_045640405.1 Candidatus Limivicinus sp.
CCTTAATTTTTATAAGTATAACATTAAAACGATTATGTGTACACATAGCACATTGCACAAATCAAAGGGTGTATATGTGTACACATCTTGTACATATTGCCATCTTGAAATATACGTACACATATGTTACTATAATCACGCAAGGGCAATAAGGGTGCCTACACAAACACGGCAAGTCAAGGCGGGCAAAGTAAGCGCAAGCCGAACTAAGAACGCAAGACAAGAGAAGAAAACAAGATAAGGGGACATTGAGACGGGCAAAGCCCTAAGATACTTTAAAGCTTGCTTCCACTTGCCAAAAAATATTGAATAAAAGGGAGAACAAAAAAATGTCAACACTTGAAATCACTGGAAAAATTGAAGAACTCAAAGAACTTGAAGATCTCATTGAAGAAGCAAAGGCACAGGCAGAAACCATCAAAGATGAACTTAAAGCTTTTATGGATAGCAAAGGCGTTGAAGAACTGAACGCCGGGCGGTTCATTCTCCGTTATACTTCTGTTCTTTCTTCCCGCTTTGATACTAAACGCTTCAAAGAAAAATTTGGAGAAAACGTATACAAAGCATTTACAAAGGAAGTTGCAAGCAGACGTTTCAGCATATCTTAAAAGTTAAGCCCTTGTGTAACAGCCGACCAAAGCAACACACAAGAGCCTAACACCCGGAACACAACGGAAGCGGGTGCAAAGATTATAAACTACCCGCTTCCCCAAATGCAAGCAGAAGAGAAATTAAAAATTAATATTAAGGGGAAGCCATGAAAGAGATAACAAAGACAAGTAGATTAGCCGGACAGCTTGAAAAACTTTTTAATATGATTAACTCCGATTGGTTCAGCGGTGAACTTGAAACGCCTATAATCACGATTCAGAGTACGCCAAAGGCATACGGGCATGTAACCGTCTCCGGTAATGCATGGACGGTAAAAAATGAAGGGAAGCGAGAACTCAATATAGGGGCTGGAACGCTTTACAGACCAATTGAAGAAACCATAGCAACGTTAATGCATGAGTGTTGCCACATATACGATATACAGAACAATATCACCGATGTGTCAAACAACGGACGTTATCACAACAAAGCTTTTCGCAAGACAGCAGAAGAACACGGGCTAATTGTTGAATGCTCCGGAACATTCGGAAATGCAGTTACGAGTGCAAGCAATGAACTGATAGAATGGATTTGCGATAATGGCATACCGGAAATCATGCTCTCACGAAACGAATACTCCCGCTCACCTATAGGCGGAAGCGGTGGAAGCAATACACCCACAGCCGGGACGCAGAAACTAAAAACAACGACAAGCAACTCACGCCGCTATGTCTGCCCCTGTTGCGGGACAAAGGTTAGAGCTACAAAAGCCGTTAATTTGATATGTGGTGATTGTATGCAAGCAATGATTGAATCATAGAGTTAAAAAACTGTACCGAGCAATGAATTCTTATTCTGTATATTTTACAAACAGGAAACGGCATTTATTTGCCCTTTGCATAGAGACATAACGGCTTTTCAAAATAGCTGTTAAGATTCCGCACTCAGTCAGGACGTTTAACGAACTATATTATTTACCGCAAAGGGGAGACACCCCAGGAAGGAAAATATGAACAAAAGAACACGGGCATTAACTACGGACGAATATAAAGAGATAATAACAACAATCCGGCAAGGATTTTTCGGACATAGGCCAAATGACAAAATCGCAACGGCTCTATTACTTGAAGGAAATTTGGGGCTTAGAATCTCCGATATACTAAATCTTAGACTTTGCGATATTATTAGGGACGGGAGTAGATACCGCCTTGATATCACTGAACAGAAAACCGGAAAAAAGCGAACTTTCACAGTTCCTTTTCAACTTCAACAGTATATAGAAAACTACTGTTTTCGGAACGATGTTAAAATAGACGATAATATATTTCCAATATCCGAAAGAGCCATACAGAAGCATTTACAGGCTGTCTGTAACTATTTAGGGTACACGGGTATATCAACGCACAGCTTCCGCAAATACTATGCTACAGAGATATATAAGAACAATTACTATGATATTGTATTAGTTCAGCAGTTGCTTCAACACAGCAATACCGCTATTACTCAGCGTTATATTGGGATTTCACAGAAACAGGTAGAGGATGCTATAGAAAAACATCTTTGTTTAGATTTTTAATATTAATAATAAATTTCTTGCCCCTATAAAGAAGCGCCCCGGTTTTGACATTTCCGGGACGCTTTTCCAAATTATTGTTATCTTTTTTACTCCATAGATGAAACAAGTATTCAATTTTTCGCTTATGCAATATCAAAGTCAAGAAGCTGTACTTCTACACTTTTAATATTATTGTCTTTATCAACATATATTTTGACTTTTGAGCTTTCACCAGGGGCTAATCCCTCAGCTCCACATGCGTATGTCCAATCAGTATCAAGTACTTTGCCAGAAGCATTTTTGAAAATTGCTTTTACTTCTATATATTTATATGTTTGCGAGCCAGTATTATAAATAGACCCTTCACAATAGGTAGATACAGAATTAGACTGTACTCCAAAACCACGAAATACCAAGTCAGAATAACCTTTTGATTTTGCGTTCTCCTCCGCTTCTTCTTTATTATGAATACTTTCGGACATGCGATTAAAGCAATCATCACACACTGAATAGCCAATCCAATCTCTTTTCGCTGGTCGTTTTCCGCAGACATAACAAGCATCAGTCAATGAAAAGAATAAAATAATAATAATTACACCAATTCCGGATAAAGCTAAAACAGTTTTTTTTATTCCCTTTTTCTCCGTATCGGGATAGGCGTGCTTTTCTTGCGAAGAATGGACATCATGTTTTTCTTCTACAGTTTTGGTGTCAACGCTGTTAATAAAATCTTGAATATTAGCCCCGTTGGGCTTCGCAGAAGATTTATCATCAATTATACAAAAACCATATGATTCCAAGAAATCCTTTCCCGAAGAATAGCCAAGTGTTCGACATAGATAATTTGCAGCATTATCCCATTGATGATTCCATTCAGAACGAACAATGACTTTATCCGGGAATGATTCGTTTATAACAGAAAAGAAAGAATTAACAAGTGATTTGAGCTCTTTGGGTTCAAACCCAGGTAAATACTTTGGAAGAGAAGTGCTTTTTTCGTCCATTTCAATTAACCTTAATATGAATTATGTATGTTGTTCGTAGAATTCAACAGATGAATGCCAACTATCAAAAACTATTTCCCAGTCATCTGCAGTGGGGAGCATGTTCAAAAGTTTTTCGATTGTTGAATGTAATTCTCCATAACCATAATAACCATTCCCATCAACATCCAAATTTTGCAACATCTTTACTGGTGGAATTAAATGACTAAAATATTCTTTATACAAATTCCAGGATGATATAAAAGCACTATTTGGATTTAAAATATCTAAAAGCAAAATTTCATTTTGAATTATTCGTTCAAACTCAATGTATATTTCTTCTTGAGCTTTTATTTCATCAATGAACTGAGATTGGGAAACATCTGAAGAATCAAAATAAGCAACAGAGTTGGATTTATATAAATCAGTTAATAATTTAGTAGTATCGGCAAGGGATTCATATATCTTTATTACAATGTCTTGATGCGTATTAAAGTATTCGACGGACTCCTTTGCACTTAATGGTATGATTGCCTTATAATCACGCTTGTATTTTTCAGACTGAAATACAATATAGTCATCCTCATAATACGAGTATTCACCTTTTGAAGTTTTTAAAGTACCGGACGTATTGTCCCAAGCTAATATTTCATTTGGATGGGAATAATCTGTTTCATCGAGAGTATCAGATATTGAAGGATTAATTTTATAATGGATGACATTGGAATCTGTTATTAGAATTTGGTCTGTAATTTCGTCATTTGACAGTTTGGAATAAATACCTTTAACCATATCAACCATTTCATCTTTTGATGAAAAAGTCATAGGCCTTTTAAAGGAAAATAAAGATTTGTTTCCAATAGATAAAAATAAAATAGCAGCAACAATCCCAATAGATAATAATGCAATTAAGTAAGGAAACTTTTTTTGCTTATCATCTGATTTAACGACTTTTACCCTCGAATCAATTGGTTGACAATTAGATTCACCATCATTTTTTACAAATTTACCACTTTCAGTATCATTTATATTAACGACTCTATAACCGTATGCTCGTAAAAAATCATAACCATTAGAGTATCCGAGATAGCGGCAAAGATTGTTAGCAGCATTATCCCATTGATGATTCCATTCAGAACGAATAATAACTTTGTCCGGGAATGATTCGTTTATAACAGAAAAGAAAGAATTAACAAGTGATTTGAGCTCTTCGGGCTCAAACCCAGGTAAATACTTTGGGGTAGAAATATTTGCTTCTTCCATATCAACTATCCTTTAGATTTTGAGGAATAATTTTATATAGTGTTAACGTAATTATAACAAAAAACAAAAACGCGAACAACTATATTGATACATAAATCCACCAAATTAATACCCTACCATTACATAATATAGTGGATTGGAGTGTGAAAAGAGTGGACTTTGGGAAAAAGCTTAAAGCATTACGATTGCAGTCTGGACTAACTCAATCTCAGCTCGCTACAAAAGTTGGCGTCACAAAATCAGTTATATCTTTTTATGAGCTTCAAGAGAGAGCCCCTTCTCCGGATGTATTAATTAAATTTGCAAAGATTTTCCATGTAACTACAGATTATTTATTAGGTGTTGATATAAAGAAAACAATCGATGTAAGTGGTCTTGATGATAAAGATGTAGCTCTTCTCCGTGACCTCGCAGAGAGTTTGAGAGAAAAAAGATAAAATATTTATACTTTGTTCGTATAAGATTACAATAACGAATTCTTTTTTTCAGTAATTTCTTGCTTGGACCGTCTAAACTATTAATATACGAAATATTGCCTCGACAAATAACGAACTTGTACCCTAAATCTTTTAATAGTGAAAAATAAAAAAGCAGTGTACTATAATCTAATCATGACACCGCTTTAGAGAGTTGTTTGCATTAATAATAGGCTAATCCGGCTTGCACTTCCGAACAAATTCCGAACATTTGTTAATTTGGAATGTACAACGGTAACTATGGGGTATGTCGAATACATCACCAATCCATAATATACTTGTAAATCCCATTGTTATGAGTGAATGTTTTCATTCAGGTTCTAGTGCTCATTCAGGGCGTGTGCGTTCAAGTCGCATCTCGCGCACCAAAACCGCTGTAGTTTCGTACTGCAGCGGTTTTTTGTCTTCCAAAGTTCAAAAAACCGTAAATTGACATTAGATTAAAAATGTCACTTTTTCGCTAGATTTTTTACTAGACCAAAAGGAGGCATTTTATGCGTATTACAACAATCCTAAACGCAGAAGAACAGACAAGAACCACCACTTTAACAGCAAAAAACCGATTTATCAGGCATTGTAAATTGAAGAACCTCACAGAGTCAACTATTAAGTATTATATAGAAGACATTGATTATTTCTTTAAGCACGTTAATGTGAAATACGTTGATGAAATAACACAGGATATGTTTGAAGATTTCATTGTCGGTGAACTTGAAAAGGGGAAGAAAGTAAAAAACAGGGACTTCCGTCGGAAGTCCCTGTTTGCATTATAGAGTCTGACGATGCCGGGAAGCCAAAATTGTTTTAACAGATTTGTAATATATTGCCGGAAGAAGCGTACTATATTACAGACAGAGATATTTTGGAAATCTTAAAGAAAGCGAGGGTTTCAAAAATGAAAACAAGAAAGACACTGTTGCTCATATTTGTCTTTGTGCTTGCCTTTTCCCTGATGGCAGGTGCGGCTTATGCGGACTGGTTCAAGGTCCTGCCGGGAGATACGGTATACCGCCCGATAGGCGATCCGGTTGAGCCGTGGGCCGAGATTACCGGCACGTATGATTTGCCGGGCGGAATCTATGCCGTCATTGAAAACGGTCAGGTCCTTCTCAAGGGAACTATTCCGGAGAATCCGGAATGCAGAACGTTTTACACTTCCGTCTCCTGCAGCGACGGCAGTACGGCAAGCTGTGAAATCCTCGTCGACAATCCGTTTGTACCGCCGGTGAGACAGCCGCCTTACATTACGTTCCAGTCAAGGTTCTGCGAGTGCTATGTTGGCGACCGGGAGTATATTTCCGTAGAAGTGGAGAACCCGGGCGGATATGACCTGTACTACAGCTGGGCTAAGAACGGTGTGACAATCACCGGCGCCGATGCCTCATCCTACTGTGTCGATACATACAGCCCCGGAACAGACAGCTACGTCTGCACGATATACTACTACGTGAACGGAAATCAGGATTCTATTACATCCAATGCCATCCCCGTTCAGGTTACCCAGAAGCAGATAAGCGTAACCGGAATCGGCATAGCCTCCACACCGGCAACCTTGAATTACACCGTGGGGGATTACCTGAACACAAACGGCCTTGCCATCTATGTGTTCTACTCGGACGGTTCCACCAAAACCGAGTGGTCCGGATTCAGCTACTCGCCGAATTACCTCAACAGAGTGGGAACTCAGCAGATTACCGTCAATTACAACGGGTTTACGACCTACTTCAATGTCAATGTAAAAGATAGAGTGAAGCTGAACGGAATCAGTCTCAACCGCATGCCGAACAAGACAATTTACAAGGTCGGCGAACAGTTTGACCCCACCGGAATGCAGATAAACCTCAACTATTCCGACGGAAGCCAGAAGATTCTGGCCCAGGGATTCAGCTACTCGCCCGTTTCCTTCACAAAGGACGGAACGAAGACAATCACGGTGAGCTATGAAGGTAAGACCTGCACGTTCAATGTACAGGTGTACAAAGCCACTGCTCCCACACCGACGGCCAATCCGGGGCAGAGCCCCAAGCCCGTGATGCCGACGCCGACGGTCAGTCCGATGCCCGGTCCGGAAGAGGATAAGCCCCAGCCGACAAAGAACCATAACGGATGGCTGATTGCCATCATCGCTGTCCTTGATGTTGCCATTGTGGCACTGGTCCTCTGCCTGATTCACGCAAAGAAAAAGAATCCGAAGGCACTCAGCGGCTCTCCGAAGGAAGTCATTACCAGAGAACGCAAGTGGGTCAAGGAAAAGAAAGAAGAAAAGAATACCAAGTAATTAAGAGAACATACCAAAGCAGCAGGAGGAATTTCCTCCTGCTGCTTTGCTTAAATATCACGAGTTTTTAATAAACAATTTGTTCGAAAACAATTCTTCTGCTGTCGCAACCGTTGCAACCGCACATACAAGAGCGGCACTGCATTTTACATCCATCAGCCAAACAGACAGCGGCAAAAGAAACAGCAATAGCCCTGTAATCTTATTTCCCAATGAATGCTCAATTGATAATTTGTGCGCTTTTTTACTTGCGGCAAGAATACCCGAGACTTTTGTTACCGCGATAATTGCAATCCAAATCCAGATCCAGAGAGGGACCGACAAAAGAGGCAGTATTCTGACGGTATAAACGACCGCGAAGAGCAGGTCCACCGCGCTATCGAGTATGGCACCCTTTTCGCTTTCCGTATGCAGTTTTCGCGCAAGAAAACCGTCCAGTACATCGGTCACGCCACATAGCAAATAAAGCAGCGTAAAAGAGATGGAAGTCGGAGAAATAACAAAAAGACTGAGTGAAAGCAGAATTCGGCTGCCGGTGATGATGTTGGCAATCACATCTTTCGTTTTCCCCAGCGCTTCAACGTCGGAAACAATTTTTCGCAGTATGATTTCATTTCTTCGTTCGTCATTCCCGCCTGTGCGCCGAACTGGCTGCACATTTCGATGTATTCTTCCATCGAGACTTTGTCGATGAATTCACCGTTCGCATAGCAGTATTTGCAATAGTCTTCGTTAAGGCTTCCGTCGGCGTTGGTGCCGAAAACATCTATCGATTCAATAGGCATTCCGCAGCTCTGACAGATTTTCAAATCCGCCTTTTTCTTAATCGGTACCCAGATGCCGCACTCGTAATCCGGTGATTGCGGATTCATTGCGGAATAGATTTCAAGGGACGATGAGCCAATTTCATACATCGTTGTAATATGCGGTGCCCATTCGTTCCATACCTGTGCGTTGAGCATCTGCAGAGATTCCGGAATCGGACCTTTTTCTGTGAAGACTGCCCAGTCACTTTCGGGGAAGGTGAAAAGCTCCAGCCCCTCAGGCACGTCACCTCCCTTGTAAAGACCCGCAATCCAATAGGCAGAGCCGTTTTCAACGCCGGCGCAGATGGCATACATTCCGATGCCATTTTCAAGAATTGCTGCTTCAACTGCTGTTTCCGGCTTCATTGTCTGCCAAAGACGTGCATATTTTTCGTTGTACTCTTTGTCCCAAAATTCGGGGCATTTCCGATAACCCTCTTCTGGTGCGATTTCGGTGTGATAACCGATAAAAGTCAGTTCATTTTTGTGCTCGTAGATTACGTTCATTGTTTTTTTCTCCGTTTCCTCAAAGAATTTCCAACTTTTTATACATCATCGGTGTGAATCTCAGTCCGTCCACGGTCTGCTCTTTGCCGGTATCACAGAACCCAAGCTTGTGATAAATCGGTACAGCATAAGGTGAGGAATTGACCGTAAATTCTTTCCGTTCGTAATCTTGCTGCATACGCTCAAACAGACGTCTGCCGTGACCTTTTCCCTGATAGGATTCTTTTACAAAGAAGTCAGCGATGTGCTGTGGCGCTCTCATGCATAGTACCCCGACCAGATACCCGTTTTCAAATGCACCGTACCACTTGAGAGAAGCGGTACGAACCGGATCGCCCAAAGAAGCGCAGAAGGTGCGAATGCCTTCTTCACTGTAAACCGGGGCTTCAAATCTAAGGAACACTTCCCATATCAAATCGATTGCTTCCGGTATTTCTTCGGCCAAGAGCGGTCTGGCATACTGCCTTTCAAGGCAGGTGATATGTTCGGCGCGGATATCGTCCATCAATTCCCAGTAAATGTCCTTGTTCGTGTGATGATACACAAAGCCACACTTTTCCTGTCAGCGTTTGGATTTTTCGTTGCCGTCAAAATACCCGCACCAAAGCGTTTCAAGGTGCAAATCAGCAAAGGCGTGACGCACCAGTTCTCTTGTCGCTTCGGGAATCAGCCCCTGCCCCCAAAAGGGAACACCGATCCAGTAGCCGATTTCTCCCTCATTTTCGGGTAAATCAAGATTGCTCTGCTTGCCAATCATCAGCCCGATACTGCCGATGGCTCTGTTATCCTCTTTCAGACAAACAGCATAGGTTTCCGGCACTGAAAGAACATTTTTGATAATTTCACGACTGTATTCAACGCTTGTGTGCGGCGGCCATCCGGCAATAGGACCTACACGGTCATCCCTTGCATATTCGTATAAACTCTCCGCATCCTTTTCATCCCACGGACGAAGAATGAGCCTATTGGTTTCTAAGATCATGCTTCCTCTTTTCCTGTCATTCTTCGCCATCGTTTTTCTTTTTCTCAATACAGGAACCGATGACAAGTCCTGCGAGCATTCCGAGCGAGAGCCCGATGCCGGTATTGTTGCCGAGAGATGTACCGATTGCCACGCCGGAGCACATTCCCAAAGCCATCCCTTCGGTACTGTAATTGTCATTCTTTTTGTTTTCTTTTTTCTTTCGATTGCTATTCACGAAAAATATGGCAAGCAACAGTCCCATGCAAAGCCAGGGCAATGCCGCCAGCAAAAAATCCTTTATAGTTGCAGTCATTGTTTCATATCCTCATAATAGTATGTGACCATATGGACACTGCATATTATAGTGACCGAACGGTCACACGTCAAGAGATTTCAAAAATTTATTATGAACAAAAGAACAGACACTGCGAAAAGCATTTCTGCTATTCACAGTGTCTGTTTCATTTTGCCTTTGACAGGCTTCTATTTTTTAACTGATGCTGAAAAGAATGTCTCCGTAGGTGGGATACGGCCATGCATCGGAGGAAACAACGGTTTCCAGCTCATCCACGGCGGTTCGCAGGACGTTCATCGCCGTAAAGACATTTTCACGGTAGTATTTTGCCCGGCACATCGAATCGTCAATTTTTTTGGCATATTCCTGTTCCAGCTTCAGCGCCTTGGCGCTGTGTGTGGCAGCCGCCAGCAGCTTGCTGATGTTCTGTATCAGCCCTTCTTCGTAGCTGCAGTCGATTTCCGACGATATGGCTTTTTTGGAGAGCATGGCATCGGCAATTCCCCCGGAGAAGTGGCTGGCTGCCGGAAGAATGTCGCGCTGAGCCATTTCCACCATCGTTTGCGACTCAATGTTCATGACCGTACAGTAGGAATTGAGCTTGATTTCGTATCTGGCTTCGATTTCCGGCCTTGTAAAGACGTTATGACGGCTGAACAGAGATATGTTCTTTTCGTCCAGATAGACGGCAGCACACTCGGGGGTGGACTTGAGATTGGAAAGGCCCCTTGAGGCAGCTTCTTCTTCCCAGACCTTGTCGTAGTTGTTGCCGTTGAAGATAATCCTGCGGTGCTTGCCGATGACATCCTTTATCAGAGCATGCAGGTCGCTTTCAAAGTCGTCGGACTTCTCGAGCGCATCGGCATACTGGCGCAGAGACTCGGCCACAGCCGTGTTCAGCACCACGTTGGGAGCCGACAGCGAGGCGAAGGAGCCGGGCATGCGGAATTCAAACTTGTTTCCGGTGAACGCCAGGGGAGACGTGCGGTTGCGGTCTGTCGAATCTTTCGGGAATTTCGGGAGGGCATGCACGCCGACCTTGAATTCTTCGGCATCTTTTTTCCCGTAGGCGGTGTTGTTCTCAATGGCGGAAAGAATAGAATTCATTTCGTCGCCTATGAACATAGACACAATCGAAGGAGGCGCCTCGTTGGCACCGCAGATGCGGCAGTCATTGGAGGCGGACGCAACGGAAAGCCTCAGCAGGTCCTGATAATCGTCCACCGCCTGCATGACGGCACAGAAGAACAGCAGAAACTGTGCATTTTCAAAAGGAGTGTCGCCGGGATCGAGCAGGTTGATTCCGCTGTCGGTGGAAATGGACCAGTTGTTGTGCTTGCCGCTTCCGGAAACCCCTTCAAAGGGCTTCTCGTGGAGAAGACACACCATGTCGTATTTTCTGGCGACCTTCTGCATAATCTCCATAGTGAGCTGGTTGTGGTCGACCGCTATGTTGGAGGTGGTATAGACGGGGGCCAGCTCATGCTGCGAGGGAGCCCCTTCGTTATGCTCGGTTTTGGCCATGATGCCGAGTTTCCAGAGCTCTTCGTCAAGCTCCTTCATGAAGGCGGCGACGCGTGGCTTGATGGAGCCGAAATAGTGGTCTGCCAGCTCCTGCCCCTTCGGCGGTTTGGCCCCGAAAAGAGTGCGGCCTGTATATATAAGGTCCTTGCGTTTTTCATAGACGCTTTTGTCGATGAGGAAGTATTCCTGCTCGGCACCGACCATTGTTTTGATCGATTTCACATTTTTATGGCCGAACAGATTGAGAACGCGAAGAGCCTGCGTATTGATGGCTTCCATAGACTTGAGAAGCGGAGCCTTCATGTCCAAAGCCTCGCCGCCATAGGAATAAAAGGCGGTCGGAATGCAAAGGACGTTGTCCTTGATGAAGGCATAGGAAGTGGTATCCCAGGCTGTATAGCCGCGCGCTTCGAAGGTGGCACGCAGGCCGCCGGACGGGAAGCTGGACGCATCCGGTTCACCGCGAATCAGTTCCTTGCCGGAAAAATCCATGATGACCTGCCCGTCACCGGCAGGAGACAGGAAACTGTCGTGCTTCTCGGCCGTGATGCCGGTCATCGGCTGGAACCAGTGCGCAAAATGGGTGGCTCCCTTTGATATGGCCCAGTCTTTCATGGCGGAAGCAATAACGTCGGCCGTTTTCGGATCAAGGCGTTTTCCGTCATTTATGGAATTGTGAAGCTGCATGAAAACGTCATCCGGCAGAACCTGCCGCATTACGGATTCATTGAAGACCATGGTTCCGAAAATTTCACTGATGCTCATATCGCCAACCCCGAAAATAAAGATGAGAGACATTATATCATCATTGAAAAAAGCTTACAACAAGTGTTATTATAACGGCATGAGTGTGTTAAATATAAAAAACGAAAATGAAGTTCTGACAATAAAGTGCATGGGCCGAATCGATTCCGGCAACGCAGGCGCTGTTCGGGACGAAATCAAGCAGGCCCTGGATGAAGGCGGATTCAAAAGTGTCGTCGTCGATGCGGATAATCTGGAGTATATCTCTTCGGCCGGCCTGCGAAGCCTGCTTTTCCTGAAAAAATCATTCGATGAGATGAAGATTATCAACGTCTCGTCGGAAGTATACGATGTTTTCGAAATGACCGGCTTTTCCGAAATCATGACGATAGAAAAGGCCTTTCGCCGGCTGGACGTTTCCGGTTGCACGGTGATAGGCGAGGGCGCCAAAGGCATCGTCTACCGGTATGATGACGATACCATCGTCAAGGTGTTCAAGGACCCCGACAGTCTGGACATCATAAAAAGAGAGCGTGAGCTTGCCCGAAAGGCGTTCGTCCTGGGCATTCCGACAGCGATATCCTATGACATCGTCCGGGTCGGTGATCTCTACGGCTCGGTTTTCGAGCTTCTGGACGCTTCCTCCCTTTCCGAATGCATTGCCGAGAATCCCGAAAAATTCGACGAGTATATGAACATATACGTCGGTCTTCTCAAGCAGATTCACGAGACGACGGTGCAGGCAAACGAGATACCGGACATAAAGATTCTCATAGCTAAGTGGGTGGATGCCTGCGAGCGATATCTGGAACCGGAGTATTTTTCAAAGCTCACCAGACTGGTGGATTTCTGCCCGGACAACTTGACCCTGCTGCACGGGGACTACCACACAAACAACATCATGATGCAGAACGGCGAAGCCCTTCTCATAGACATGGATACGCTTTGCCACGGCCACCCGGTTTTCGAACTGGCTAATATTTACTGCACCTGGGTGGCATTCGGAGAAATCGACCGGGAGAAAGAGGAAGCGTTTACAGGGCTGAAGCATGAGGTTTCTCAGGAAATATGGCGGCGTTTTATCCGGGCCTATCTGGATACCGAGGACGAGAGCATCGTTGCCGACGTGGAGGACAAAGTTAAACTCATGGCCTATGTCAGAGTCCTTCGCCACACGGTCCGGCGCGGAATCAAGAACGAAACGGACGAAAAAGCCGTTGCCATGTGCACCGAAATAATTCCGGCCCTTCTCGACAAGATCGATACGCTGGATTTCTGATTCATATGTAATAAAAAAAGCGGACGTCAGTCCGCTTTTTCCATTTCTATGATTTTTCTGAACTGGGTTTCGTAGAGGTCCTTGTAAATTCCGTTGTTCTGGAGAAGCTCCTCGTGTGTACCCTCTTCGGCTATGACGCCGTTGTTGACAACCAGAATCTTATCCGCTTTGAGAATCGTGGAAAGACGGTGGGCGATGACGATGCTGGTCCGCCCTTTCATGAGTGTATCCAGAGCTTCCTGAATAGCTTCTTCGGATATGGAGTCCAGCGCAGAAGTGGCTTCGTCGAGTATGAGGATTGAAGGATCCTTCAACACCACGCGGGCCAGAGAGAGCCTCTGCTTTTCACCGCCGGAAAGCTTAAGCCCGCGGTTGCCGACCTCGGTATTGTAACCATCTGGCTGCGATACGATAAAATCATGGATGCTTGCAATTTTGCAGGCATTTTCTATTTCTTCGTCGGTCGCGTCGTCCTTGGCATAGAGAAGATTTTCTTTAATCGTTCCGTTGAAGAGATAGGTCTCCTGCGTTACAACACCGATTCTGTCGCGCAGGTATTCCAGATCGATAAAACGGACATCATCCGGTCCGATGGAAACACTGCCGGAATCGACATCGTAAAGCCTAGGAAGAAGATTGACGACCGTGGACTTGCCGCTGCCGGAGGGACCGACAATCGCATACATTTTTCCGGGAGGAACCCGGAAGCTGATGTCTTTAAGAATCGGCTTTTCGGGCGTATAGGAAAACGCTACATGACGGTAGACAACGGGACTTTTGGAGAAGTCCGGCTTCATGCCGTGCTTCGGGCTGCGAATCGTCTGCACCATGTCGAAGTAATCGAAGATACGGGTGAACAGGGCCAGTGAACGCGTGAAGTCGACACCGATGTTGAGCAGCGATTCGACAGGACGGTAGAGGCGGTTGATCAGGGCCACCGTTGCCGTGATGGTACCGACGGTGAGCGTGCTGTCCGTTCCGCGGATGATGAAGCAGCCACCGGCAAAGTAGATAAGCAGAGGCCCAAGCTGGGTGAACAGACCCATCACAACCCGGAACCAGGAGCCGCTTCGCTGTTCCTTCATGTTCAGCTGGGTTACTTCCTCGTTGACGGCTTTGAACTTCTCGTATTCCTGTTTTTCGCGCGTGAAAAGCTTTACCAGCAGGGAACCCGAAACCGAAAGCGTTTCGTTGATGAGCTGGTTCATTTCATCGTTTTTCTCCTGCGAAGCCGTCAGCAGATTGTAGCGCGTTTTGCCGACGCTGCGGGAGGGAATCACAAGCAGCGGGATGACAACGATTCCGACCAGTGCCAGACGCCAGCTCATGGTGAACAGAGCCACCAGCGTGGTAACAACGGTTGCAATGTTGCTGACGATGCTGGAAAGCGTATTGGATATGACCGTGGAAACACCGGAAATGTCGGTGTTCATGCGGGTTATGATGTCACCCTGCTTTTCGCCGGTGAAGAACGCGTGCGGCATGTGCTGCAGATGATCGTACATCTGGTTCTTCATGTCGAAGATAATGCGCTGGGAAATCCAGGCATTGATATAGCTTTCCAGAACACCGATGACCTGTGAAACGGTCAGCGTTGCAAAGGCGGCCAGCAGAAGCTGAACCAGCAGCTTCATGTCTTTTCCTACGAGAGCATCATCAACGATACGACCGGTGATGATGGAGGGGAGAAGACCGACTACCGCAGAGACTAAAATCGTTATGAAAACAAGCAGAAACTGGAACCAGTAAGGCTTCAGATAGGACAGAATCCGGAGCAGCAGCTCCTTGGTGACCTTCGGCATGTTCTGCTTTTCCTCTTCGGTCAAAAATCCGCGCGCACCGCGAGGACCGAGACCGCCGGGACCGGGCATAGAAACACCTTCTTTCTTTGCTTTTTATTATATGTTATAATGTCTTTCTATGCAAGAAAGCATTTTGCTGATATCTAAATATGCTGTGATTATTCTATCGGTCCTGATTCTTTTCAGATGCCTGCGCTCGATGCTGAGCGACAGATATGAAAACGAAATCTGGGCCTATTTCCGTGTCGGGAAAGAACTCGTCCCCGTCTATCACTGGGAGAACATCATCGGCAGAGGCCTCGGTGCGGACGTCCGTGTTTTCGGCAGGGGCATTGGCAGAACGCATGCGGTTCTCAAGCGCAACGACAAGGGGCGCTGGATGATATACGATGTGTTCTCCAAAGGCGGCGTCTGGGTTAACGGCACGCGCGCACCGGAATGCGGAGAGGAACTGGTTCACGGCGACATCGTCAGCCTGGCCGGGAATGTCATCCGCTTCCTGGATATTACCCCTGAGCAGCGCGAAAGAAACGAAGAACTGAGAACTACGGCCGGCGTCCGGGTCAACGGCGCGCTTACCTTAATCGAGCTGACGGTTCTGCAGGCTTTCCTGCTGGTAGAGCACATGTTTTCCGCCGGGGCGGAGTTTATGCTTCCGGTTGCGGTTTCCTTTGTCATGCTGATTCTGCTCGAATGGGCCGTCTTCAAAGGAATGCGCCTCATGAACCGCAACGGTTTTGAAATCGAAACGCTTTCCTTCTATCTTACTACCTTCGGTGTATCGGTTGCCGCAAGTTCCACGCCGGAGGACATATACAAGCAGATGATTCTTGTCGCGGCCGCGGTTATTTTGTTCGTACTCGGCGGCCTCTGGATGAAGGGCCTGAGACGCACCAAGGCTATGCGAATTCCCGTGGCCGTGATGGCCCTCGGTCTTCTGGCCGTCAACGTCGTGGCCGGTTATTCCGAATACGGCGCCGCCAACTGGCTGACGTTCGGAGGTTATTCCTTCCAACCCTCGGAATTTGTCAAGGTCTGCTATATCTATGTCGGCGCGGCGACGCTGGAGACGCTTTACAGAAAGAAGAACCTTTATTCGTTTATTGCCTTTTCGGCAATCTGCGTGGTTGCGCTTGCCCTGATGGGCGACTTCGGTACGGCACTCATCTTTTTCGCAACCTTCCTTGTCATATCCTTCATGCGTTCCGGCTCCATTGCAACCGTGATTCTGGCCGTGACGGGCGCCGGCCTGGCAGGCTTCCTTGCGGTGACCGTGAAGCCTTACATTGCCCGACGCTTTGCCACCTGGGGCCACGTCTGGGAGGATGTCTATGATACGGGATACCAGCAGACGAGAGCCATGTCGGCGTTGGCTTCCGGCGGCGTGATAGGCAAAGGAGCGGGGAACGGCTGGCTGAAGAACATCTTCGCCGCCAATACCGACCTTGTTTTTGCCATGGTGGCCGAGGAACTCGGCCTCGTGGTTTCCGTTTGTATGGTGCTGGCGGTTGTGCTGATGGCCTTCTTTGCCGTCCGGGAGACAAGAAGAGGCCGCTCCACCTACTATGCCATTGCCGCCTGCGCCTCGATGAGCATGCTGCTGGTTCAGCTGGCACTGAATGTTTTCGGATCATTGGACCTGCTCCCCTTTACGGGCGTAACCTTCCCCTTTGTGTCGCGAGGCGGTTCTTCGCTGCTGTCGTGCTGGATGATGATGGCTTTTCTGAAAGCGGCCGACAACCGGAAAGATGCCAGCTTTGCCGTATCCGGTCTGGGAATCATTGCCGATTATGAGGAAGAAGACGGAGAGGTCTACCGCGATGACGAAAACGAAGACCTTGCGGCCATGTATGACGGCCGTGAAGAGCTGACGGAGTTTCCGGAAGCGGAAGAGGAGGACTGGGATGAATAAAATTTCTCGCAGGGCCCTGTCCCTTCTGCTGATCGCGGCGCTGGTGCTCGGAGGCCTCGGATTTTTTATCTATAGGGATTATACCCACGGGCGGGACTGGGCGGTTTATTTTTCGGTGTATAACTCCGGTGCCGAAGGGCAGATACTGGACCGGAACGGCGTGCAGCTGGCGCATTTCACCGGTACCGAGAGCCGCTATTCGCCCGATGAGCTGACAAGAACGGCCAATTATCACGTAACCGGCGACTACTGGGGAAGGACCGGAACCGGCCTGCTTTCGAGATACTGGTCCGGAAGCCAGAATTACGATTTCATCAACGGAACCACCGAGGAAACCTGCAGCACGCTGCAGCTTACGATTGATTCCGACCTGAATAACAAAGCCTATGAGCTGCTCTCCGCTCTCGGCAAGGGCTGCATCATGATGACAAACTACCGGACCGGAGAAGTTCTCTGCATGGTGTCGTCTCCCTCGATAGACCCGATAGGAAACTATGAGGAAGGGGAGATTCCGGACGGAGCCTATATTAACCGCTGCCTGTCGGCTGCCTTTACTCCGGGTTCCACCTTCAAGCTTGTAACGGCTGCGGCTGCCATTGAGAACATTCCGGACCTGTATGACAGGACCTACCTCTGCGAAGAGGAATACCTCGTTGCCGGCGTGCCGATTATCTGCACCACCGCACACGGAACGCAGGAGTTCGAAAAGGCGCTTGCCAATTCCTGCAACTGTGCCTTTGCCCAGATTTCGGTAAAACTGGGGCAGAATACCCTGATTGACTATGCAAGACAGTACGGCTTTCTGGATAAGCAGGAGATTGACGGCATAACAACCGCCGCGGGCAACTTCCCGCTGGAATTTGTGGGCGATCCCGAAACCGCCTGGGCCGGAATCGGCCAGAGCACGGACCTGGTCTGCCCTTATACCATGCTGCGCTACGTCAGCGCCATTGCAAACGGCGGCCTTGTGGCAGAGCCTTCCATGATTGCAAGCGAAGAACTGCCGGAGATGACGCCGGTTATCAACGGAGCTACGGCCAGAAAAATGCAGAGCGCCATGCGAAACAACGTTATTACCCACTATGAAGGAGACACGCTTTTCCCGGGGCTCGACCTCTGCGCCAAGACGGGAACCGCCGAGGTCGGTGACGGAACCAGCAATTCCTGGTTCACCGGTTTCCTGCAGGATGACGAACACCCCTATGCCTTCGTCGCCCTGGTGGAAGGGGGCGGCTTCGGGCTCTGGACGGCCGGCCTGATGATGAACGACCTGCTGCAGTACGCAGTCAACGGATAACAGAAGATAATAAAAGAGCTGCTGAAATCAATCAGCAGCTCTTTTATTTCACAGCAGACTGTTAATGAGAGCGTTGAGACCCTGCGTTTTGTAGATGTCTTTATAATAGGCCAGCTCCTCGTTTATCAGTTTGTCAATCATCTGCATCCCGAGTACCTCGACGGGGGCTTTGTCGTCCGTCAGAATACGGCTGCCGCCTTTGCAGCTGATCATGCGGGCGTAGATTTTACCAAGCTGGGTTCCGAGCTCCGAGCCGTCTTCAAAAAACGGAGAGGCACCGAGAGCGTCCTTCGGATCGCGTCCGGCACAGGCGAAGACCTCGCGGTTGGAGTTGAGAGGCACATCAGCACTGTATACATATTTGAAAACCGAAGCAATTGTGTCGGTCAGATAGGCGTTGATGCTCTCGTTTCCGTCCGAGTGCATGTTCATGTTGACAATCATGATTCCGTTTTCATTAAGATGCTCGCGCACGAGCGTAAAAAACTCCACGCTGCTCATTTGAAAGGGAATGGTTATGTCCTGGTAGGCATCCACAAGGATGACGTCGTATTTTTTATCGATGGCGTTGAGATAGGCACGGCCGTCATACTCGGAGAGGTTGATATCGCGGCTCATGTCAAAATACTCATAAGCCAGTTCGCTGATTTTCCCGTCAATCTCGACGGCATCGATTTCCGAGCCGGGATAATACCGGGCGCACTGCGTGGCAAAGGTGCCGGTGCCGTTGCCAAGAATCAGAATTTTGAGACAGTTGCCGGAAGCGGGCTCCGTCATAGCGGGAGCGGCAAGGGCATAATCGTAATACATGCCGGTGAGCCCTTCCTCCTTCATCTTGACGGACTGCACGCCGAACAGCACGTTGGTGGAAAGAACCGTCTGCCTGTCGTCCTCATTGACCTGAAGGTAATTGTAAACGGACTCGCCTTCGTATTCGAGCCCGTCCTCCCAGAAGGCAAAGGAAACGCCGTTGCCGAAGAAAATGCAGAGAATGATGATAATCAGCAGCAGAATGCTGGTTTTACCGATTTTCCGGGCACTTATGAAGTAGGCCAGAGAGATGACGGCAAGCACAGAGGAGAAGATGATGAAGGTGGCCGCCGTCCCGACTGCCGGGATTGTGACAAAGGTGGGCAGAAAGGTACCTATGATGCTGCCGATGGTGTTGCAGGCGCCGAGCCGGCCAACAATTTCACCGCTCTGGCTGGCATCTTCCATAATGTAGCGGACCAGAGACGGAGTGACCGTACCGAGCAGAAACAGGGGATACACAAAGATGATGATGCAGGCTGCAAAGGCGGCAATCGTCAGAAAGTTGGTATTGACCGAAATGACAAGTATGCCGGAAATGGCGAGAATGACATATCTGCCCAGAAGCGGAATGGCGGCAATCCAGGCCGCGGCGGCAAGCATCCGGCGATAGAGAATCGCCGGGTCCGGATTCCGGTCGGCGGTTTTACCTCCGTAGAGATTGCCGAGAGCCATCGCAATCATGACGGTACCTATTATGATGGTGTACACAATCTGCGATGAGCTGAAATAGGGTGCCATGAAGCGGCTCGCCGCCAGCTCGACGGCCATGACGGAAACGCCGGAGAAAAATTCCGTGAGATACAGATAGAATTTGTTCTTTAAGATGTCGTTTTTCATGAATGGCTCCTTTATCAGTTTTTCTGCACGCCGATGATACCGATGATGACAGCTATCATAGCGACGGCGGACACGGGGGAGAAGGATTCCCCGAGAATGAATACGCCGCCCAGAACGGAAAGGACTGTGGTGAGATTGCAGAGAATGACGACTTTTGCCGTCGGAGCATTGGTTACGGCATAGTTGAAGAGCGTATATCCGAGCACGGAACCGAAGACGGACAGGTACAGAATCGAAAGAACGAAGCCTCTGTCCGCAAGCGGTGCTATGACACCGCTCAGATTTCCACGGCATTCAAGGAGCGTGAGCAGCGTGTAGAAAACGGCCCCCATGCACTGCATGATGAACGTCCTTTCATATACGCCGAACTCGTCGGATATCTTCCGGCTGACAATCGTATACAGGGAACCGGTCAGCACGGCAACCGTGAGGAAGAGAAAGCCCTTGAGAGTGACGTCTCCGCCCTTGTTTTCGCAGATCGTAATGACGATGATGCCGGCAATCGAGAGAAAGCTGAAGAGCCACTGCGCCTTCGAGGGGTGTTCCCCGAGAAGGAAGGAGGCGAGAATCAGCGTAACAATGGGGATGATGGCTATCATGACGCCGGAAAAGGCTGAGTTTGTATATTTAATGCCGAACTGTTCACCCAGAAAGTAGAGACAGGGCTCCAGAGAACCGAGCAGGAGAATATGGCCGATTTTTTTGCCCTTCAGGCTGATGTGCCGCAGCCCGAAGACCAGGGGAAGAGCCAGAAGCAGCGTGGCGATGTCGAAGCGGTATGCCAGCAGCGCAAAGGGAGACACAAAGTTCTGCGCGGTCTTGGAGGCAATGAAGGTGAAGCCCCACAGAGTATAAACGGCCACGGCGGCCAGTATTGCAAGATTTGTCCGGTCTTTTTTCATGGGGACGATTATAGCATAAAAGCGGCCTCTGTCCATATCGTTAACAGAATAAGAATATCTTTTTGCCGAAATTGTGCTATAATAACCAATATGAAACCGCTTCCGTTTTATTTTTTAAATCTTACGTGGGGTCTGCCGGTAAACATCGCCGGCGGAATAGCCGCTCTCGGTGCCATGGCGACGGGGCATAAGCCGCAGAAGTACGGAAACTGTGTCCTGTTCGAGATGGGCAAAAAGCCCGTAGGCCACTCGATGGGGCTCTTCCTGTTCGTCGGCAGTGATGCCAACGATACGCTGAAGGCGCACGAGCACGGCCACAGCATCCAGAACTGCCGATTCGGGCCTTTGATGCCGTTTATCATCGATCTGCCCTCGTCTTCCCGCTTCTGGTACAGGCAGGCCGTCGAGAAGCTTGCCCCCGGGAAGAAGCTGTCCCCTTATGACAGTGTCTGGTTTGAGGGGCGTGCCACGGAACTGGGCAAGGAGCACATGAAGCAGTTCCGCGCCCGTAAGGCGGAAAAGCAGGCCGAAAAGATATGAAGACCTGGCTGCCGGCTTTTATCATACTGCTTGTTCTCGGAGCGGGTTTCCTGCTTTTCGGAATGAAGGGATATATTTATATATCGGGGGCCCTGTGGCTCGCGGCCCTTTGCCTGCTCATAGCAAACATCGGGTCGGATTCGCTGAAGCGCATCTTCTGCGTTCTTATTTGCCTCGGGTTGATTTACTTCGGCCTCTGCGAGCAGCTGATTGTCAGCCATGCCAAATCGAGCCGTGACCTTCCCAGAAGTTACGTCGTGGTCCTCGGTGCGGGCGTCCGCGGCACGGATCCGACGCTTTCCCTCATACACAGAATGCAGAAGGCGGAGGAGTATCTCAATGCCTACCCGGGCACCAAGGCCGTCCTTTCGGGCGGACAGGGCCGGGGAGAGGACATCAGCGAAGCGGAGTGCATGTTCAGCTGGCTCACGGAGAGGGGTGTGGCCCCGGAGCGTCTGCTTCTTGAAGACAAATCCACGTCCACTCTGGAGAATCTCGGCTTTTCCGCAAAGCTGATAGAGCAGGACGGAGGCCGGCTCGACGATACGGCCATTCTTTCCAGCCCCTATCATCTGTACAGAGCCAAAACAATGGCAAAATCTCTCGGTTACACGGACCCGGCAGGCGTCGCCTGTGTGCACGGCTACCCCGTGTATTCGCTGGGCATGTACATCCGGGAGGCTTTCGGCATAACATATCTTTGGGTATTCGGAGACTGAATGAACGAAAATTACGGAACTTTATATATCGTTGCTACCCCGATTGGCAATTCCAGGGACATGAGCCCCAGAGGCATACAGGTGCTTTCCGAGGCCGATATCATCGCCGCGGAGGATACCCGCCGCTCGATGGTTCTTCTGAACAAGCTGGAGATCAAGAACAAGCTGGTTTCCAACCACAAGTTCAACGAATTCGGCAAGGCGAAGTACTTCATCAACGAGATGAAAGAGGGCAAAAGCGTCGCCGTGATAACAGACGCGGGCACGCCCTGCATTTCCGACCCCGCAAACGAGCTCATCAAGGCCGCAGTCGAAGAAGGAATCCGCGTTGTCGGGATTCCCGGATGCTGTGCCGCGGTGACGGCGCTCTCCATATCCGGCTTTGACCTTTCCAGTTTCCTGTTCTACGGCTTCTTTCCCCGCGAGAATGCGGACAGGAAAAAGCTGCTTGAAAAAATGCGCCGCGGCGACACAAAGACATTTGCCTTTTACGAGAGCCCGCTGAGAATCATGAATCTGGTGGAGTTCTTTATCGAACAGAATGGGGCCGTCCGCATGTGCCTGGGCAATGACCTGACGAAGCTGCACGAGATGACCTTCCGCGGCAGTCCTTCCGAGGTAAAGGAGCAGCTGCTGGCCAAGGGCAATTACGACAAGGGAGAGTACGCCGTCATCATAGAACTGGAGGATGCCTATATTTTCAACAAAACCGAGCACGTGGTATCTCCCGAGGCACTCATCGTCGATAATATGGTCAAGGGTTTGAATGCCAAGGACGCCGTGAATGCGGTTCTGGCGGACGAGAACAACTCCTATTCCAAAAACGAGCTCAAGGCGGCGGCCCTGAATTTGAAAAAGCTGTTTGAATGATAAACAATAATTATTAAACATAGAGGAGAATCAAAAATGAGCGAAAACTGCACGCATGACTGCTCGAACTGCAGCGAGAACTGCGAATCGAAAAAAGCGGATTTCAGGCAGTATCTGCATGAAGGCGCATCGGTCAAAAAGGTCTTCGGTGTTGTTTCCGGCAAAGGAGGCGTAGGAAAGTCCCTCGTTACCTGCCTGCTTGCCTCCGAAATGCAGAGAAGAGGTTATAATACGGCCGTACTGGATGCCGACATCACGGGTCCGTCCGTGCCGAAGAGCTTCGGCATTACGGAGCATGCGACCGGCGGGGAAAACGTTCTTTACCCCGTATGCACGGAGACGGGTCTGCAGATGATGTCCATCAACCTTATTCTGGAAAACGAGACCGAACCGGTCGTCTGGAGAGGCCCCGTCATAGCCGGCGCCGTTACCCAGTTCTGGACGGATGTCCTCTGGGAAGACGTGGACTACATGTTTGTCGACATGCCTCCCGGAACCGGTGACGTGCCGCTTACGGTCTTCCAGTCCCTGCCCATCGACGGCATCATCATAGTCACCAGCCCGCAGGACCTTGTATCTATGATTGTCGCCAAGGCTGTCAACATGGCAAGGCTTATGAACGTGCCCGTAGTCGGGCTTGTTGAAAACATGGCATACTACAAGTGCCCGGACTGCGGAAAGACGGTTCGCATCTTCGGTGATACCAGAGCCGAGGACGTTGCCAGGGAATTCGAAATCAAGGATTATGCCGAGCTTCCGATAGACCCGGTCATCTCCACGATGATCGATGCCGGCGAAGTCGAGAAGATAGACGGGCAGTATGTTGCCCCTCTGGCAGATGCTATAGAAAAGGAGTTTAAAATATGATTATTGCAGTTGGTTACGATGAAGGCGATATCGGCGAGCATTTCGGCCACGCCACAACTTTTGCCCTTTATAATTACACCGGCGCCACGGTTGACGAATGCGAAAAGACGCTTCTGGACGTCTCCGGTCTCCACGGTCACCAGCAGATGGCGGACGCGATGAAAGAGCACGGCGTAGACGCTGTCATGACCCAACAGATGGGCGGAGAAGCCAAGGCCCTGCTGCTGAGTTACGGCATTGTTCCCGTTGTCGGTTATCAGGGTGATGCCGATACCGCGGCAGACATGCTCGTGACCGGCCAGCTCCCGATTGTGGACGGCGGTACCTGCGGCGGCGGATGCGGCGGATGCGGTGGCGGCTGCCATCACGACGAGGAAGGTGGCTGCGACTGCGGATGCGGCGGATGCCACTGAGCGGAGAAGGTCTTTGTTGAAAAGCAGAGCTTTTCTTATCATCTTAATAATCATTATCGCCGGGCTGATGCTGTGCGCCTGCGGAGCGGAAGAAGAAGCCGTTCCGGCTGCCACGCCGAGCCCGACGCCTACGGCAACTCCGGAGTTTCTTTACGCTTCGGAGTTTGTTGCCGTTAAATCGGACTATGCCCTGACGCCCGTTTTCCGTACGCCGGACGGCTTCTATGCCGTGGGCGAGGAGTGCACGGGAGAGGACATTCCGGACGAGGTGATACGTCTGGCCGAGAAGGAAGACGAAGAGGTCGTGAATGACGGCCGCTACAACGTCTACGAGACCAGGCTCTGTTTCGCCGAGAACAACGGCAACGTCACGCTGCTGGACCGATACCAGTCTCTTCCCGAGTCGTACAACGCGGAGGGCTGGAAGAAGTTCTCCTCCGTCAGCAACTTCAGCGCGCTGACACTGGACGCCGAAGGTGAAATCTACACGCTCGAGTATCTCTACAACAGCGGGTCCAGTGCACCCGACAAGCCTGAGGACTGGGTCGAAGGCGAGGACTACCGGGAGTTTAAAACCGTCTGGTATCTGCGCCACCTGCGCGGCGACGGCAAGGAACTTGAAAAGCGCGAGATAAGCCTTGGCGAAGAGGCCGTCCTGACGGGCGGGTCTCTTGTCTGCTGCGGGGATGATTTCCTCGTTCCCGGCGAAACGGGCGTTTTCCGCATCTCCCGCAAGGGGGCTGTTCTGGATTCCTATGAGCTGGGCAGCAATGTCACCGGGCTTGTCAGCCTCGGAGACGGCCGCTGCGGAGCCGTTGCTGTCCGGGACGGCGAACCATTCGTCTGTACCCTCGATTCGGATAGCGGAACCTATGCGGAGCTGGCCCGTCTCGACCCGGACTACGGGACCTCCGTTTACGACGGAACCGGAGAATACACGTTCCTGTATTCGGTGGGTACCAATCTTTACGGTTTTTCATCGTCTTCGAATGTCGGCAAGGAGCTCTTCAACTGGACGGGCGTCAATGTGAATGCGGCCAGAATAGCCGGCAGGGTCTACCCCCTGGAAGACGGATATACCTTTATGATGACCGACGGCCGAATCTGCCGCGTAACGCGCACGGCCTACGACCCGGCCTCCGAGAAGACGGTCCTCAAGCTGGCGACGCTGAACCCGAGCTACAGTCTTATCGATGCCGTTTCGGCCTTCAATACCGGCCGGAACGACGTGCGCATCGACATCGAGGACTATTCCCAATACACCGGCGGAGAAACCGGCGAACAGGCCTTCCGCGCCTATGTTGACGGGCATCTGGGCGGCCACATGCCGGACATTCTGGACATGCAGTCCCTCCCGTATTCCGCGATGGCGGCATCCGGTCTGCTGGAAAACCTGTATCCGTATATCGATGCCGATGCACAGATTAAACGGGCCGACTTTTTCAATAATGTGCTGGTGGCTCTCGAAGTCGACGGCGGGCTCTACTGTACCTGCTCCGGCTTCGCCATCGAGACCGTCATAGGGGCGGCCGAAACGGTGGGAGACAACCCCGGCTGGAATCTGCAGAAGTATTACAACGCCCTCGCGACCATGCCCGAAGGCTGCGACGGTTTTGATGTAACCGCCACGAGAGACGACATGCTCCGGACCCTACTCGCCATGGATCTCAACCGGTTTATAGACTGGGAGACCCTGAGCTGTGACTTCTCGGGCAGCGAGTTTAAAAACATGCTGGCTTTCGCCGAAAGCTTCCCGGTAAACTTTGACTATGAGCACCACGGCTGGACGGAGAATGATTATGCCGACATGCGCATACGCAACGGCTACCAGATGCTTCTGCCCACCGTCATCTACGGCTTTGAGGATTTCATGCATGCCGGGTTTGAGTTCGATACCGATGTTACCTGCGTCGGCTATCCCACGGAGAAGGGAACGGGCAACATGCTGTCCGTTGTCTCGCTGCAGGACGGCGGGAATCTCGCCATGAGCGCGGAATGCCTCAACAAGGCCGCCGCCTGGGATTTCCTGCGCATCTTCTTTACGGACGATTACCAGCGAAAGCTCGACAGCTTCCCGAGCAGCGTCAACGTGTTCAACGAGAAGCTCTCGGAAGCGATGGAGGTCACGCCCATCCTCGGCAAGACGACCGGCAAGCAGCTCTACGACGAGGACGGAAATCCCCGCATCTACGCCGTCGGGACGATGTACATGAGCGACTTTACCCCCGTCAGCTATTATCCGCTGACGGATGTTCAGGCGGCCAAGCTGAAGGAACTGATACGGACCACCACCAAAATCAATGACCCGAACGAGGACGTCTGGCGAATCATAAAAGCAAACCTGGACGCGGAGGACAGTGCCTCGGCAATCCAGGCCGGCGTAAGCGAATATCTGAATACGATAAAAGGCTCTGCTTAATGCAGAGCCTTTTCTATTTCGGTATAGAGTGTTTCGAAATCGTCCACCGCGGTGAGCTGCGGGTTGGCCGCCTTCAGCTCGGGTGTGGAGTTGAAGAGGAAGCCGGCCTTGGAGGCGTTGAGCATCTCCAGGTCGTTGTAGCTGTCGCCCACGGCGATTACGTCGTAATTGATGGACTGGAAGGCACGCACGGCCGAGAGCTTGGAGTGGCTGATGCGCATCGTATGAGCGGCTATGAAGCCTTCGTCATCGATGACGAGAGAATTGCAGAATATCGGAGGCATGCCGAGCTTTTCAACCAGAGGACCGGCAAATTCTTCAAACGTGTCGCTCAGTATGACGCACTGCACATTGCGGCGCAGCTTGTCGAGGAACTCCCGCGCACCGGGCAGCGGGTCAATGTTCGAAATAACGTCGCGCACTTCCTTGATGCCGAGACCGTGCTCTTTCAGCAGGCCGATGCGCCAGCGCATCAGCTTGTCGTAGTCGGGTTCGTCGCGTGTGGTTCTTCTCAGCTCGGGTATGCCGCTGACTTCGGAAAAGGCAATCCAGATTTCCGGCGTCAGAACGGATTCCATGTCAAAACATACTATGTTCATTTGCAGTCTCCTTTGTTCAGGCTTACTTTGATGATATCCGCCCTGTCGATAACGTCGGGGTGGAGAACCGGCCTCTGCTCGAGATTTACGAGATTCTTCGGCGGCGTCAGGCCGGTGGAAGCGATGGAGGTACCGATGGCGGCCTCGATAGCTGCGGGGAACTTGAAGGGGGAAGCGGTGGAGAGCACCACGCTGCCCTCCGGAGCACCGGAAAAGGCAACCGCAGTGTGCGGATCCATCAGATAATGTTCTTCTTCCCAGATTTTTTGAATCGTCTCGCGGGAAAGGGCCTCGTCACAGAAGGCGGCGGAGAAATCTTCCCGTATGGCGGACAGGACGCTGTCGCTCACGGTGTAGATGCCGTTTTCATTCAGTTCCTTCATCAGGGAGGAGACATATTCTCCGTCCTCGCCGGAGGCGTACCAGAGCAGGCGCTCGAGATTGCTGGAAACCAGAATGTCCATCGAAGGAGAGGTGGTCTTTATCAGCTCACGGCGCTTGTCGTAGGTGCCCGTGGTGAGGAAATCGTAGAGAACATTGTTGGCGTTGCTGGCGCAAATCAGCTTGCCGACGGGGAGCCCCATCTTTTTGGCAATGTAACCGGCCAGAATGTCGCCGAAGTTGCCGGTGGGTACCACAAAGTCGAGAGGACCCGTCGCACCGGAGAGCAGATAGGCATAGAAGTAATAGACAACCTGCGGTACCAGACGGCCGATGTTGATGGAGTTGGCGGAGGATAGGAATACGCCCGGAGCGGGAACGGCGAAGGTCTCCTTTACGCCGCGCTGGCAGTCGTCAAAATTGCCGCGGACCGCATAAACGCGGACGTTGTTTCCCTCCTGGGTGACCATCTGCAGCCGCTGCATGTTCGAAACGCCGCCGTCCGGGAAAAAGACGACGATTTCGGTACCGTCGACATCGTGGAAGCCTTCCAGGGCCGCCTTGCCGGTATCGCCGGAGGTGGCCGTGAGGATGACGACCTTTTCGTCAAGCCCTTCGGCTTTGCGCGCGTAGCTCATAAAATAGGGGAGCACCGAGAGTGCCAGATCCTTGAAGGCGGAGGTGGGGCCGTGCCAGAGCTCGAGAATGTAGCGCCCGCCCACTTTGCGCAGCGGGGTGACGGCTTCATCGTCAAACTTGGCGGCGTAGACCTTGACGGCTTCTTCTATGCAGGGAGCAAAGCCCGGCAGAAGAGTACCCATAACCGCGGAAGCCAGCTCGGCATAGGACTTGCCACGGTATGCCTCATAGTCAAATGAGGGGATGACATCCGGCGCATAGAGACCGCCGTCGGCCGCTATTCCGTGCAGCAGAGCGGAGGTGTCGCTCGCTGCGGTATTCGTTCTTGTAGATTTCAGCATATCTTAAAGCTCCGGATACAGAGGATGGCTTGAGCAAAGCTCAAGAACTTCGTTTTTAATCTGCGGGACGGCCTCTTCGCCCTTTTCAACCAGGGTTGCGATGAAGCGGCCGATTTCTTTCATATCGTTCTCATTCATGCCGCGGGAGGTGACGGCCGGTGTGCCGAGCCGGACGCCCGAAGTGGCTCGGACACCCTGCGTGTCGAACGGGATGGTGTTCTTGTTGGCGGTGATGTTCGCATCGTCAAGCAGCTGCTGAACCTGGGCACCCGTGCGGCCCTTGCTCATGACATCGGCCAGCATCAGGTGGTTGTCCGTTCCGCCGGAGACAAGGCGGATGCCGTTTTCCTGCAGACTGGCGGCGAGAGCCTGGGCATTGCTGAGAATCTGCTGCTGATACTGCTTGAACTCGGGCTTGAGAGCTTCACCGAAGGCTACGGCCTTGCCTGCTATCACATGCATCAGCGGACCTCCCTGGGAACCGGGGAAGACGGCGGAGTCAATCTTCTTGGCGAGGTCCTGTTTGCAGAGAATCATGGCACCGCGGGGACCGCGGAGCGTCTTGTGCGTCGTAGTGGTCACAACGTCGGCATACGGGACGGGGGACGGGTGCAGACCGGCCGCAATGAGACCGGCAATGTGTGCCATGTCGACCATTAAATAGGCTCCGGCTTCATCGGCTATTTCGCGCATTTTGGCAAAGTCTATAAAACGCGGATAGGCGGAGGCACCGGCGATGATAATCCGAGGCTTCTCCTCCAGCGCGATTTCGCGGGCCCGGTCGTAATCTATGGTTTCCATCTCGGCGGATACGCCGTAGAAGACGGTGCTGAAGTATTTTCCGGAGATGGAAGCGGGGCTGCCGTGCGTCAGATGACCGCCGTGGGAGAGGTCCATTCCCATGATTTTATCACCCGGTTTGAGCAGGGCGAGATAGACGGCCACGTTTGCCTGGGAACCGGAGTGCGGCTGCACGTTGACGTGGTCCGCGCCGAAGAGTTCCTTGGCTCTTTCGCGGGCTAGTTCTTCCACTTCGTCCACAAACTGGCATCCGCCGTAGTATCTGGCACCGGGGTAACCCTCGGCATATTTATTGGTAAGATGGGATCCCATCGCCTCGAGAACCGCCGGGGAGACGAAGTTTTCGGAAGCTATGAGCTCGATGTGGTCGCGCTGGCGTTCCAGCTCGCGCATCATGGAAGCGTAGACTTCCGGATCCTGGTTTTTTATATGGTTGTAGTCCATTTGGTCGATGTCTCCTATGCTTGTAATATCGGGGAAATTATATTACAATAAGGAACGCTTGACAAGAAAATACTTGGCAGTTGTCTGCCGGAGGTTTTTATGAAAAAGTTCTTAAAAGTTCTGCTTTGGGTGCTGGTTGCCATTGTTGCCATAGCGGCCCTGTTTTTCGCTTATCTGACCATCCGCGAGTACAATCCGGGCCCCGTCGTTGCGGCCGAAGTGCGCGGAACGGCGTCCGGCGAGAGAATTCCCGTCGGAGAGGATGTCACCGTCGTCTCCTGGAATATCGGGTACTGCGGTCTCGGCAAGGAATGTGACTTTGTGATGGACGGCGGCGGAAACGCCCCCGTGCCGGACGAGGCGCAGGTTCGCCGCTATATCGACGGTGTCAGCGCTTCGCTCAACGAAGCCAATGCGGACATCTACATGCTTCAGGAAGTGGATGAGCGCTCCTCCAGAACTTACAAAATAGACGAGAGAGATTATTTCACGCGCGGCATGGATGCCATCGGCTATAACTATGTCTGTGACTTTGTGCCTTTCCCGTGGCCCCCGATAGCCACCATAAAATCCGGTGTCCTGACGACCACCGGCTATGAAATCGAATCGGCCGACAGACACTCTCTGCCCTGCCCCTTCAGCTGGCCGCTCAAGATTGCCAACCTCAAGAGATGTCTGCTCGTCTCCCGTCTGCCCGTTGAAGGCAGCGACAAGGAGTTTGTCGTCGTAAACTTCCACCTGGAGGCCTACGACAGCGGCGAGGGTAAGATTGCCCAGACCAGGCAGCTCATGGAATTCATCCAGAGCGAATACGAAAAGGGCAACTACGTCATTGCCGGCGGAGACTGGAACCAGGTGTTCCCGGGTTCGCTGGATGTTTATCCGAACAACCACCCGGACCTCTGGGCCGTCGGAACCGTGGAGGAAAGCATGCTGCCTTCCGGCTGGGCTCTGGCCTACGACCTCACCACACCCACCTGCCGTCTGCTCAACCAGCCCTA
>JAZUEY010000097.1:0-3306 GCA_045640405.1 Candidatus Limivicinus sp.
CGATGCTGTTCCGGGATCTGGCCTGGTACTATAAAAACTTCCTCACCGTCAATGTGGCGATGATTTCCGTCGCCCCGATGGACGAGGACGGCTGCTTCAGCTTTTCCGGCGCGCTCGGTGCCGTCAGTCCCCCGCTGTCAGTTGCGGAAAAGATCATCGTAGAAGTCAACGAGGCACTGCCCCGGATTCACGGCGGTCCGGAAACGAAAATCCATGTTTCCCGGGTCGATGCCATTGTGGAAGCCGGATACCGGGAGCCCTGGGGCATGCAGAACCCGGAGCCAACGGAAATCGACAGCCGGATTGCCTCCTATGTTCTTCCTTATATTCACGACGGTGCCACCGTGCAGCTCGGCATCGGCGGGATGCCCAATGCGCTGGGCCGCCTCATCGTCGACTCGGATCTGAAAGATCTGGGCATGCATACCGAGCTCTGTTCCGATGCCTACTATGATCTCTATCGGGCGGGAAAGCTCACCAATGCCCGCAAGAATATTCATCCGGGCAAGAGCGTTCTGGGCCTTGCGATCGGCAGCCGGGAGCTCTACGACTGGCTGAATGACAATGACGATATTCTGGGATTTCCCCTCAGCTATGTCAACGACCCCGCCGTTATTTCCTCCATCGACAATATGATTTCCATCAACGGCTGTCTGAATGCGGATCTGTACGGGCAGGTTTCCTCGGAGAGTACCGGGACCCGCCAGATCAGCGGAACCGGCGGCCAGCTGGACTTCATCACGGGAGCCAGTGCTTCCCGGGGTGGTCACTCCTTCCTCTGCATGAGTTCCACGTTTACCGACAGATCCGGAGCGGTTCACTCCCGGATTCTTCCCCGGTTTACGGAGGGCGACATCATCACCACGCCCCGCACGCAGGTCTGGTCCCTCGTCACCGAATTCGGAATTGCGGAACTGGCCGGGCGGAGCACCTGGGAACGGGCGGATGCCCTCATCTCCGTTGCCCACCCGGACTTCCGGGAAGAACTGATCCGGGCAGCAGAAGCGCAGCACATCTGGCTTCCGTCCAACCGGCGGTAACTGTAACTTCAATAAATACCAAATCAAAACCACGCGTAAAACGCGTGGTTTGCACAGGCCCTAGAAGGGCCTAGTACCAGCTGCATCTCAAGATGCATGAAAAGCCCGCCAATCGCATTAATGTTTCAGGCCGCCGCTAAAGCGGCCTGTTTTTATGTCTTTTTATTCTTTTCACCCGTAAACGGGTCCACGAACTCCTTCAGACTTATCTGGTCCTCTGCTATATCGCTTTGTAACTGCTCTCTTATGTACTCGGCTATCTTCTTTTCGTTTTTTCCTACCGTATCTACGTAATACCCTCTACACCAGAAATGTCTGTTGCCGTACCTGTATTTCAAATTCGCATGTCTGTCGAATATCATCAGGCTGCTTTTCCCTTTTAGATATCCTACATACTGTGACACACTCAGATTCGGTGGGATGCTTACCAGCATGTGTACATGATCCGGACATAGTTCCGCTTCTATTATTTCCACATTCTTCTGCTCACTCAGTTTTCGCAGGATTACTCCGATATCCTTACGGATATCTCCGTATATTTCCCTGCGCCTGTATTTCGGTGCAAACACTATATGATACTTGCATCTCCACTTTGAGTGCGATAAACTGTTTATGTCATCATTCATGACAAATCCTCCTTTGATTGATATTGCGGTTGGCGAACCTGCTCTATCCTATCATTGGAGGCTTCTTTTTCGCTATAAGCTTTTTATTCCACCAGCCAAGCTGGTGGTTTCTTGTCCCTAAAGGGCCAAAACAAAAAAGGCAAGAGGATCATTCCTCTTGCTTTCTTAAAAGCTAAACAGGCTACCGTCGATGAGCTTTATGCGGCATTTGACCGTGCGTCCTCTGATAAGATACTAAGAAGTCGTCTGCTGTTATCCGAAAGGCAGTGGCATCTGACACCTCCCGAAGATCGGGAGATAGTGCTTACGGAGATACTGCCCGGATTATATGGGTATGAATATGCCGATCTATTCTGTGATTTCCGCTGTAGCGGATACCGAATTCTCGGTGACATTATTTGTGATATGGATGATCTTCACCGCAGCCGACAGATACAGAAAAATCTCTTCGCTCAAAAAGGCGATAGCAAAGACCTTGTATTTTTGCTCAATGGTATTGCAAACTCCCGTGATTATAAAGAAGAAATCGTCCGCCGCTGTGTGATGGCGTTGCAGCCGCCGATGGCGAGAAACCGTTTTGATTTTGAGGAAGCGGCCAAGTGTGCGATAGCACTCGGCAAGCGGCAGTTTGCTCTTGAAGTGCTGCCTGCGGTCGTGCTGGAGCTCACTTGCGACAGAAGCCACGTATTCGAGCCGTTCACAGAGAAAACGCCGAAGAAAAGGAGGATGTTCCGTAAATGACAAACGAATGGAAAGAGTATAAGGCATACACGGAGCCGGTATCCTATACGGCAACCGGCAAGCGGGACACATCCTATCTCGGCAGAATGACCTTTGAAACGATTACGGAATACGTAGGGATGTCCCGTATCCTGACGATCCTTGCACGGGGATATCTGTTTCATCATGCTGACGGCAGTCTGCGGGGCGGTGATCCCTATGCCCGTGTTGAGTATGCCCGAAATGCCCTATGTGCTTGGTGCAGTGTGCCGGACAAAGAAAAGGAATCTGATCCCACTGTGGATTTCGGCTTTCTTTCAAAAGATTTTCCTGAGCTTGTAAACGAAAACGGCGAGGGATGGTACTGGCAACACGTGAAGAATGTCATACGTTTTGTACGAAAGCATCCGGAGCTTACAAGCGTCAATGCGCAGAAAGCGTGCGACAAAATCTCTCGCAGCTTTACACGCGAGTGGCAGAAGCAGGTACGGAAGTATCAGGTGCCGATCTTCGCGCTCAATACAAAAGGGGCATGGACGCTGCGCTTTGATGATATTCTTGCCGATGCTCTTGAAGCCGGACCGCTGCGGACGGAAAATTATCGCTTGACGGATGATATTGCGGAGCAGTTGAAACAGACTGATCTGAACGAAGTACCTTTTGAGGTGGTATCTGACGTGATCTGTTTCTGCCTTGCCAACAGGCAGGAAGATACCGAATGGGTTGTGCTGCCCGTCGGCAACTTCGATGCCTATTATGGCAACACCTATTTCAGCCGCAAATGGCTCAGCAAGATTCCGAATACGATTCTGGAACGCTCCCCGCAAAAAAGCGGGATATGTCGAATAAAAATAGTATAACCCAAACGAAAAAGCGGACAGAAGGATTATTCCTATTTCCGTCCGCTTTGTAAATATTGT